>NZ_JBJURM010000002.1:0-455850 GCF_046097995.1 Rhodococcus sp. 5A-K4
GAACCTCACTCTTGAGGCCCTCGCCATCCAGTTGCCACGCATCCCGACTGTCCATGCCGAAAGCTTAATCGAACAAAGTTTCGAACACAAGAGAATGTGGATCGAAAATTGCTGCTATCAAATCGATTTCGACATTTCGGACAGTCGGTTATAGGCGGGTCGCCGACGTAGTCCACGTGCGCCGACGAGTGCGAGCGCCACCATCAACCCGGAGCACAACAGCATCACTGCGGTCTCGATGAACTGAAAATGCCAGTACCGGCTCTGCGGGTGATAGACCACGGCATAGTGATCGATTCCCTGTTCTCGAAGGCAGTTGTCTGTCCCCGGCAAGCGTATGGGTCCAGCCGAGCACCAGGCCCAGGAGTGTCATCGCCAGCGTGATGGGAACGAAGACCACCAGGACCGCAAGAAATACCCTCGAACACGGCCGGTGGATTCGCGAAGATCGACGAGTAGTGGAAGCGCCGGATACGACGGACACCGATTTGTTACTCATCGGTCTGGTGTCGAGTGCGCATCTGCAGTCCCGAGCCAGAACCAATCTTCAGCGCTTCCGGCGGCCGAACAATACGCCGACAGCCGAGATCATGATCAGCGCCACAAGAACGACGACGATGTACGACCTGTCCGCGGCCGGTGCCACCGTTTCGCTTTCTTTGGTCACTGCATCAGTGAATGTACAGCTCATGCCGGGAGGGAACCATCCCCAGAAGTCTGTAATTCCTGCCGCTACCCTCTCAGCCCGGCCGGGAAGGAGATAATTGAATCGTGATGGGATTCCATAGTGATCAATGCACCAGCTGGGCTGATGTTGGAGGCGCAAAGAAAATGCGTCCAACAAATAGACCAAGGTTAGTGCGATCAGCGATATTGCTAAAGACGCTTGGCTTGCTCGTAATAATCGAATCTTCACGACTCGCCCGTAACGGTCACGTCATCATGAGGTGACGATGGTGTTGGTTGCTGCGATCCACCGAATCCAGGCGTCCTCAAAATTGACCTGTCGACTTTGGGAGTCGCCGAACTCTCCTGACGTCGGTAGTCCAAATCGGCCATCCTCGTAGCCCTGCCTCCCATACTCAGCAAAGATAGCACCGTGGACACTTTCTCCGTGCCGAGAAACAATCGATCGTGAGATCGGGGAAGTGGTTACTGCTAGTCCGCGACAAACAGCTCGCTATCCTCATCGAATGGATCAGGCAGTGTCGAACTCGCAGGCAACGAGAAGGTCCGGTGCTCTTCGTTGGGTTGGTTTGGTAAACGCACTTATCGCAGCGTCGGCGTCGGCGATGTATGTCGCAGCGAAATGCCATCTCACCTGGCCCGAACCTGCGGATAGTGCACTCTCGATCGCCGGTGCGATCGTTCTCTGGGTCCTCACCGCGACTGTTGCAATCGTGCTGCTCGGAGTGTGCTGGTGGCAGCGACGCCGATGGTTGTGGTCCGTTGTCGCTGTTCCGGTTCTCGTGGTGATCGCGCTCGGGATCGCGGCCGCGGGGCAGCCACATTTCGATCAGTATCGGGCAGACTTCGAAACCGTTGCACAGCAACTACTTCAAGAACCTGACGATCCCTATTCCGATGGGTATCATCGTGATCTACGAATCGGCAGATTCGATATCTCCTATGCCAACGTCAGCAGTGAAGGCCACGTCTATTTCTATGACGCACGAGATGGATTGGACATCTTGGACAATCCCGGCTGGGTGTACGCACCCGATGGTGTGTCCGACAAGACCTTCAATCAGCTCCGGCTGGAAGACATCGGGGGCGGATGGTACCGATTCCCTCATCTTGTCGTTGACAGCTATTGAAACTCAAACCACCAGACACTCCGCTCGAAGTCTCGGGCGAATGTGGTGACGCCGACCAGCATTCCGGAGGCGAAGGGAAGTAGGAGTACGAAAAGCGTCGTGAAGGTCAAGGCAGTGTCGGCGCGGCAACTGCCACCTCCGTCGTACCAGCGCGAGCAGACGGCCCCGAAGTTCCAACCCTCGCCCGAACGCTGAACGAACCAACCTGAAATCGCGGCTGTCAGGATCAGGAGGAATATCGCCGCCGCTGACCATCCGATCTGCCCTCGGCATTGCCGCCAGGTCGCTCAAGTCATCGGCGAATGCAGCTCGGTGAAGCGTGGATGCGTCTCATGATGAAACAATACTGTTCTTCTGGTTATCCGCACGGATTCCGAAAGCCGATACCCCGGAGCTTTGCCCGAGGTATCGGCCTGAGGTCAGAGGCAGAAGAAACTGAGCGAACTGATTGCCGCGTTCTGCTCGAGCTGGCCTGCGTCTCCGACGTTGCCGGCGGCGACTGACAGATCTTGAAGGGAGAGAATAGCGTCCATTGTCATTTCCTTTGTTGATCGGCCTTCTTGCCGATGGATTTGATCGATCGAGTTTGCTTACGGTGTTGATTTCGTTCCAGGGTTTTCGCCTGGTAATTCTGTGCTCCAATCTGCCGTGGGTGATAACTTCCGAACAATTAGGCGATGTGGCAGTTCGACGCGCACATCAGTGGAAACGACTGTCGGGCAGTTGCCGATCCGGTATGTCGGAGCGACGCCAGTATTCCTGCAGATCCGGTTGCCCAGTCTGTCGAGAGTCTCAGGTTCTGTTCACCTGGAAAGTGCAGTCCTCCTGCGTGATTGAGGCTGTGTAAGCCCAGAAGCTGGAACTGCTGGGCAAGCGTCTGCTCGCAATCGGCGCCGGCATATGGACTCTTGGAGAGTTCGCCGAGGAAGAGAATCAGCCCGGCTCGCCCGTTTAGTAGTCCGGCTTGGGCAGTGAATTCGACGGCGGCAGCGCGGGATATGGCAAGTAGCGCAGACGCGTAGCGCGGCTCGTCGACATGTCGAACAAGTTGAAGAAGTACCAGGCCCACGCCGACGGATCCCGATCCGAGGTACGGCATTGTCCGGCGCTCCTCTCTCAGCTGCATCGAACCGTCAGGGCACATCTGCATCACGGACAGGTCGATGTCGACAAGCTGTCGCGCGTGTTCCAGCGATCGAGGATCACCGGTCCGTTCGTAGTGGCGAGTCCAGAACAGCGCTTGCCCGCTCGGCCCTCTCATCAAGCCTCCGCGACCCGTTGTTGCCCAAGATGTTCCGTCGGTGAAGCGGACGTGTGCGCGAGCAGCCGAAAGGCGATCCCGCAGAGTTTCGGTGACGAGAGCGAGAGTTGACGATGCCGCCGGACATGACTCCGATTCCTCGAGTAGAAGGCACCCGATTCCGGAAAGGCCGCCGAAGAGGCTGGAGTCGAGATCGTCGAGTGGGGCTCGACGCAAAGTCTCGGCCCACCTGTCGGCAGTCGAGTGTCGTCCTAGTTGCCGAAAGGTATGCACCGCACCTGCGAGCCCGTCGAAGAAACCGAACCGTGGTTGCGTATCCGAATCAACTTGATGTTCAGTCCATTCCAGAACTGTCTCCAAGGTGTCGGTGGGAAGATCATCGGCGAGTAGGTTTCCGCACGAGCCGTGAGCAATGCCGTAACCGTTCACTTCGAACTGGGCGATGTCACCGGGAAAGAGTCGATCAGCGCGGGAGAGATCAAGTGTGGTGAGGATGCCGCAGCGCAATCGAGCGTCCATACGTTGCAAGGTTTCCCTCGACGACGTGTCCCAACGATGCGGGTGATCCTCCGGTTCCGGCGGCTGTGCGTCGAGCATCGAATAGAGCGAGGCACAGAAGGCACGAGGAAGATCGAATCGAGACACCGCGTAGCCGATGAGTTCGGGAATCTTGTTGCGATCGAGGGGGAGCAATGTAGTAAGTGGGACAAAGAGTCCCAGCTCGATGCATCCCAAGGAGTATCGATCTGCCTCGATTCCTGTCAACTGTTGCGGTGCGGTGTACCCGGGAGCCCCGGTGGACCGGGGCGGTTGCTCGTCGATGCTGTGGGCCATCTCGAAATCGATGATCCGAATACCCGACGGTGAGCACATCACGTTGCCGGGGTGAAGATCGGCATGAACGATTCCGGCGTTGTGGAAGCTCTCGACTGCGGTAGTCAGCTGTTGTGCAATACCGAGCGCCCAGGTTCTGTATTCCGTTCGGGAGCTGAGTGTCTGATCCGCGCGTATCAGCGGATAGCGGAGCGCAATCTCCTGATTCAGGGGAGCGCCGGGTGCGCGCTCGGTGACAAGAAAGTGGTGTCCTTCGCGCTCGAACAAGTTGAGCGCGGAAGGTGAGTACGGGTTGTCGGCAAGGTGAGTCAGCGTGTCGTACTCGTTGCAAATGCGGTCGATTGCGTACCGGCCGTTGGCGTCCGGGGCGGTGAAGGGCCGACCCTCTTTGATGACGAGATTGATGCCGGCGTCGTCCAGCGCGGAGTAGATCCCCCCGCTGTTGCTGAAGTGCAGGGCTTCAGTGATCGAATAGGGGAAGGCGTCGCGTGATTTCAGCTTGTCTTGCTGCGCGCGAACGAAGTCCGGGATTTGTACCCAGTCTGGAGTTCTGAAGGAAGTGCCGCGCAGATCGGGTTCGAGCGATCCGTCAGGGCGACGTATTGCCGGGACGCGATCGCCGAATGAATCATTGGTCTGCATGGGCAGGTACGCGCCGTACCGTAAGTAGAGTGGTCCCCGGTTCCATCGCACATCGCTGAGGATGTATGGCCCGTCGGCAGCCGTGACAAGCTCGTCCAGTTCGGTGATGACACGTTGTGTGGCAACGCTATCCGCCGGATAGATCGTGATGAATTTTCCGCTGGATGTTCGATTGGCCTGCTTGCTGTTGGAGAACATGAGGTCTGCTGCCGTCCGAAGAAATTTGAAAGGCACCAGATTGTGGCCGCAATACGCGGAGACGGTATCGAGCAGCTCCTGCGCGTTGGCTTGGGTAGCGGAGCAGTGAATCTTCCATCCCTGTTCTGGCAGCACGCTGTCAGGCGGTTGGAAGTAGTTCCACGGTCCGCTTTGGGGACCGCGTCGCCAGAGTGACCAGTCCACCGACTTTGCAGGCTTAAAGTGCTGGTCAGTCGGTGCGTCAGGTCGAGTGACCGTTCTGATTCGGTCGTAGAAATGCGAGTCGGCACGTGTGAATGCAACGTATCGCAGGTCCACGCTCTACCTCCGGGTCAGTCCCCCTGCGGTTTGTCATCGATTGGTGCCACGCCCCGAATCCCCTGTGGCTTGGATTGCTTGTGGCGGAAGGTTATCCGATTCCGGACATTTCGGGCGAAGATTGAAAACCTATCATTCGAAAGTACTAATGAAGGGCGTTGGTCAGGGGTTCCTGATCGTCCAACTTTTTTTGTCCGTCCATATTTGCTTCGAGTTCGGTAGCCCTCTCTTGACGGACGGTCCGACTCGGTGGTAATTGTTTAGCGAGCGCTAAGTCAGGATGCTCCCACGATCTCGGTCCGGCATCCGGTGCCACGAACTCGGGTGCCGGACCGCCCCAGCAATGCACGTCCTCGAAGGGAACGAAGATGACCAAGGCAGTGATCGTCGATGTAGTCCGGATCGCGTCCGGCAAGGGAAAGCCGGGTGGAGCACTGTCCGGGACGCACCCTGTCGAACTGATGGCCCACGTTCTGCGTTCCATCACCTCGCGAAACGGCCTCGACCCCGCTCTGGTGGACGACGTGATCGGCGGTTGCGTCGGCCAGGCCGGTGAGCAGGCGCTCAACATCACCCGCAGCGCGGTCCTGTCGGCAGGGTTCCCCGAGTCGGTTCCCGCCACCACGATCGATCGCCAGTGCGGATCAAGTCAGCAAGCTGCGCACTTTGCGGCGCAGGGCGTGATCGCCGGGGCCTACGACATCGTGATCGCGGCAGGCGTCGAATCCATGAGTCGTGTCCCGATGGGTACCACGACGATGGGGAAGGACGCTTCCGGTCCGGGCATCGCGGCTCGCTACCCCGAAGGCCTGGTCAACCAGGGAATCTCGGCAGAATTGATCGCCGCCAAGTGGAAGCTTGACCGCGACGCTCTCGACGCATTCTCCGCGCAGTCCCACCAGCGGGCAGCAGAGGCAGCGGCGAAGGGGCTCTTCGACAAGGAGATTCTGCCGATCTCGGTGACCAACGCCGCCGGTGAGACCGTCTCGCATACCGTCGACGAGACGGTTCGCGCGTCTACTACCGCCGAGGGACTCGCCGGTTTGAAGCCGTCGTTCTACTCGGAGAAGTACGCGCAGCGCTTCCCCGAGGCGCAGTGGTCGATCACTCCCGGTAACTCGTCGCCGCTCACTGACGGCGCGTCCGCAGCACTGATCATGAGCGAAGAAATGGCGTCGAAGCTGGGGCTGACGCCGCGAGCACGCTTCCACTCCTTCTCCGTTGCGGGCGACGACCCGATCTTCATGCTCACCGCACCCATCCCAGCCACCCACAAGGTGCTCGCTCGCGCGGGTCTGAGCATCGACGACATCGACACCTACGAGGTCAACGAGGCCTTCGCTCCCGTTCCACTCGCCTGGGCTCACGAGTTCGGCGCCGATCCGGCAAAGCTCAACCCGTGGGGCGGCGCGATTGCACTCGGCCATGCCCTGGGGTCCTCGGGTACTCGACTGTTGACCACGATGGTCAACCACCTCGAGGCCACCGGCGGACGCTACGGTTTGCAGACCATGTGTGAGGGCGCCGGCATGGCCAATGCCACCATCATCGAACGCATCTGAAACACATAACCTTTCGAAAGGAACTCTCATGATCGTCAACGACAGCGTCGCCGTCGTCACCGGTGGAGCATCCGGCCTCGGCCTGGCTACGACCAAAGCCCTTCTTGCCGACGGTGCCAGCGTCGTCATCATCGACCTTCCGTCGTCCAACGGTGAAGCCATCGCCAAGGAACTTGGCGACCGGGTCCGCTTCGCGGCTGCAGACGTCACCGACGAGGCTGCGGTCACCGCTGCACTCGATGTGGCCGAGTCCCTCGGACCCCTGCGCGTGGCAGTCAACTGCGCCGGAATCGGCAACGCAGTCAAGACGGTCAGCAAGAAGGGTGCTTTCCCGCTCGACGCATTCAAGAAGGTCATCGACGTCAACCTGATCGGCACCTTCAACGTTCTTCGTCTTGCTGCGGAACGTATTTCGAAGACCGAACCCATCGACGGTGAACGCGGCGTCATCATCAACACCGCCTCCGTCGCAGCCTATGACGGTCAGATCGGGCAGGCTGCGTACTCCGCGTCGAAGGGTGGCGTCGTCGGTATGACGCTCCCCATCGCCCGTGACCTCGCGTCGCTGCTGATCCGCGTCAACACCATCGCTCCCGGCCTGTTCAAGACCCCGTTGCTGGCCGGACTGCCTGAAGCAGCTCAGGCGTCGCTGGGTCAGCAGGTGCCTCACCCCTCTCGCCTGGGCGATCCCAGCGAGTACGGCGCGCTTGCTGCGCATATCGTCTCCAACCCTATGCTCAACGGTGAGACGATCCGCCTCGACGGTGCAATCCGTATGGCACCGCGGTAATTTCGGCTATTCATGACTGGCGAGGTGGAGCCCGTGAATTCGGTGGCAGTGGACTGGAGGACTTTCCCGCCGCTGGTGATGACCGACATCCTGATGGCTTCGCTCGAGCTGTTCGACGAGAACGGTTACCACGGCACGACGGTGCGGCAGATTGCCAACCGTGTCGGGGTAACCGTTCCCGCGCTCTACTATCACCACGCGAACAAAGAGGCAGTCCTCGTCGCTCTGTTCGAGATCTCGATGAGTGAGCTGAATACCAGAACCGAAGCGGCAGAGGTGGAAGCCGGCGAAAATCCGGTACGACGCTTCGCCTTGGTGGTGGAGGCGATTGTTCTCTACATGACCCACCGGTCGCGGCATGCTGCGTTGGACACCGAGATTCGGCATGTCTCACCGGAAAGCCGAAGTCGATACGCCGCCAGTCGTAAGCGGCTCGAGTTGCTCATGCGCAGGATCGTCGACGACGGTGTGGCATCGGGAGATTTCGCGGTCACCGACACCGAAGAGACCGTCCGGGCCATACTCGGTATGGCGCAGTCACTGCCGCGTTGGTTCCAGACCGGCGGGCCGATGTCGCCGACGCAATTGGCGCAGAAGTACGTCGACATCGCTTTTCACACGGTCGGTTATCGTCCGTAAAGTGCATTGCTCGTTAAACGAAGGTGGGCAACAGATTGAAAACCTGTTGCCCACCTTCAGTATTCATGCTTCAGCATTCACTCCGTGTCAGAGGCGAGTGACTTCGAGTCCGCCTTCGTGGTAGTCGGCCCTCAGACGCTTCTTGTCGAACTTGCCGACGCTCGTCTTCGGAACTTCCTGAACCACAGCCCAGTTCTCGGGGAGCTGCCACTTGGCGACCTTGTCCGAAAGATATTGCTGGAGTTCGGACATCGTGGTCTCGGAACCGGCGCGAAGAACAACCGCGACCAACGGACGCTCGTCCCACTTCTCGTCCGGCACGCCGATGACGGCAGCTTCGGTGACGTCGGGGTGGCCCATGACGGCGTTCTCGAGGTCGACCGATGAGATCCATTCGCCGCCGGACTTGATGATGTCCTTGGAGCGGTCTGACAGGCTCAGGAAGCCGTCGGCCGTGATGGATCCGACGTCGCCGGTCTTGAGCCAGCCGTCGTTGAACTTGTCTTCCGCATCGACGCCGTAGTACGACCCGGTGATCCAGGGGCCGCGCACTTCGAGCTCGCCGACGGAAACGCCGTCGTGTGCAACAACTTTGCCGTCATCGTCGATGAGACGTGCCTCGACGGATGCCGGGAAGCGGCCCTGAGAGTAGCGGTACTTCCACATCGCGTCGCCGGTGACACCGGCCGGCGGGCGGGCAACGGATCCGAGTGGGGAGGTTTCGGTCATGCCCCAGGCGTGCAGGACGGAGACGTTGTGGTCGGCTTCGAATGCGTGCATGAGGGCAGGCGGTACCGCGGAGCCGCCGATCAGAACCTCACGCATCGAGGAGATGTCCTGTGGGTTCTGCTCGAGGTAGAGGTGCAGGCCCTGCCAGATGGTGGGTACGGCCGCGGCGAACGTCGGCTTCTCGCTGGCGATGATCGCAGCCAACGGAGCAGGCTGGAGGAAGCGATCGGGCATGATCAGCGAGGCGCCGATCATGAACGCGGCGTAGGGAAGTCCCCACGACATGGCGTGGAACTGAGGCACTACGGCGAGTGCACGATCGCCCTGCGCGAGGTTGGGGCCGTCGCTCATGCAGACCTGCATGGAGTGCAGGTAGATCGAACGGTGGGAGTAGACGACACCCTTGGGGTCGCCCGTGGTGCCGGACGTGTAACACATTGCGGCAGCACTGAGTTCGTCGACCTCGGGCCAGTCGAATTCGGTTGGCTGATCGGCGATCAAGCCCTCGTATGTGTGAACCTGCACGCCCTCGGGAGCTTCGAGTCCCGCAGTGGAGGAACCGGTGACGATGATGTGCTTGACGGTTGTCAGCGACGGAAGCTGCGGAGAGAGAAGCGGAATCAGGGACGGATCGACGACGATCACGCGGTCCTCGGCGTGATTGGCGACGTGGATCAACTGCTCGGGGAACAGGCGAATGTTCAGCGTGTGGAGCACAGCACCCATCGAGGGGATCGTCAGGTACGCCTCGAGGTGCTCGGAGTTGTTCCACATGAACGTGGCGACTCGCTCGTCACCCTCGACACCGAGTCCGCGCAGGGCGTGCGCAAGCTGTGCGCAGCGCTTGCCGACGTCTGCGTATGACACACGGCGCGGGCCGGACTCGGTCCACGTGACAACCTCGGAAGCGCCGTGAACGGAGGCACCGTGGCGGAGAAGTTGAGCAATGGAGAGGGGGGCGTCTTGCATGGTGCTCAGCATGGGCTGCTCCTGTGTGGTGTGTGAGACCGGTGCTTTTGCCCACGGGCCCTCACAAACGATGTGCTGTGGCTGCCAGATTAGTCACAGCTGCGAAGTGCTCGCTAGTGACCCACTGCACTAGCGAAAAACCACGCTATGAGTAGCGCTCCCGGATCGACCACTCCGCGAGCGGCTTCGCCCACATAACTTGCACGTCCGCGGTTCGCGAGCATGGTTTCGGTCGACTCCGCGCCGGCCGCCGCCGCTGCCGCTGCGCTGGCCAGAGCAGCGTCCCGATCGGCTCCCGAGTTCACGGATTGCTCCAACGACTCGACCGCCGGAACTATCGCGTCGACCATCGTCTTGTCGCCGACGCGTGCGCCGCCGAGCGAGGTGATGTTGTCGAGCCCCGCCCGTGCTGCAGTCGCGATCGCACCGAGGTCGAGTTCGGAGTCCGCTGATTCTGCGGCGACGCGGAAGAAATGCCGGAACCAGATGCCGAACAACGCGCCGGACGTACCGCCGGCGTGACCGAGGTACGCCTGGGAGACTGCATCGAATATCGTTGCAGTGGAGTAGGTGTCACGGATCGCCGAGATGTCGAGCTGATCCAGTGCGGCCACCATGTTGGTCCCGAAGTCGCCGTCTCCTGCTCGTCGGTCGAGATCGGTCAGGGCAGGTTCCTGCTCCAGTACCTTCGCGGCCCAGTCCGCAATCCAGCCGCCGACGAAGCTGCTTTCGGCAGTGCGTGAGGTGTCGGGTGTGAATGTGGGACCGAATGATTCACGCTTGCCCATGCCGCTGTACTCACGTGCCATAGCATTCGGCCAGGCGGGCGCTTTTGTTGGCGCGTCCCATAATTCGAGGATTTCTTTGTTTGTGCGAACAAGGGTGATGGATGCTCCGGCCATGTTCAATGCAGTGACGAACGTTCCGATCAGCGTCCGCTCGATGTGAATTCCCTGGTCGGCCAGATAATCTCCGAGTTCGGCGAACAGTAGTTGCAGCTCCATTGGGTGGGTGGCTCCCAGCCCGTTGACGACTGCAATGACGTGATCACCTTCGGCGAGACTCAGGGACTCGATGATCGGATCCGCCAGCCGTCGCACCAATTCCGGTGCGGGCAGGGCGTCCACGCGTTCTGTGCCGCGTTCGCCGTGGATTCCGATACCGAGTTCCATCTGCCCCTCCGGCAGGTCGAACGACGGCTCGTCAGCCCCCGGCAAGGTGCATGGGCGAAGAGCGACGGCCATGCTGCGAGCCGAGTGCGCGACGTGTTGTCCGATCCGGGTCACCTCGGCCAGGTCGTCACCGCGGGCGGCCGACGCGCCGCAGACCTTCGCCACCACGATCGTTGCCGCAGTGCCGCGTCGCCCCGGGCCGCTACCGTCTGCGCGTTCGGTCGCGACGTCGTCGTCGACCAAGACGACGTCCGTGTCGATCTTGTCCTCGCGGAGTAGTTCCCGTGCGATACCGAAATTCATCACGTCGCCGGTGTAGTTCTTCACGATGTGCAGGACGCCGCCACCGGCGTCGGCAGCTTTGGATCCTTCATGGATCTGCAGTGCGTTGGGTGAGCTGAAGATCAACCCGGGACAGACGGCCGTGAGCATTCCTTCGCCGATGAATCCGGCGTGCATGGGTTCGTGACCCGAGCCGCCGCCGGAGACGAGCGCGACTCGCCCGCGTGGAAGGGGCTGTGCACGAGTGAGGTATCCGGGATCGGGGTTCCACGCGATGTCGTCGGTGGATGCGATCAACCCGCGGAGTGCGTCGGGAACAAATGTCTTTGCGCTGCGCATGAACATCACTTCAGAGTAGGTCTAACGTCGACTTCGGGCACGGATCGTGATCGACGAGAGGTGGACGGCGTGAAATTGGGGTTGGTACTTGCCGGTGGCGGCGTTGCGGGAATCGCCTGGGAAACCGGTTTTCTGTTGGGCGTTCAGGACAAATCGCCGGACGCTGCCGCAGCGCTGCTGGCAGCGGACGTATTGATCGGCACTTCTGCAGGTTCCACCGTGACTGCTCAGATTGCGGGCGGCGCGACCCTTCAGGAGCTTTTCGACGCACAAACGGCCGCTGCGACCGGTGAGATCGATCCGGAGGTAGATGTCGAGGTCCTCGGTCAGATGTTCGTCGACGCGATCGCGGGCTCCGCGGATCGGTCCGAACAACTTCGTGCGCTCGGCGAGGCAGCGATGGCCGCCGACACCGTCGAACCCGCCGTGCGTCGTGCGGTCATCGAGGCAAGGCTGCCCAATCGGTTGTGGCCCGAGCGGGAGTTGCGCATCCCGGCGATCAACGCACAAACCGGTGAGGTGAGGGTGTTCGGCAGTGCTGACGGCGTAGAACTGATCGACGCAGTCGGAGCAAGTTGCGCCGTACCAGGGGTGTGGCCGGTAGTCATGATCGAGGGCGACCGGTACATGGACGGCGGAATGGCAAGTGGCTCGAATGTTCATTTGGCTGCCGACTGCGATGTGGTCGTGGTTCTTTCACCTGCTGCCGATCCCGCCCCGAATCTGCTGGGCGGCAGCCTACGAGAGGAAATCGACGCGATGACGCAGTCACGGGTACTGGCGATCTTCGCCGACGACGCCGTCGTGGAAGCGATCGGAACCAACTCCCTCTCGCCGGCGACAAGGCACCCGGCAGCTGAACTCGGACGCGAACAGGGTCGCCGAACAGCTGACGAGATCGCTGCGTTTCTGGTGACGGCATGAGCGCCGCACGGATTGCCGTGGTCCTGCGCCCGGAGCAATCCCCGGAAGATCTGGTTCGGCATGCGGGGTATGCCGACGAAGTCGGTATCGACGAGGTCTGGCTGTGGGAGGACTGCTTCTTCGGCGGAGGAATAGCCACTGCTGCAACTGTATTGGCCGAAACCACGCGCCTGGGAGTAGCGATCGGTGTGCTGCCGACTCCGATGCGCAACACCGCGATCACGGCGATGGAGATTTCGGCGCTGGCCAGAGTTCATCCGGATCGACTGCGGGTTGGCTTCGGTCACGGCGTTCAGAGGTGGATGCGGCAGATCGGCGCCAAGGTCGAATCGCCGTTGACCCTCCTCCGGGAGCAGTTCGGAGCACTCGAGCGATTACTGCGCGGTGAGTCGGTGACGGTATCCGGTCGATACGTGAATCTCACGGACGTCAAGCTGGCGTGGCCGCCCGAGAAGGTGCCGCAGTTGCTCGTCGGTGCCACGGGGCCAAAGACTTTGGCGCTCAGTGGTGAGTTGGCGCAGGGCACCGTGCTCTCGGGTGGGACGACCCCGGAAGGCGTTCGCCGGGCGATCGCTCATATCGGAGCGCAGGATCTCGAGGTGGTCGTTTACGTCATCTGTGCATTTGGTTCCAGCGGTCGTGAGCGCGCCCTTGCCGAGGCCGCAGCGTCAGGGTGCGAGTCGCCGGAGGAAGCGATTGCCGTGGGGACCGTGGCCGACGTTGCGGCCGCAGCAGTGCGATGGGTGGACGCGGGTGCAACCACCGTGGTACTCCAACCGACCGTTGACGAGACGGACGTCCGCGAGTTCATTCGCCTTGTCGCGCAGGAGGTTCAACCGCTGATGGTGTAGCTCAGGCGGCTAGTCGGGACAGAGCCTCGTCGATGTCGGCAGTGCTCACGTCGCGATGTGTCACGAACCGAACCTTCCCGGTGACGGTGACCGCACCGACGTCGACGGCGGCGAGCTGAGCAACGGTGGCCGACGGATCGGCTGTGGCGGCGAGAACGATGTTGGTTGCGGGTTCGTCGACAGCCCAACCGCGTTCACGAAGGCCCGACGCCAGGCGTTGCGCATTGTCGTGATCGTCGGACAGGCGAGCTTGTGAGCGAAGCGCGACGATGCCGGCTGCGGCAAGCACCCCGCCCTGACGAACGCCGCCGCCGAGCATCTTACGGATCCTTCGGGCTTCGGTGATCAATTCAGGTGATGTGGCCAGAATCGAGCCGACCGGCGCACCGAGTCCCTTGCTCAGGCACACCTGGACGGTATCGGCGCCGGAAGTCAATTCGGTGGGCGAAACATCGAGTGCAGCAGCGGCATTCCAGAGGCGGGCGCCGTCGAGGTGAATCTTCAAGCCGCGTGATCGCGCTGCGTCGACCAGTTTCGTCCACTCCGTCGGATTCATGACGGCGCCGCCGGCGAAATTGTGGGTGTTCTCGAGACAGAGCAGCGTGGTGTTCAACGTGAAGTACGGGCCGGGGGAGCCCGCCGCCTTCACGACGGTCTCGGGACTGGGACGTCCGGGTCCGCCGTCGTGCGGCAGCGCCATCGGCATTCCCTGTGCGAGCCAAGCAGCGGTGCCCAACTCTGACCCCAAGACGTGAGAGTGTTCCGGTGCGAGGAACTGATCGCCGCGGCGAAGGTGCAGCATCAGCGCAATCAGGTTGCCCATCGATCCGCTCGGTACCCACATGGCCGCCGGAAAGCCCAGAGTATGTGCGACCTCTTCCTCGAGCGCCGCCATGGTCGGGTCGTGATCGAGGACGTCGTCACCGACCTCGGCGTCAGCCATCGCCTTCCGCATCTCCGCATCAGGCTTGGTGACGGTGTCCGAGCGTAGGTCGATGTACGACGAAGTCATGGCTCATTCGATCAAGCCGCGTGTTCCGGCGTCAAACCGCGGCCTTTGCTGGACGGCTACTCCGGCCTGATAAATCAATATCGCCGAGGATGCCTTCCGTGTGATGATGGGCGCCGGCAATCGTCGGTGAAGAGAACAAGAAGTGGAAGGGGACAGGCATGCGCGACTCGAAGCAAGCGTTGCACCTGCGCGGGCACTCACCCCGCGGCATTTCCCTTCCTGCATTCGGGGAACAGAGTGGCGCTGGATATATGCCGTTCCCCGTTTCTTGTATTTGCTCCTGACCCGTCCTCGTGTCCAGGAGTTCCACTCCTCGACATGAACTGAGACGTCTCATGCGGAACCCGAACCGCGCATCTACCGCCGCTTCTCACAGTTGGATGAACCGGTCCGTCCGGGTACTCAACGCAACGTACGAGTACCTCGGTGAAGTGAGCGCCGATCGTGCGGTCGTCCTGATCGCCACCGGTTCCGCGCAGTCCACCGAAGACGTGATCCCGATACTTCCGGTGCGCTCCAAGCACGTCGAGATCCCACTGCCTCGGACGATCCTGCTTGCCGAGTACGTGTATGTCGCCCACCGGGTTACGGTCACCGATTCCAGCCGAGCGACCTTCGCCGGCATCTTCGACCGGGACGGTCGTCAATGTGCGTACTGCGCCGCCAGGGCAACGACCATCGACCACGTCCAGCCGCGAAGCCGCAACGGGCCCAACACGTGGGGGAATCTGGTGGCGTGCTGCAGTTCCTGCAATCAGCGCAAAGCGGATCGCACACCGGCTGAGGCCGGCATGCGGCTGCTGTGGGAACCGAAGGCACCTCGACGCATCGAGAAGGTGCAGCAGAAGATCTGGCGTGAATTGAGTCGGACGTGACGGTCGGAAGGAGTAAGTGATGTGCGCTGACGAAATCTCGAATCTGGCTGAGCTTCTGCCGATCTCGGACGATCCAACCTGGTGGCAGGCGGAATGTCGAGGAGACCCCGAGCCGGACCGCTGGTTTCCCTTTCCGTCCGAGGGATACGACTACGCGACCGACGTGTGCAACAGGTGCCCGATTGCGGAATCGTGTCGCGAATTCGCCTCTGCCACTGGCCAGACCGGAATCTGGGGAGGAGTGAAGTTCGAGCAGGGCAGGATCGTCGCGGCGTGAGGGATCAGATTCCCGGCTCCGCGGCGATCGTACCGGCCGATACCGCCCGGCACAGAGCGTCGTGGTCACGTTCGGTTTGATCGGCGTAGAGCCGAGCAAACCGGGTGAGGGCGGTGTCGACCGTGTCCGAGGTTCCCAGGTAACCGGAAATCAGTGACGCGCCACTGGTTCGTGCGTGTCCCTTGGCCAGTAGGCGACCGCAGATCGCGACATAGTCGGTCAAGGCTGCTGCATCGATATTGTTCAGGTCCACAGAACCTTTCATGTTCCGGAACTGACGGACGTAGTACTGGCGGTCGTCCACGGTGCACCACCCGAGCAGTGGATCGCTGACTGTCTGGAGAGCCTGCTGGTATTCCGCGACGCGTCGTCCTTGATGGTCGTGCCAGGCCGAGTCACCGTGCACGAAGGGTGCAACGACGGATCGGCGAGCCTGCTTGAGCTGCAAGAAGATGACGTCGTCCGGGATGCTCCCTTCGCACAGGGCGACATACGCACGCAGAGCGACGCTTCCGACTCCGACAACCCGGTGCGCAACGTCGATGACGTTGTATCCCGAGACGACTCGGCGCCAGTGTGGTGCAAGGGTTTCGAGATACTCGTCCAGACCCTCCAGGAGGAAGTCGGTGTCCTGCGGCGTGAGTCGTGTTGTGAGCGGCGGGTTCTCGACCAACTGGCGCCGTCCGTGATCCTCGACGGTGAACCGGGGTACCGCGTGATCGCTCGTACGCCGTCGTGCGCGCTCCGCGGCGCGTCGGATCTCGGCCAGCAACCCGGGATCAGTGACGTGGTCGGTCAGTCCGTCGAGATCGACCCGGTCGAAGGAGCGATCGAACAGTGGACGCTCGGAAAGCTTTGCCAAGTGGAGGCGATATGCGGACACACACGAGGTTGTCGCTGTTTCGCATTGAGCTTCGGTGAGACCGTTCTGCCGCCCGGCCACCCAGATGCTCGCAGCCAACCTTCTCAGGTCCCATTCCCAGGGGCCCGGATGTGCTTCGTCGAAATCGTTGAGGTCTATGACAAGTTCGCGTTCCGGGGACCCGTAGAACCCGAAGTTTCCGACGTGCGCATCCCCGCAGATGACGGGAGTGATGCCGGTGGACGGGAGCTGCGCCATGTCCTCTGCCATCAAGCCGGCGGTACCGCGCAGGAAACCGTACGGTGAAGCGACCATGCGTCCCACACGAATCGGAACCAACCAGTCGAGTCTTCCCTCGTGTGCCGTGTTGACCTGATCGACCGGATCGCGTCGGTTGGGCGGGGGCGTCCAGTCACCGAGCGACGATCGTGCTACTCGCTTGCGCAGGCCCTTCCCGATTTTGCGACGCTCACTGCGGGGCGTCTGACGCGCCCGCAAAGTCGCCCTGCCGTCCGGTTCGTTCTCGAGAGCCAGCTGACCGGCAGGCCTGTTCACCGGGTCCATGTCGGGCTCTCTTTCGTCGGGCGTGCGAAACTCGCGCTCGATCTTATGCCCGCTTGATTGCGCGCCGCGCGACGAGTTCCTTAACTACCCGCCTGGGCAATCAACTCGACAGCGCGGTCGGCGCACAGTTCCGGGTCCGGCATTCTCCCGATACCGAGGCATTCGACAACGGCGAACGACGTATCCGGTGTCGTTTCCACGCCGAGCGCCCACCCGAAGTAGTGATTCCAGGCGAGTACGGCTCGGTGGCCACTGTGCTGCGGAATCTCGCTGCCCAGAACGAGTACTGCGTCGAACGCGGGGCCGTCGCACCAGATGACCGATTCGGCGAAGGTGGAGCTGGCGACGGCGACTACGTACCTGTGACAAGTCGATTCACTCGGAATGGCGATGTGTGCACGCATGGTCGCTCCTCCGGCTCGGTTGCGATCGGAGGGTTCCCCGTTGCCGGCGCCGAAAAAACGCTTGGCAGATTACGTCCCGGCCACAGATCTACGACGCAGACGGTGTCTGAGATGTTTTTGTGCTGCCCGCGCGACCGAGCGAGTCGAGAGATACTGCTCGGCGGGTATCAACCGGGAACCGAACAAGTAGAACCTTTGGGCTTCGTCGTGGTCATGTGTGGCCGCGGAGATGAGCAGACGTTCGATCGCGGTGAACTTTCGCCCACCGGCGTAACCGCTCATGTAATCGATGTGTTTCGTCATACTCGCTCTGGCACTGCGGTATTCGGCCAAGGCAGCGTTCACGTTCCGATGCGAGTCGAGTGTGTGTGACGTCGTCTCCGTCAGCATTTGGGCGGTCGCGTCGACCAGCATCTGAGCGGTCTCCAGTGCCCACGAGCATCCGATGCCCCATAACGGGTCGTTGGTTGCCGCGGCGTCGCCGATGAGTGCGAACCCGTTACCTACCGGGTCGGTGAGGGTTGTGGAGAAGTGTTTGGTACCAACGATCTTCCCGACGATGTGCTCTCGGCGAACAGGCGGAGCGCCGGGTAATGCGTTGGCGTACGCGAGGAAAGCAGTAGACAGGTCGTCAGCGAACGGGCCGAGCTTGTCGAGGGCAGGGAAGACGACCAGCACGCTGATCCCGCCGTCGTTGGGGAGCAGATAGGCGACGTCGGGATCCATGAACCACGACAATGAAGATTCTCCGTCGGGTCGTTCGAGTCCGGAGAGTTGAGCGAAGTAGCTGAAGCGCCCGTTGGACGCACTCACCGAGTCGCAACGCGCGGATCGTGCGACGGTCGAATCCTTGCCGTCCGCTCCGACGGTCAATCGTGCTTCGACAGTGAAGGCCGAACCCTGTTCGGTGCCGTAGACGCCTGCAGTAGTGCCGTTCTTCGTCAGTAGTCCGGAAACACGATGTCCGAGAAGAAGGTCGACGTTCTGGTAGTCGTTCGCGAGTTGGCGCAGGAGGGGGTCGAGAGTTTCCCTTCGGATGTTGAATCCAGGCGGCGGTGAGTTCTCTGCAGCATCAGGGGTGATCATTCCCCACGGGGTCCAGAATTTCGGAACGGTTTCCACCATTCCCAGGGCGAGCAGTTTTTCCGTGGCGCCGAGTCGTTGCAAGATCGGGGCACCGCAGGGTTGTAGGTGGTGAGTGCACAGGACTTTGTGCGCCCGGATGTCGGAGCGAGCGTCGAGAAGCGCTATCCGCAGACCTTGCTGGGCGTACATGATTGCGGCCGCGCATCCTGCGATGCTCGCGCCGACAATCACAACGTCATAGTTTTCCCGTGCCTTCGAAGTCACTCGATCAGTTTAATGCATAAGGTTATAACTTAAATTTGACTGGATTTAGTCATCGTGTTCGGGCGTTAAGTCCCGAACCGCGGCCCGGATGGACTGTTCACGAAGCTCGTTCTCTCTGCGCAGTTCACGACGCCGACGACCGGCCTCGAATCGCTGCCTCGCGATTGTTCCGGTCGGCCGGAGTTGGGGTACCTCGGCCGGTTTTCCGTCGCTGCCCATTGCGACCATCGTGAAGTAGCAACTATTGGTGTGTCGAGATTTTCCGAGAAGAATGTCTTCGGTTTCGACGCGTATTCCGATTTCCATCGAGGTGCGCCCGGTGTAATTGACGGAAGCGCTGAACGTGACGAGTTCTCCGACATGCACCGGTTCGCGGAACACCACACGATCCACCGACAGGGTCACGACGTACGTCTGGGCGTATCGACTCGCGCACGCATAGGCGACCTGGTCGAGAAACTTCAGAATCGTTCCGCCGTGAACGTTGCCCGAAAAATTGGACATGTCCGGCGTCATGAGGACGGTCATGGACAACGTTTGTTTCGATGCTTGCTGCGATGCTTGCTTCAATTCGGGCAGGGAGTTCGATTCGGACATCGAGCGGGCCTCTTCGGGTCGGTGGACGGTGAAGAGACCGTATCCGGCCAAAAGGGTTACCCGCGCGTTCGGAAGAGCGCGGTGTCAGAGTTCGGGACAGTGCCAACGTGGAGGATGTATTCGCTGGTGGCGACGGGGCCTGTCGCACTCGACCTGAGATAGGGCTCGAGCGTCGAGCGGAGATGCGCTGACATCGAAGCCCAATTCCCGGTGCTTCGAACGGCCTCGCGAAAGTTCTTCAACGCCGGTGCCTGGTCGCACAGTTCCTCGACGGGATCCGATCCGGCTGGTAGTTCCCACTCGAGCAGGTGGGAGGCCGAGCTCACCGACTCCAATCCGGCTGCCGCCTTCTCGAATTCGCTCGAGCTCGACCATGTCGTCGGTAGTGGTGTGATGCCATTCCACGCCGAGGCGGCCTCCCGGCGGAGTGCTGCTGCCCACCCGTTCTCCGACCACGTTGCGACGCAGATCTTTCCGCCTGGCCGGGTCACCCGCATCATCTCTGCGAGGGCAATCGAGGGGTCGGGGCAGAAGATGATCCCGAAGATGCTGACGCAGGCGTCGGCACTCGAATGCGGCCAGGGTAAAGACTGCGCATCGCCGATCGTGAAGGTGGGTTGGGTAGTGCCGGGGTAGGGAATCCAGCGTTTGCGTGCGACCTCGAGCTGGCTGGCGGAGAGGTCGAGTGCGTGGACCGTCATGCCTGACTGAGCCGCCGGGAGCGCAAAGTTCCCCGTTCCGGCGCAGACGTCGTACACCGTGCTCACATGCCCGATCGAGCGCAGTGCCTCCGTCGATGCCGGTGAGAGTTGCTCGGCAAGAGGCGAATACGTCGTACCATTCCAGTTTCCCTGATTCACGCCAAGCTCCTTTCGACTGCGTCGATGACCGTATCGAGCGCTGCGCCCGCCGCGCGCGCTGCTTCGTCGGGGTTGCGTTCCTCGATGGCAGCGATCAAGGGTCGGTGCTCGTCGACGTGGAAACCTGGACCGACACTGACGGCGGACAGCGAATCCGTCACGGCGGCAAGGACTCCCCGGTAGACGTCGATCAGTGCGGAATTGTGGGACGCCTCGACGATCGAAAGGTGCAGGGCCATGCCGGCTTCGACAGTGAAGCCGCCGACGTGACCGGGGTGGGCATTCCAGGCTGCATGTATCCGCGCGAGATCTTCGGGGGTGTGGCGCTGCGCTGCAAGTCGCGCGGCTTCGACCTCGAGTCCGCGTCGCAGGCTCAGTACGTCGAGAACGTCACCTCTGGCGAGCCTGCGCCCGAGTAGTCCTTCGACCGGCGACGCCGCCATGACGTACACGCCGCCACCGTGACGAACGGACAGAACTCCGGCGTGTGCAAGCGCCCGTACCGCTTCGCGCATGGTGTTTCGGGCGACTCCCAAATCCTCGACCAGTGCGGTCTCCGGCGGGAGTTTTGATCCGACGGGCCATCGGCCGGTCGATATCGCCTCCTCGATCGCCGCAGCGACGATGTCTACCTTGCGTCCGGAGTCGGACATGTGTGCCACCTCGGGTAAGTGAGTCAATGACTTTGTCCGAGGTTAGCGTGCTCTCACGAGTGGGTCAATGACTTGGGAATTATCCGCGTACGTCCAGGCTGCGGGCGTAGTGCTCCTTGAAAACCTCGAGATGCGCCCACGATTCCAAGCCGCTGACACCGTCGATGCCCCGGATTCGCTCGGACAGGGCATGGAGGTCGTTGGACGAGTTGGCGGCGACCGTCGCGATCACGTCGTACCGTCCGAGGGTCCGCGCGAGGAATTCGATTCCGGGCAGGGACTCGATCTCCGATACCGCGTTGTCGTCCCGTGAGCCCAGATTGACGCCGATGCCCATCGCCAGCGTCCGGCCACCACCTCGCCGCTTGACGACAGCGCCGACGCGCAGTGCCGTGCTCGCGATCAGGTGATTGACGCGATTGCGCACAGCGCTCGGCGACAGGCCGGTGTGTTCGGCCAGTTCGAGAAATGGCATGCGCCCGTTGCGTTCGAGCAGTTCGATCAAGGTGACGTCCGTCGAATCGAGTCGGATGTCGGCTTGTAAAGCGGTTTTGGGCATGAAGATTCCCTTGATGACGTCGACGTAGACCAGCGTGCTCACGGATCTGACGCCACGCTGTGAGCGGAGTTCGGCGATGGCGCGGTACAGATCGTCGTGGCTGGGCACCCGAAGTTCCGCGATCACGTTGTACTGCCCGCTGACTGCCGAGATGTAGACCGCAGCCTCGGATCCGATCAACGCGTCCAGTACCGGGGTCATCGGTCCGGACACGGCGATCGACACGTGTGCGAGTGCCTTCAGGCCGAGAAGTTCGGGGTGTGCGACGGCAACCACGGACACCGTTCCCGAGTCGAGTAGTGCCTGCACCCTGGTGGACACTGCCGCGCGTGGGGCATCGACCGCCACGGACAGTTCGCGGTACGTCGCTCGCCCATTGCGTTGAAGAGCAGCTATGAGCTTGGAATCGAGATCGACCGTCATGGATGCCCCAACTTTTCCAGAGATTTTTCTGTATGAGCTTCCTATTAGAACAGTCGCATGTGGGCATAGATGATGTGGATAAGTGCAGAAATGCTCGGAAACTTGTACAAAAAAGTTGTGTACCACCTGGTCTGAAACTTTGATGCATTGCATAGCTCCAGGTCAGGGCGTAGTTTTCGCTCAACACGCAGTGACCTGCACCACCATCTCGACGAAGGACCACCATGCGCAAGTTGCACACGCACGAAGCCTCGCCGCTCGACGCCACCGCCACGATCTTCACCGGCGCCAAGATCCACACCGTTGACGACAGCACGGCGGGAGCCGAAGCGTTCCTGGTGTTCGGAAACCGCTTTGCCGCGGTGGGGACACTCGAGGAATGCCGCACGGAGGCGCGACGCCTGAGCACTCGCACGACCGCGGTGGTCGAACTCGACGGCGCCACCGTCGTCCCCGGATTCGTCGATCCGCACGCACACCCGTTGATGTACGGACAGATGCTCAGCTGGGTGGACTGCGGGCCGGAGAAGGCGCACTCGATTCCCGGAATCATTGCCCTGCTTCAGGAAGCGGCACTCACAGCTCCTGCAGGTGTCCCGATTCGCGGATACGGCTATGAGCACCGCAACCTGATCGAAGGGCGTCATCCGCTCAAGGAAGAGCTCGATCAGGTGGCCACCGATCGCGAGGTCTACCTCATGAACGCGAGCGGTCACGGCGGCGTCGTCAACTCCTTCACTTTCGACAAGCACGGCATCGATGCGAGCACTGAGAACCCGGCCGGTGGCGAGTTCTTCCGAGATGCAGACGGCGAGTTGACGGGCGAGCTGTCCGACGCCGCGTGCAACATCCTCACCGGTGTCAACGGTGTGAAGGTCGGCCATCACGGACCCAACTTCCATCTCGAGGACGAGCCGGAAGAGCACCTTCGCCAGCTGTCGGTCGCTCAGGACAAGTTCCTGGCCGGCGGCGTCACCACCATCGGCGACTGCCAGGTGACGCGTCGTGAATTCGACATGTACCTGCGTCTGGCCGAGCAGGATCAGCTCAAGACCCGCGTCAGCATGTACATGCTCAGTCATCTCCTCGATCACGTCATCGACACGGGAATGCATGGCGCCTTCGGCAATTCGCGGCTCGCGTTCGGCGGCATCAAGTTCTACGCCGACGGCACTCTCGGCGGCTGGACCGCATACTTCCCCGACGGCTACGTGGGCGACCCGTGCCGCACCGGGCAGCTCTACCATGAGCCGGCGGACTACTCGGAGCTGATTGCCAAGGCGCACTCCGTGGGTCTGCAGACTGCCACGCACGCTCAGTCACCGACGGCCATCGACATGGTGCTCGACGCCATCGAAGCTGCGCAGAAGGCTCACCCCGACGCCGACGCGCGTCACCGCATCGAGCACTGCGGGCTCCCGACGGCCGAGCAGATCGCCCGGATGAACCTGGCCGGTGTGTACCCGGTGAACCAGCCGCAGCACTACTACAACTGGGGCGAGGGCGTCACCGCTGCGATCGGCACTCCGGGTGAGCGGTTCAACCCGCTCGGGGAGTTCATCGCTGCCGAGGTTCCCGTGACCATCAGCTCCGACGCCCCGGTCGCAGAGCCCAAGCCGCTCGAGGCAATTCAAGCAGCCGTCACTCGTGTGACGCGTCAAGGCCATCAGCTCGGCTCCGATGCACTCCGCATCACCGCCGACCAGGCACTGCAGGCTCACACGCTCAACGGTGCACGTGCGCTGGGCCGTGAAGCAGAACTTGGCAGCATCTCGGTCGGCAAGCGGGCCGACTTCGTCATTCTGGGCGCGGACCCCCTCGAGGTTCCGGCCGACGCGATTGCGCAGATCGAGGTGCGGGAGACCTGGATCGACGGCGAACTCGCACATTCAGGTCATAACCACCTATTGTCGAGCACTTCGACCACCGAGGAAAAGTAATGAACCGAGAGCAACAGATCGTGAAGGCCCGCAAGGCGGGATTTGCAGCCTTCGTCGGTACAACCATCGAGTGGTACGACTTCTACGTATATGCCACGGCAGCCGCCCTGGTCTTCGGTGACATCTTCTTCCCGCCCGGAACCGATCGCCTGACCGGCGTTGCGGCGGCGTTCGCGACGTACGCCGTCGGATTCTTCGCTCGCCCGCTCGGCGGAATCGTGTTCGGACATGTCGGTGACAAGATGGGCAGGCGCACCGCACTTGTCGTCACACTGACGCTGATGGGTGCAGGCACCTTCCTCATCGGCATGTTGCCCACTTACGCGTCGATCGGGTTCTGGGCGCCGTTGCTGCTGGTTCTGCTCCGCTTCGTCCAAGGCTTCGCCGTCGGCGGTGAATGGGGTGGCGCGGTCCTGATGGCCGTCGAGCATGCTCCCGAGGACAAGAAGACTTTCTACGGCGGATTCGCTCAGCTGGGCAACCCGGCCGGCGCCCTTCTGGCCACCGGGTTCTTCAGCATTCTCTCCACCTTCGGCGACGACGCGCTGCGCGAGTGGGCCTGGCGTCTGCCGTTCCTGTGCTCGGCGCTGCTGATCCTCGTCGGCTTGTTGGTTCGCCTCAAGGTCGAGGAGTCCCCGGTCTTCGAGTCCGAGGTGAAGTCCGCGGACGTCCCGGAGATGCTGCCGCTCAAGTACGCACTGGTGACCAACTGGCGTCCGATCATCCTGGGCATCGGCATTCTGCCGGTCGCAGTCGGCGGCTACTACCTCGTGACGACCTTCATCACGGCATACGCGACCGACCCCGACGTCGGCTTGTCGGAGACGCTGATTCTCAACGCGCTCAGTGTCGCTGCAGTGGTCGAGTTGATCGCGACCCTGGGCGTGGCGTGGCTCGGCGACAAGGTGGGGCGCGTCCGCGTGGTCATCTGGGGTCTTGCTGCGGTCGCAATACTCGCAGCGCCGCAGTTCCTGGTGCTGAAGTCCGGATCCGTGTTCCTGATCTTCCTGACGTTTGCGGTCATGCGACTGGTGCTTGCTGCCACGTATGGTCCGATCGCCGCCGTTCTCTCGCAGATGTTCAAGCCGCAGGCGCGCTACACGAGCATCTCGTTGGCGTACCAGGGTGCCGGCGCGATCTTCGGCGGATTGTCTCCGCTGGTCTCGACGCTGATGTACAAGGCAACCGGCAGCATCTGGCCGGTCATCGCACTGCTGATCGGCATGTGCATCCTGAGCATCGTCTGCCTGCTCTTCGCTCCGCAGCATGTGGACGAGGCGACGGATACCGACGACGTCCGGCAGGACCTCAACAAGGAATCGGCCTCCGCCTGACTGCCGAGAATCGGCTTCCGCCTGACTGCCGAGAATCAGCTTCCGCCTGACAACTGAAAATACGAAGCTGGGGCAGTACACGATTTCCGTGTACTGCCCCAGTTGTCGTTTCAGGTCAGTTGTCGTTCAGCGACTGTTACGCGCCGACGAGATGGCGGTGAAAGTGATCGCTGCGTCGGTGGGCCTGGCTGAGATTCCTGATCTCGCGAAGCCAGAAGTGAGACGCCAGAGCGTTGTTGCTTCCGTAGCCGGTGCCGGAGGTGTCCTCGTCGATCAAGGCGACAAGCGCCTTGATCAGGCTGGTGACCTTGAGGTTGTTGGTCTGAGAATGTCGTACCAGCAGGTCGGCGGCTTCGTCGGTGCTGCAGCGGTAGAGCGTGCAGACAATTTCGAGAGCCCGTTCGCGGAGACGGCCCGAATTGGTCGGGATCCGTAGTCCGTTTGTCGGGACACTGTTCGTCTGGTTGTTCGTGTCGTCGGGGTGAATCATGGTGTTGTACAAGGTATTCCTTTGAACCACATGGGTTTTGGACCCGTGCGGTGTGTAGCGCATGTTGATACTGGTGCAGTCGGTACGCGATTGGCGGCGGACTCTGTCGGAGCCTTCGGCCTGGTCAACAATCTGCGGGACTGATGAAAGTGCGTAGTGATCAAAGGCGCGGATTTGCACCGAACTGGAAGTCTGCCCCTGGAACGAATATTGGAACTGTCGTTCCGGGCGAAGCGACCGGCTGCCTGACTGACGGCTGCCCTCTGATAAGCCCACCGTACGTCATGGAGTTGGTTTCAGCTAATCCTTTTGCGGGCGATCATGCTCACAGTAGGCGGTTTCACCTGCTCAAGGAGTGTTTACGTGATCGATTATTGCTTGCTTGGTGATAGCCCAGGCGTTGGTTGTCGGGTTGCCGAAGTCGCCGTGGCCGACGCCGGGTAGTTCGATCAGATCGACCACGTCACCTGCTGCTCGTGCGGCACGGGCATAGCGCCGGCTCTGTTCGACCGACACGACCTTGTCGCCGAGTCCGTGGATCGCCGTGACGGGGAGCCCGGTGGGGAGATGTTCGATCGGTGACGCGATGCGGTAACGGTCAGGGTGATCGACCGGCATGCCGCCCAGAAGATTTCGAACAAATCGATCTTTGCCCGCGGTTGCGGCGAGTGTCATGTCGAAGACGCCGGCCATGATCGTCGCCGAACGAATCGGCACGGTGAGGTCAGGCGCGGGAGCATCCGTGTCCTGTTGTGGTCGCGACGCGACCCACGCGGCCAGTTGTCCGCCCGCGGAGTATCCGGCGATGTGCACGCGACCCAAATCCAGTCGCCCGGAGGCCTTTTCCTGAACGATGCCGGCAAGCGCGTTGGTCGCCGCAACGGTATCGGCGAGAGTAGTCGGCCAACCGCCCTGCCCACCTATACGTCTGTATTCGATGTTCCAGACCGCAATTCCGTAGGGGGTCAGCGTTTTTGCCCACGCACCCGCGTACTCCAGATTGCTCTTCTGCGCCCAGCCGCCGCCGTGGATCAATACGACGACTGGCAGGTCGCCGTCCGATCCGGGTGGAAGATACAGATCGCCGAAAGTATCTGCGGCAGCGGCGTAAGCGATGCGTACCGGAGGGACATCGCGGTCGAGATCGGAGGCGCTGGCGACCGAGATCACGAGCGTGAAGATGCAGACGAGCGCTACGGCGAGGTACCTGGCCAAGCGGTCGCGGGAGCGGTGCGCGATGGCTTGATTCCTCTCGGTCTGCGACGGACGATTGTCAGGAAATCAGTCTATCGGTGCCGAGTGAATTCATGGGGTGAGCGAATGCGCCGTGCTTGCTCGTATGCGTAGTTCGCTACGCGTGTGGGTCGGCGCAGAGGGTTCGTCACCGTCGATCAGTGCAAGAAGTGCCTCCACTGCCAAAGCTGCTTGTTTCACCGAACGAATAACCGCAAACGTGCTGAATCTGTTTGCTGCGCAACTGTCGAGTTTCACTGAGGAGTCAGACTGACGGCGGCGACCAGCGGTAGAGTTTGTTGCCCGAGGATGATGGCCGAAAGAGGATCCATACGTACGTATGTATGGAGATATTGAATCGACTTGACCAGGGTTTTTAATCCAAACTACCGTAGTCTTCGCCGTTCAGTTGGATGACGGGTGGGTGTGGGGAGCTGCCGAACTTCGACAGTCACGTGCGGATCTCCACGATCAGATCCGCACGTGACCTGGCCGCTGCGATTACGTCGGCGTTCGGTAGATCCACCCGTCTCACCCAGTCCGCGGCCGCTTCGGAACTCCTCCCGAAGCGGCTGTGGCGTTTCACCAACCGCTGTGTGCGTGTCGCCTCCGGAACCTCGAGGTACCAGACGGTGTCGATTGCCGCTCGTACTTGCGGCCAGCTGCCGTTTGGTAGGAGGAGGTAGTTTCCCTCGGTGACGATCAACGGCGTTCGAGGCTCGACAGCGGTTGCGCTGCCGATTGATTCGTCGATCTCGCGATCGAAGACGGGCGCGTACACAATGGAGTCTGCCGATCGGAGGCGGTGTAGAAGCGCCGCGTATCCGTCGGCGTCGAAAGTTTCCGGAGCGCCTTTTTGTCCACGCCTGCCGAGTCGGTCGAGTTCCCGATTGGCAAGGTGAAAGCCGTCCATCTCGACGACGGTGCAGAGTGAGTCCAGTTTCTGCGCAATTGCCTGTGAAGCCGTCGATTTCCCGGCTCCAGGGGCTCCCGCGATGCCGAGAATGTATCGGCCGTTGTCGGTGATCAGTGAAGCGGCGCGTGAGGCAAGTTGATCGAGCGTCAGCGAGACGGTCGGCGGTGAGGTTCTCACTTGTTGCTCCGATCAGTCCGAGGTCCGGTGGATCGAGGGTACGCCGGAGGTCTTCAACCGTTGACAGTCTGAATGGACTGTGAAACTGTGAGCCATGCCACTCGAGAGACTGGAGGTGTGACCGTGACCCTGCGTGACGCGCAGCGCGAAGCCACGCGCCACCGGATTCTCGATGCGGCAACGGATTTACTGATAGCGGACGGGTATTCGTCGTTGACGACGCAGTCGGTTCAAACGGCTGCCGGAGTCAGTCGGGGCGCTCTCCTGCACCACTTTCCGAATATGCAGGAGCTCACTGCCGCGTTGGTGTCGAATATCGTCGTGCGGAACGAGGCGGCGGTGAGGTCGGCGATGTCTCGACAAGACCCGTCGGTGGATACGATCGAGAACTCGATCTCCGCTTTGTATTCGGCGTTGACTCAGCCGCCGTTCCAAGCGGAACTCGAACTGTGGTCGGCGGCTCGGACGGATCCGGTGTTGGCGGAGGTTCTCCGCGAATCGGAGCGCGTCGCCGGGCGGGATTTGCAGCGAGTTGTCCATGACGCGTTCGGGCCTGAAATTGTTGCTTCCGAGAACTATTCGCAAATTGCAGATCTAACCGTGCTGATGCTCCGTGGTTTGGCGTTGTCCCGGGCGGTACACAAGAGCGATGCCTCTGCGCGTCGTTCGATCAGTCAATGGGCGGGCGTAGTTCGCCTGCTGCTCACCCAGAACTAGCGCAACTCGTTTCGTTCGAAATGCGCTCGATCGACAGGACCGATGATGACAGATTTTGCGACCCTGAAATACGAGACCTCTGGTGGTAAGGCGTACATCACCCTGAACCGCCCCGATCGGCTCAACGCAATCGACGATCGGATGCCGTCGGACATCCGAAATGCAGTTGCGGCGGCCAATGACGACGACGACGTTCGCGTGATCATCTTGCAAGGCGCAGGCAAGGCGTTTTGCGCCGGGTACGACCTCAAGAAGTTCGCCGAAGGAGATCTCGACGGAAAGTGGAATCAAGGCCCGGTGTGGGACCCCATCAAGGACTTTCGGGGCATGAAGCAGAACACCGACGACTTCTTCACCCTCTGGCGATCGCTCAAGCCGACCATCTGCAAAGTTCAGGGTCATGCAGTCGCAGGCGGAAGCGATATTGCGCTGTCTTGCGACATGCTGATCATGGCTGACGACGCCCGCATCGGATACCCGCCTGCACGCGTCTGGGGTTGCCCGACCACAGCTATGTGGGTGTACCGCCTCGGGGCGCAACGCGCCAAGCGAATGTTGTTGACGGGAGACACCATTGACGGTGACACCGCCGCCGATTGGGGATTGGCGCTCGAATCGGTGCCGGCCGACGAACTGGACGCTGCGGTGGAGGCGTTGGCGGATCGCATCGCCGGTGTCCCGCTCAATCAATTGGCAATGCAGAAGATGATGATCAATCAGGCGTACGACAACATGGGGTTGCAGGGCACCCAGGTGCTGGCAACCCTGTTCGACGGAATTACGCGTCACTCGCCGGAAGGGCGCTGGTTCAAGGATTTTGCCGAACGCGACGGATTTCACGCCGCGGTGCAGTACCGCGATTCCGGCCGCAAGATTCCAGACGGAGGCGGGCCGCTCCCCGAATCCGACACCCCTTCCGAAAAGAAAGTGGATGTGAGATGAGCAGTGTTCTCGAAACGTCGTACTTCCCCGCGGACGTGTCGGACCCGATAGTGGAACAAACGGTCGGCGGACTGCTGCGAGAGTGCGCCGCGGACTCGCCGAACCTGATTGCAATCAGAGAAGTGGTTCCGACGCAATCGCATTCGTTGTCCGGTGCCTCCGAGACGGATCGCACCTGGACCTTTGCGGAACTCCTGGGTGAAGCGGAGGGGTGCGCGCATTACCTCTTGTCGCAGTTCGACCGCGGCGACCGGATAACGGTCTGGGCTCCGAACATTCCGGAGTGGATGATTCTGCAGTACGGCGCCGCGCTCGCCGGAATGGTTCTGGTGACTGCCAATCCGGCGTTGGGCGCCGAGGAGTTGGCGTACGTCTTGTCGCAGTCCCAGTCCCGCGGGTTGTTCCACACCGGAAAGTTTCGCGGCGGTGACATGGCGGCGGTGGCATCCGAGGCGATTTCGATTGCGGGAGCAGAAGTTCTGGCAGTGAACTTCGAGGACTGGGATCGTCAGGTTCGAGGTTGGGCCGGCGAACGGGGCGCACTGCCGGAAGTCTCTCCTGACGACAATGCGCAGATCCAGTACACGTCGGGAACCACCGGAGTTCCCAAAGGTGCGCTGCTGCATCACCGAGGACTGGTCAACAATGCCGATTTCGTCAGTCGGAGAGGTCAATTCCCCGAACGGGGTTCGGTGGTCTCGGCGATGCCGCTCTTCCACACCGCTGGGTGCGGCATCCTGGTCCTCGGTGCCGCACAGCGAAGAATGTCCATCGGTCTGATCCAGTATTTCGACCCGACTGCGGTTCTCGATGCGGCGGAACGCTTTCGCGCGGATGTGGTCAGTGGAGTTCCGACGATGCTGATCGCGATGATCAACGACGCCAGCTTCGCGAGCCGCGATTTCTCGACCTGTTCGGTGGTCGTGTCGGGTGGGTCGTCGGTCCCGCCCGAACTCGTGAGCACGGTGGAATCGGCCTTCGGTGCGGGGTTCAGCATCGTCTACGGACAAACCGAGGCGAGCCCCGTGATCACGCAGACCAGCCCCGCCGACACCCCCGAAGACAAATCGGAGACGGTCGGTCTCGCGTTGCCGCAGGTCGAGGTGAAGATTTCCGACGTGGTGACCGGGGACAGCGTGCCACTCGGCGAACAAGGTGAGATCTGCGCGCGCGGGTACCTCGTCATGACCGAATACTTCCGCAACCCGGAGGCTTCGGCCGCCACCGTGGACAAGGACGGTTGGTTGCATACCGGCGACTTGGGGACGATGGATCACCGTGGATACGTCCGGGTGACTGGCCGGCTCAAGGACATGATCATCCGCGGCGGGGAGAACATCTATCCGCGAGAGGTCGAGTCCGTGATCTTCACGCATCCGAAGATCCTCGATGTGGCGGTCGTGGGTGTGCCCGACGAGGTGTGGGGCGAGCGGGTGGTTGCCGTCATCAGGTGGAAAGACGAGTCCGACCAGCCGACCGCAGCCGAACTGGTCGAGTTCTGCACCGAGCGACTGGCACGCCACAAAGCACCCAAGGAGTGGTTCAGTGCAGAAGCATTTCCTCTGACCGGCTCGGGCAAGATTCAGAAATATCGAATTGCGAGCCTGGTCGGCGAGGGCGCCTACGGCGTCGTCAGCTGACCCGAGTCCTTAGCACGTCGGAGCGATTCTGTCTGGGTTATCCCCGTAAATCGCTTCGACGTGCCCTGTTTATCCTGGTGTCGTGAGTTCAACCTTCGGTGAAACCGGACACAAAGCCACCTCCAGCCGCATTCGCGCCACAGCCTTTGCGTCGAAGGTGATGGCCGCGTCCGACGCTGTGAAGTTCATTCACCCCGGCGACACGGTCTCGATCAGCGGTTTCGCAAGCGCCGGTACTCCCAAGGTGATCATTCCGGCACTGGCCGAGCGCATTCACCACACCCGCGGCAACGGATCGAACTTCACGATCAATCTCCTGACCGGTGCTTCGGTGTCCACCGAGACCGAAAGGCTGCTCGCCGAGGTCGACGGAATCGCGCTGCGTATGCCGTATCAGTCCGAGGCCACCGCGCGTCGCCGCATCAACGACGGTCGCATGGACTACGTCGACATCCATCTCTCCCACGTTGCTCAGCAGGTGTGGGAGGGCTACTACGGCAACGTCGACGTCGCGGTCGTCGAAGTCGCCGGTATCACCGAATCAGGTGAACTGATTCCCTCCGCGTCGATCGGCAACAACAAGACGTGGCTCGACGTCGCAGACAAGGTCATTCTCGAAGTCAACTCCTGGGTGCCCGAGGCGATGGAAGGCATCCACGACGTCTACTACGGCACCGCGTTGCCGCCGCATCGCAAGCCTCTCGAGATCACCCGCGTCGAAGACCGGATCGGCCAGACGACATTCCGAGTGGATCCCGCGAAGGTTGTGGCCGTTGTCGAGACCGACTGCCGAGACAGCGCGAGCCCTCTCACTGCACCCGACGCCGTCAGTGAGGCGATCGCCGGCCACGTCCTGGAATTCTTCGACTTCGAGGTGCGCGCCGGACGGATGCCGGCGGATACCTTGCTTCCGCTGCAGGCAGGCATCGGCAATGTTGCCAATGCGGTCCTCGGCGGTCTCGATCGGGGGCCGTACCGCGGCCTGACCTGCTACTCCGAGGTCATCCAGGACGGGATGCTCAAGCTGATCAAGGACGGAACCGTCGCGCATGCGTCGTCGACGGCCTTGGCGCTCACCGACGAGGGCATCGAAGAACTGACCGCGAACATCGACTTCTACCGCAACCACATCACGCTCCGCCCGCAGGAAATCAGCAACCACCCAGAGGTGGTGCGCAGACTCGGAATCATCGCCATGAACGGCATGCTCGAGGCCGACATCTACGGCAACGTGAACTCGACGCACGTCATGGGGACGAAGATCATGAACGGAATCGGCGGCTCGGGAGACTTCGCTCGTAACGGCTACGTGTCCATGTTCTTGAGTCCGTCGACGGCCCGCGGGGGTGAGATCTCGGCGATCGTGCCGATGGTTCCGCACGTCGACCACACCGAGCACGACACTCAGGTGTTGGTCACCGAGCAGGGGTTGGCCGATCTGCGCGGTCTGTCTCCGCGGCGACGCGCGCGCCTGATCGTCGACAACTGTGCTCACCCGGAGTTCCGGCCACTGCTCCGCGATTACATCGCTCGCGCCGACGCTCAGCCGGGCGCGGGGCAGACTCCGCACATCCTGGGCGAGGCATTCTCGTTCCATCAGCGGTACATCGACACGGGTTCGATGCACCTTTCCTGACGCCGGGCAATTCCGCTGACAGTGAGAGAATGCGAGGGTGAGCCGAACCGGGGTACCTGACGACGCCATCCGCCGGGTTGCCGCGGCAGGGGCGGACGACGCCGGTGGCCTACCCGTCGAGTTGCTGGGTGATTTCCTGGACGTGCTCAGTGTCGCCGTATGCGAGGGGAAGCCGCTGCAGCGTCGTCAGCTGCATCGTTTCCGTGCCCGCGGTGAAGAAGCGGCGCAGCAGGGTGTTGCCCTGCGAGCCCTGCTCGATCTTTATCTCTCCTCGGCGTGGCGCCTGTGGCGTGAGCTCCCCGCTGTTATTGCGGCACAATCGGATCCGACTGCCGTCGTCTCGGCCGGCGAAGTCATGCTCCGCGCCGTCGACGATGCCGTCGCCGAACTGGCCGAAGGATTCCAGTTGGCCAGGCGTTCTCTGGTCCGCTCGCAGGTATCGGCACGCCGTGAGTTCGTCGACGACTTGTTGACCGGCGGAGCCGATGTCGTCGGATTGTTAGGTCGTGCTTCGGGATTCGGGCTCCATCTCAGCGGTCCGCATGCCGTCGCGGTGGTGACCGCGACGCGCGAGTTCACCGACGACAATCCCTTGGTGCGGGCCGTCGAACGTGCCGTGCTCGGTAGCAAGGGCGATGCCGACGCGTTGGTTGCCAGCAAGAGCGGCAAACTGGTCGTCGTTTTCGCGGCGCCGGACCGTGATGCCGTCGACCACGTGCTGGCGGGTATTCGGTCGGCACTCGGACCGGGAACCGATGACGACGGGCGAGTTCAGTTGCAGCGGCGTGCTTTGGACGGCACCTGGCAGATCGCTGTCGGGCGCCCTCGCACCACTGCTTCGGGCGTCGTGGCGTCGTACCGGGAGGCGCTGGACGCACTGGACCTGGCGCAGCGCCTGTCGCTGACCGCACCGATCATCGATGCTCGTGACCTGCTGGTCTACCGCGTTCTGGTCAACGACAGGCCGGCGGTCACCGACCTGATCCACACCCTGCTCACGCCGCTGCTCGAGGCGCGCGGCGGCGCTGGGCCGATGATCGACACCCTGCTCGCGTACTTCTCCGCCGGCGGCAATACGGCAAAGACCGCCCGAGACCTGCACTTGTCGGTCCGGGCGGTCACGTACCGCTTGGACCGTATCCGTGAACTCACCGGCCAGAACGTCAACGACCCCAACGACAGCTTCGCGCTCCACGCTGCCGTGTTGGGCGCGAAGTTGCTCGACTGGCCGGCCACGGAGCTGGCCTGATCAGCTGGTGCGCGCCCGTTCCTCGTAGGCAGCACGGGCCGCGGTGTCGACGTCGCCGAGAAACTGCGTCTCGACGCCGAACAGTCGGCTCAATGCCTCGTAAGGCCGTCGGGGCACGAAACCCTGTGCCTGGACAAGCAGTCCGGACACTCGCGTAATGCGCACGCGTGGTCGAGGTTTGGTGATCAAGCCGACGATTGCTTCGGCGATTTCCTCCGGCTGAACCTCACGGAAACCCTTCATTCCCGAAGTCCCGGAAGTGAGTTGGGTGTTGGTGAGCGTCGGCAGTACGGACGAGACGTTCACTCCGGTGCCACGAACTTCCTTGCGGACAGAATCGGTGAAGCCCAACACCGCATGCTTGGCGCCGCAGTACGTCGACAGACCGGGGCACGGGAGTTCGCCGGCAAGCGAAGCGATGTTGATGACGTGTCCACGTCCGCGTGGAAGCATCCGTCGCAGTGCGAGTTTGGTTCCCGTGATCACGCCGAGGACGTCGATCTCGATGATGCGTCTGGTCACGGTGTCGTCCTCGTCGACGATCCGTCCGACCGGCATGATGCCCGCATTGTTGACCAGTACGTCGATCGGGCCGAGTTCACCTTCGACGGTGTCGAGGAAGTCGAAGAACGACGCGGGGTCGGTGACGTCGAGACGCCCGAACGTACGGATGCCCAAATCTTTTGCAGCCTGCGCGAGAGTGGCTTCGTCGATGTCGCCGATCGCGACCCTCGCGCCCAGGCTGATGAGCCGTTTCGCGGTGGCGTATCCGATGCCCCTGGCGCCACCGGTGATGACCACTACCTGACCGTCGAAAGGCTTGTTCATATCGCGAGCGTCTCCAAAAACTAGAGGGATGGGATTGCAGTGACGTAAATCTGCAGCGACGTGAAACTGCAGTGAGATGTGATTGTGGACCAGTTGAAGTTGGGTAGATAGGCCTTGTTGGCCGAACCAAGGCGATAGATTTATGACTAAGTCACAATTCGGGGAGGCGCCATGGAAACATCGGAGTTGGACGGCTGGATTGCGAATCTCGCACCCATCTATCTCCAGCCGGAGGTGATCGACGGTTTCGTCCAACGCATCGACGACGCCATTGCCGAGGCCAATCCCGAGGTAGCGGCTGATCGGGAGCTACGACGCGATGTGGATGCGAGCACCGCGGCGCAGCTCCGCGTCATCGTGGCGGCGATCGCGGGCGGTTCCCAAGAGGTCACGCCGCCGGCGGAGTCGGTTGCGCTTGCACTCACCGTCGCTCGGCGCGGTATGGATCTTCGGGTCCTGCTCAAGATCTACGGCGCCGGACGCCTCGCGATGCTGGGTTTCGTCGACGAGTCGATAGAGGCACTCCCGATCGGTCCGGAACTCAAACGCGCACTTCTCGTTCGGGTGTGGGGTTCGGCGATGAGATGGCTGGAAGTGACCACCGAATTGTTGGTCGCGACGTACGCGAAGGAGCGGGAGAGCTTGGCGCGCGGCGCTTTTGCGCGTCGGTCCGAGACGGTGCACGCGATTGTCGCGGGCGAAGCCCTTCACTCCGACGAAGCGTCCCGGATCCTGGACTATCCGATGCGGCGCCACCACACGGCGTTTGTTCTCTGGACGGACGACACCGACCCGGCTGCAGACGTATTGGCGCGGTTGGACTCGTACGCCCGTACCTTTGTGGACGAGTCCAATGGCGAGCGTGTTCTGACTTTGCCTTCGGGCGCGCGTGAGCTGTGGTCGTGGGTCGCGCATTTCGACGGCCAGGAGTGGGCGTCACATGTTGATGCCCGGCATTCGGATCTTCGCGTTGCAGTGGGAGCGAGCGGTTACGGAATGGAAGGATTCGCTCGCAGTCATCGCGAGGCGCTCGCCGCGCAGCGCGTGGCGGTCCGTTCCGGGGGCTCGCCGGGTATCACCGTCTACGAGGATGTTCAGGTTCCCTGTCTGCTCACCGAAGATCTGGGCGAACTGCGTGAGTTGGTGGCTCGGGAACTGAAAGGCCTGGCCGGCGCGGACGGCGTCACGACGCGCATCCGTGACACCGTCCGGGTCTACTACGAGAACAACTGCACCGCGGCCGCTACTGCCGCAGCCCTCGGCCTGCACAAGAACACCGTGCGGTATCGACTCGATCAGGCCGAAAAGCTACTGGGTCGCAGCGTCGACCAGCGTCGGTTGCCGACGGAGTTGGCCCTCATCGCACTGGAGAGCTACGGAGCCACCATCGCGCCGGCGCCGTGATTCGCTACTGCATGTCATCGAGTCCGGGGAGCGAGTAGCCGGAGTTGTCATCCCAATCTGCGGGGGTGTCGTCGAGTGAAACGTCCCAGTCGGCGTCGGGCACCGCTCGCCGGAGTTCGGTCAGTGCGTTGAACCAGTAGACGAGTGACGGAATCACCTCGGTCGGATCGCTCGAGATCTTGGTCGAGCCGTTGAGCAGAGTGTTGGGGATATCCGACGGGTAGAGGTCCAGGACCTCGTAGTCGAACGGAAATTCGTCGTTGTGGACGGCGATGAGTCGGTCGACTTCGGCCTTCTCGTCGTCGGTCAGCGGTGTGGAGCGGACGGCGGAGTAGTACAACGAGGTGCTCATGTTTGCCAGGCTAGAACAAGTTGCCTTCCAACGGCGGTTTCGGATGCAACACCTTTAGATTGCATGATCTCGGCAACTTTAGATAGAAAAGTCGTCGATATTTCGACAGGGATGGATAGAAGTCGGCAAGGAACACTGGAGAAGACGGCGAGACGGCCGTCCGAACCCAGTGAAGGAGCTCCCCGTGACCGCAGTCATCAGTGCCATTCGGGTAGGTGGTCAGCGATGAACGTTCCCATGTGGGCGTGGGCCGCGTTCGCCGCAGTCATCGTCGTCATGTTGCTCATCGACTTGCTCGCCCACCGCGGCGCGCATGTCATCGGCTTCAAGGAAGCGGCCTGGTGGAGTGCACTCTGGGTCGGTTTGTCTCTCGTGTTCGCGGTGGTTGTCACCCTGACCTTGGGGGTGAACTCGGGCGTCGAATTCACAACAGCCTGGCTGTTGGAGAAGAGCCTCTCGGTCGACAACCTCTTCGTGTTCGCCCTGATCTTCGGTTACTTCAAGGTGCCCCGTGAGTACCAGCACCGTGTGCTGTTCTTCGGTGTCATCGGCGCCCTGATCTTCCGCGGAATCTTCCTCGCTGCCGGCGTTGCCGTGGTCAGCAAGTTCACGGCCGTGCTGTTCGTCTTCGCCGCCATCCTGCTCTACAGCGCTTACAAGCTGCTCAAGGACGACGACGAGAGCTTCGATCCGGGTACGTCGCTGGCAGTTCGCCTGCTGCGCAAGATCATGCCGGTTCGCGAGGAATACGCGGGAACCAAGTTCTTCGTCAAGGAAGCCGGAAAGCGCGTCGCAACACCGCTGTTCGCCGTCGTCGTCGCCATCGAAGCCGCCGACCTCGTGTTCGCAGTCGACAGCGTCCCGGCAGTCCTGGCAGTGAGCGACGACCCGTTCATCGTGTACTCCAGTAACGCGTTTGCGATCCTGGGTCTGCGTGCCCTGTACTTCCTGCTCTCGGGTCTGCTCGAGAAGTTCCACTACCTCTCCAAGGGTCTGTCGATCATCCTCGCCTTCATCGGCGTGAAGCTGATCATGCAGGCCAGCCACAAGGTGATCAGCACGTCGATCCCCGAGATCCCCTCGCTGGTCAGCCTCGCGGTGATCATCGTGGTCTTGGCAGGCTCGATCATCCTGAGCCTCAAGAAACCGCTACCGCAAGAGCCTGAGGCCGAAGAGGTTGCGTCCGGTGATGCACCGGTCGACCTCGAGAAGACAGGCCGGAATGGGGGCGTCGAGTCTTCCGACATCGCACTTGCTGCCGGCGAGCACGACGACGATGACGACAAGGTGGATGCTCGCAGTAGGAGCTGACGCCTGATCGGCTGAACTAATCGAAAAGGGAGACCACACAACGAGGTGTGGTCTCCCTTTTCGTTTCTCACGACTTCTCGTAACCAAACAGACCACTGATCGGGAAGGTGTGTTCTCACTCGGCCGCGCGCGATCTACCTTGGCGGATGCCCGACGTCCGAGATCAGGAGTGCACATGACAATTCACGCGGAAGTCATCACCATGCTGGCCACGCTCAACGCCGCATTTCCGGATGTCACCAGCTTCGAGCCGTCGGAGTTACGTGCTCTGCTTCGGAATCGACGCGCCCCGTTGGAGCGGCTTCCCGATTTGCGTACGGTCGAAGACCTCGCAATCGAGGGCCCCGGTGGAGATCTGGCGATCCGCGTCTACCGCCCGCACACTTCCTCCGACGCCATACCGCTGGTCGTCTTCGCTCATGGCGGAGGCTTCGTGTTCTGTGACCTGGACAGCCACGACGAATTCTGCCGGTCCATGGCGGAAGGGGTTGGCGCCGTCGTCGTCTCCGTCGATTATCGTCTGGCCCCTGAGTACCCCGCGCCGGCAGCACACGACGACGTCTACGCCGCATTGGAGTGGGCGGCGAAACACGCGGCACAGTACGGCGCAGACCCGAGCAAGATAGTCCTTGCCGGCGACAGCGCGGGCGGCAATCTTGCTGCGACAGTTGCCATCGCCGCCCGCGATCGTGGGGGGCCGGCGGTTGCGGCGCAGGTTCTCATCTATCCGGTGATCGACGACGATTTCGACACCGAGTCCTACCGTCTCTACGGTACCGACCACTACAACACGACCACGGCCATGAAGTGGTACTGGGACCAATATGCTCCCGAACGCCGAGATGACGTGCGGGTGATACCCACTCGGACCGAGTCATTCGCCGATCTTCCAGCTGCTGTTGTCGTGACAGCCGAGCTGGATCCGCCGTGCTCGTCCGGTGACGAGTACGCGAAACTGCTTGCCTCGGCCGGCGTCCCCGTGCAGCATCATCGCTTCGACGGGTTGTTTCACGGGTTCCTCACTATTCCGTCATTGTCGCTCACAGAGCCGGCACGCCAGAAAGTTTGGGCGATGATCCGCGAGGTATCAGCCGCCGCTCGATAGGATCTCGTCGCCCAGTTCGCCGAAGGTATGGCAGATTCTTTCGCGCACAATGACTTCGGTGCATTCGGGATCGAACCATCGATCAACGACGCTCCAGTGGATCGGATGATCGAGATATTGGGTCTGCAGTGATTCGAGGTCGGTGAACTCCTGCTCCCACACATGGGTCCACGGCGCTTCGTCACGTGCAGGTGTTGCGCCGGTCGCCGCACTCACCCGACTGAGTCGCCAGGCAGCGATCGAGGAGATATGCCCGGGCATCTTCAGCAAGTCGCTTTCGAAGCGTTCGATTTCGTCCTCGGAGGTAGTGGGTTCAACGCGAATCAGCAACGCTCGATACACCCCGTTCGGGCCCGTGGCGCGCGAGCGACCCTCGGTTCCGGAAACGTACTCGGCGCCGTGAAAGCGTTCGATGGCATCGTGGTGAAGTTCGGCGTCGACGGAATCGCTAACGGCTCGCCACGCGGCTTCATTCGCGAACTGAAGATAAACGATCAGATCTCCGCCGTTGATGGCGCCGGGCAGAGTAGCGGTGACGAGATGGCGAACTGCGCCCGACGATTCTGCCACTGCTGCAATGGTGTTCACCGCATTCGCCCAGCCGTCCGAGTCCGTGCTGTCGGCAGCAAAAACAACCCTCGTGACGTTATACATCGGCCAGTGCCTCGACGTCGTCGGCAGCAGCCGCCATGGTGCGGCTACGTTCGCAGATGAGTGGTTCCATGGCATCCCACCACTGCCGAAGCGTGGTGTCGCCGCGACTCAGGCGAGTCATTGCCCACCAACCGGAGGTTCCGTCGACGGTCCACGTGATAGTCACGACGTTCGGTTCGTACTCGGACCACAACGGCGGACTGACAAGTATGTTGTCGAGGGTCAGGCTGCGTCGCCGGGCGCTCGGCAGGTAGCCGGCACGCCATTCGTCGACGAACTTCTGCCCGCATCCGGGATTCGTCACGATCCGGTCGATCACGTAGAGAGTCTCACCTGCCATGTGCGCAGGCTACGGTGCACCTAACCCTCTGCAGTACTTCCGATCTCACGCAGCGGGAGGTTGTTCGGAAGCGGACGGGGAGTGTGCCGGTCGCAGCCCCAGCCACCCCACAAGTCCCACCAGAACGAAGGCAACGCCCGCGGTCGCGAACGTGACGGTGAAGGCAGATTCGCTTGGCATCGCCGGAACACCTTCGGGGAGGTTCGCGATTGTCATCGACGCCAGAATCGTTGTCACTACTGCGCTGCCGATGGCGCTGCCGGTGGAACGTGAGATCGAGTTGATGCCGTTGGCGATGCCGCTCTGATGATGCGGCACATTGGACATGATGATGGCGGGCATGGCTGCATAGCCGAGGCTGAGGGCGGCGCCGATCACCATGCCCGCACCGATGACCGACGCGGTGTGCGTGTGGTCGAACGCGAGCCACGCAAACGGCACCGCGCCCAGGATCGCAGTGAGTCCCAGAACGAATCGCGGCCCACGCAGCCTGATGAGACGACCGCCGATCGGGGCGGCGATCAGCGAAACTATCGCGCCAGGCAGCAGGAATTCGACCGACGCACGCAGAATGCTCGCGTCGAAGCCGTATCCGGTGAGATCGCGGGGAAGTTGTGCGAGATAAGAGATCCCGAGGAAGTTCGCGAACATCCCGAAGCCCACCACGACGCCGGCAAGATTTGCCATCATCACCGGGCGGTGGACGAACATCCGCATGTCGACAAGCGGTTCGTCGACGATCTTCTCGATCCATACCCAGACTGCGAACATCACGATCGAGGCCACGAAAACACCGACGGTCAAGGGTGACAACCACCCCCATTGGTGGCCTTGAGAAATCGCCAGAAGAAGCAGAAGTAGTGCCGCGCCCAGACTCAGCGCACCGATGAGGTCCACGCGCCCACCGCTTTTGTGCGTGGTGGGCGGGACCAGCGTGGCGACGGCAATCAAGGCCAGCACTGCGAATCCGGTGGCCATCCAGAAGGCGTTGCGGTAGTCGGCATCCGGAGCCGATGTGAGCAGACCGGTGGCCACGAGGGCGAGACCGCTGCCGAACGCGAGAGTTCCGCTGACCAGGGCCATGGCGCCGGGAAGCTTCTGTGGTCGTATCTCTTCGCGCAAGACCGAGAGTGCGAGAGGGAAGATCGCGGTGGCTGTTCCCTGGAGTACACGGCCGAGGATCAGCAGTGGCAGATTGTGCGCCAATGCCGCGACAATCGAACCGATCACCATGACGACGAGGACGCCGACCAAGGTGCGCTTCTTGCCGTGCTGATCGCCGTAGCGTCCCAGCAGGGGAGTGAAGACGGCAGCGGAAAGCAGGGTCGCCGTCGTCACCCAACTGACGCCGGCGGACGAGGCTCCGAGGTCGGACTGAATCCGTCCCAGGATCGGAACCGGCAGCGTCTGCATCATCGAGACGATCATCGCTGCCAGGCTCAAAGCGCCGATGATCACGGCCTCCCGGCGCGGCGATCTTGCTACGGACTGGTCCGGGGAATCGGTGGCAGTTGGCGTGGCGCTGGGGCTCGCGGCACTGCTCGTCGTAACTGTGTTCGTCAACGGGTCCTTCTCGGGAACAACAAGAGAAAATGCTTAATGTGGCGAAGTAATTTTCTCTGGATGGTAAGTCCGCGAGATCGATCCCGTCAATGCTGGTCAGCGACCGAGTGGGACGTGCCCTGTGAATTCGTTCTAGAAGGGGTATACCGGGAGTGCACTTTGCGCCGTCACCCATTGTGTTTCCGTGAAGGCATCGAGGCTTGCACCGATACCGCCGACACGGCCGCCGTTACCCGAAGACGCCATGCCGCCGAACGGGATGACGGCTTCGTCGCCGACCGTCTGATCGTTGATGTGTACCAGGCCGGTGGGAATCTGTTGGGCGAGTTCGAGTCCGCGCATGGCGTCGGAGGTCAGAATGCCCAGCGACAATCCGTACTCGGAATCGTTGGCTATGGCGACGGCTTGTTCGACGGTGGCGAAGGAGGTCACCGGTGCGACCGGCCCGAAGACCTCGTCGGCGAAGGCCGGCGCGGTGAGTGGGGTGTCGGCTAGCACGGTGGGCCGGTAGAAGAGATCCTCGTAGGTGCCGCCGGCAGCCAGTTTTGCTCCGGCCGCGATGCTTCCGTTGACCAGAGAGTGGATGTGGTCGCGTTGTTTGGCGTCGATGATGGGTCCGAGTGCGACCTGACCGGTGAACGGGTCGCCTACCGGAAGCTTGTCGGCGTGTTCGGCAAGGAGTGCGGTGTAGTCGGCGGCGATACTTTCGTGGACCAGTTGGCGGCCGGTGGTCATGCAGATCTGTCCCTGGTGCATGAACGATCCGAAAGCGCCGACAGATGCGGCCTTTTCGAGGTCGACGTCATCCATGACGATCAGCGCATTGTTGCCGCCGAGTTCAAGATGAGCGCGCTTGAGATGGCGGCCCGCCAGTTCGCCGACCGCGCGTCCAGCTCGGGTCGACCCGGTGAATGCGATGACGCGAACGCTCGGATGAACCACGATTGCCTCACCGGCGTCAGCGCCGCCCGGCAGCATGCTGAACACTCCGGCGGGCAAGCCTGCTTCTTCGAAGATGCGAGCGAGAACCACACCGCCGCAGATCGCCGTGCGCGGGTCAGGCTTGAGGATCACCGAATTGCCCAGCGCCAGTGCGGGAGCGACTGCGCGGATCGACAAAATGATGGGGAAGTTGAACGGCGCGATGACGCCGACGGTTCCGACGGGTACGCGACGAGAGAAGCTCAGCCGAGGTTGCTCCGAGCGCAGAACCTCGCCGACAGGGTGTGCGGCCAAAGCTGCTGCGTTGTAGCACTCTTCGGCAGCGGTATGGGTTTCCAGCCCGGCCTTGGCCGGGATGCTGCCGGCCTCGCGGATTACCCATTCGCCGATTTCGTCGGCGTACTGCTCGAACAGTTGACCGGCGCGGCGTAGAACGGCGGCTCGTTCGGTGTATGGCCTTGCCGCCCAATTCTTCTGAGCTGCAGTAGCTTTTGTTGCAGCGGCCGCCACGTCGTCGGGTGTTGCCATGCCGACCGTCGTCAACTGCTTGCCGGTGGCCGGCTCGACGACAATACGATCGTCGGCGCTACCGCGAACCCATTCGCCGTCGAAGATCTTCGATTCCCACACAGGGTCGCTCAGCAAACGCGTCATGGCCGCTCCTCGGTAAAGGGATGCAACCGCGCGCCGCATCACATGGTTGCCCACCACGTTGCTCTGTGAGGGGGTCGATCGCCATCACACTTTCACTCAGTGAAAGACGGATTCATGGCGTCCTTGAGTGCTTGGATCAGATCGGCGAACTCGGTGGAGTGGGTAGCGCCGCTGCGGGTCACACCCGAGACGGGAATGCGCAAGCGGCCGTGCGATTCTCGCATGAAGCTGATTCCAGCGCGCGGAGATTCGCCTGCGGTGATCGAATAGAGCAGGGTCCAGGCGCGCGGGTTGGTGATCACGTCCAGCGTGGCTGTGTGATCGCTCGGAATTGCGGGGCCCAGTTGGACGCGTCGATCGATCTCGCGGAATGCGTCCTCGACCACCTTGTGAATGAGCACCTGACTTTGGCGCGGCGGCAGGAGCAGGGGATATGCGGCCAGATCATTGAGGTCGACGCTTTGCTGGCCGGCTAGGGGGTGCCGACTCGACATGACGACCAGCAGATCTTCGACGCCGAGGTCCAAGGGTTCGAGTCCGGGGCGGTCGACGCCGCCGCGAATCAGGGCGATGTCCGCGTCACCGGAGGCCACAGCATCCATGCGGTGGGCAAAGCTCTTGATGACGAACTCGACGTCCAGATCCGGATGAAGTTCGCGCACGTGTGCGATGGCGTCCAGCGTCTGAGCGGCAAAGCTCATGTTTCCGGTGATTCGGATCCGGGCTCTCGGGTCTCGTGCGACGGAGTACGCCATCGTTTCGAGACTGAGGACTTGCTGCGCGATGGGCACCAGTCGCGATCCTGCCGGGGCCAGGCGAACCGCCCGGGTCGAGCGCTCGAAGAGTGTCGCCCCGAGCTCCTTCTCCAGTCGTGCGACCTGATGGCTGATCGCCGACTGCGAGATGAAGCAGCGTTCGGCGGCGCGACTGAAGCTCAGTTCCTCGCTCACGACGAGAAAGTACTTGAGTTGGCGGAAGTCCATGAGGACAGCTTACTTATGAGCAATCGAGATAACAGTCTTGCGAATACTCCAGCTAGCTGGACCCGACCCATGATCAGTCCATACCGTAATAGTCATACTTTCAATTTGGTTGAGGAGTTCGTTGTGGATAGAACAGCTGCGGGTCGCGCCGACATCGACGCGACTGGACACGAGAAGACTCAGGTTGTGATTGTCGGTTCGGGATTCGGAGCCCTCGCCGCGGCCAAGACCCTCGCGAAGTCCAAGACGCCGTTCGTTCTCATCTCCGCCACCACCGAGCACCTCTTCCAGCCGTTGCTCTACCAGGTGGCGACGGGTGTCCTGTCGGCCGGCGAAGTTGCTCCGCCCATCCGCACGATCCTGCAGAAGTACCCTAACGCCGACGTCCGCCTCGGCCGCGTCGTCGAGGTCAACGCCGAAGAGAACACCGTCGTCTACGAAGCCTCGGGCACCCGCCACACGCTCGGGTACCGCTCGCTCATCGCAGCCACCGGTGCCACGCAGGCGTACTTCGGTCATGACGAGTTCGAAAAGGTCACCTACAAGCTCAAGACCGTCGAGGACGCCGAGGTACTGCGTAAGCAGATCCTGCGTTGCTTCGAGGAAGCGCACACCACCAACGACGCGCTGGTTCGCCGTAACCTGCTCAGCTTCGTTGTCGTGGGTGCCGGTGCGACCGGCGTCGAGCTCGCCGGACAGATCAAGGAACTGGCGCGTCGCTACTTTGCGAAGGCCATCAACAACATCAGTGCCGACGAGGTCACGGTCACCATGGTCGAGGGCGCCGGCGTTGCGCTTCCGGCCTTCGGCGGCAAGCTCAGTGAGTACACGCAGGCCTCGCTCGAGAAGTCGGGTGTCGAGGTAGTCCTCAACACCATGGTCACCGCCATCGACGAGCACGGTGTCACCGTTTCTTCGGCAAAGACCAAGGAAGAGAAGCGCATCGACGCCGAGACCGTCATCTGGTCGGCCGGTGTACGCGCCAACGACTTCGCCGCAGTGCTCGGAGAGGCAACCGGTTGTGAGAGTGACCGCGCAGGTCGTCTGCTCATCAATCCGGACTTGACCGTCGGCGGGTTCGCCAACGTCTTTGCCATCGGCGACATGACTTCGCTGAACGGTCTGCCCGGTCAGTCGCCCGTTGCGATGCAGGGTGGCCGTCACGCCGCGAAGACTGTGAACGGAAAGGTCAAGGCCGGAACGCCTTTCAAGTACTTCGACAAGGGCAGCATGTCGATCATCAGCAGATTCAGCGCTGTATGTCGCGTCCGCAAGGTCGAGTTCAAGGGCACGATCGCCTGGTTCATGTGGCTGGCCGTGCACGTGATGTATCTGGTGGGCTTCCGCAACCGGTATGTCGCTGTGATGTCGTGGTTCGGTTCGTTCATCGGTCACCGTCGTCCGCACTTCCACTACGCGCAGGAACCGATGAAGATCGAGGCCGCGCCGCCGGTGACCGAACGCGAACCGGAATTGGCGCACTCCGCGTAGCTCCGCACCGCCTGAACACGTTTCGCCTGATGCCAGTCACAGTGGATTCTTAGTGGCACTGCCCTGTCACACTGTGTGAATGGCATCAGGCGACCGTTCGTTGATCGGCCGGGCATTTATCGTGCTCGGTGCCTTCGACGCGAAATCGCCGCGGTTGACGCAGTCGGAGATCAGTCGTCGCAGCGGTTTACCTCTGCCCACCGTTCATCGGCTGTGTGGGCAGTTGGTGGCTGAGGGCGCACTCGAGCGTCGGAGTGACGGCAAGTACCAGGTCGGAGTGCGGTTGTGGGAGATCGGCGCTCTTGCTCCCGGCGCTCACGGCCTGCGGCAGGTGGCGTTGCCGTTCCTCGAGGACCTGTACGAGGTCACCCGGGAGAATGTGCAGTTGGTCGTTCGTGAGGGTACCGAGGCGCTGTACCTTGAGCGCTTGTCCTCGCGTAGTGCTGTCACCGTTGTCGGTCGCGCCGGGGGAAGATTGCCGTTGCACGCGTCCAGCGGTGGACTGATTCTCCTCGCGCACGGCGGAACCGAACTTCTCGACGACGTCCTCCAGGCCGGTCTCGAGTCGTTCACTCCCAAAACCATTACGTCCGAGCGGATTTTGCGAGCAACTCTCGACGAGATCAGACGCACCGGATTTGTCGTCTGCCGTGAGTATCTGAACGTCGGAACCCTTGCCGTCGCCGCTCCGGTCCGCGAAGCCGGCGGCAATGTCGTCGCAGCGGTCTCGACAGTTGTTCCGGTGGAGCAGGATCCGGCTCCTTTACTGCCGGCCTTGGTCGCGGCCGCCCGTGGAATTTCACGCGGGCTCGGTGGCGGCGGACTTGGATAGCTCGTATTCGGTCTTTCACTGAGTGAAATTACAGCTGTTCAGGGGAGTGATCGTGGTCGATGGTGGTCTCAATCGTCACTCACCTCAGGAGTTCTCTGTATGTCTTCTTCGCGCACCCAGGTCGGAATCGTCGGTGGTGGTCCCGCCGGGTTGATGCTCTCGCATCTGTTGCATCTGAAGGGAATCGATTCGGTAGTCCTGGAATGTCGCACCCGTGAAGAGGTAGAAGGCACAATTCGTGCCGGCGTGCTCGAACAAAACACGGTTGATCTCATGGTCGAGACCGGACTCGGTGATCGACTGAAGCGGGAGGGCCTCGAACATCACGGAATCGAGCTGCGATTCGGCGGGCGAGGGCACCGAATCGCGTTCGACGAACTGACCGACGGGCGCGCCGTCACGGTCTATCCGCAGCACGAGGTGCTCAAGGATCTGATCGCGCGACGTCTCGCTGACGGCGGGGACATTCGATTCGGAGTGTCCGACGCGAAAGTGCACGATCACGAATCGGATCGCCCGAGCATCACTTTTGTCGACTCGGACGGAAACGACCAGAAGCTCGAGTGCGTCCTGGTGGCCGGTTGCGACGGATCACGTACGCAAACGCGAAAGCTGATTCCCGAACCGTCGATCCGAACGGATCATTTCCGCCAGTATCCCTTCGCGTGGTTCGGCATCCTGGCCGAGGCTCCGCCGTCATCGGAAGAATTGATCTACGCCAACCATGAGCGTGGGTTTGCACTGATCAGCACGCGGACGCCCGAGGTGCAGCGTCATTATCTTCAGGTCGATCCGGACGACTCCGTGGACAACTGGTCCGACGATAGAATCTGGGACGAGTTGCACATGCGCGTCGACGGCGAGGGCGCAGAGATCAAGGACGGCAGGATCTTTCAGAAATCGATCCTTCAGTTCCGCAGCTTCGTTTGTGAACCGATGCAGCACGGCAACCTGTTTCTTGCCGGCGATGCGGCGCACACCGTGCCGCCGACCGGTGCGAAGGGAATGAATCTCGCGATCGCCGACGTTTACGCTCTGGCGAAGGCAATGGACAGTTACTTCACCTCGTCCGACCGAAAGATGTTGGACGGGTACACCGAAACGGTGCTGCCGCGTGTGTGGCGGACGCAGCACTTCTCGTGGTGGATGTCGTCGATGCTCCATCGCTTGCCAGACGACAGCGGTTTCGGGCATCGCCGTCAACTGGCCGAGTTGGACATGGTCACGCGTTCGGTCGCCGGACGAACGCTGATCGCCGAGAACTACGTCGGAACGCCCTTGATCTAGAGAGCTGTCGCAGATTTTGCGGTGCGTAATCAGTGGAGCGGGGTGCCTTGATGGTGTACCAGTTGCCATCCGATCGGGGCGCGGCGCCACAGGGATGTGCGCCGCGCACGACGCACGTCTCGGACTGAATCCCACTGTGTCAGGACGTATCCGTCGTCGATGATTCGACCGGTCAAGTTGTGAACTTCGATGCCGTCGCCGTCGATGGGTTCGTTTCGCAGTGATTCAACGGTCGACGGTAGGTCCCGGACGCTACCCGACGCACCTATCTCGGTGAAGTCTTTGTGGGGTCATGAATGCTCCTCTGCCTACGCATAGGCCGGGCACGATGTCGATCGTGATCATCGCAGAGGTGGGCGTTGAGTTTCCAACATCCGTTCTCGGAGACTGTCGTAGATAGGTGCCGACCCTGCCGCGGTGGCGACGAATACCGCTGCCGCAGTGGCAGCGAGCATCGGGACGAGCGTCGACGTCACCGCTGTCATCTCGACCACGATCACGATGCCGGTGAACGGTGCGCGCACTACAGCGCCGAAGAAGGCAGCCATGCCGATGGTGGCCATGGTGACCGTGAGCCCGGCGTCCACTCCGGGCACGAAGCTCGACAGTCCGGTGAAGATCGACCCCCAGAGTGCACCGAGTGCAAGTAAGGGAGCGAACAGTCCGCCGGGAGTTCCAGCGGCATACGAGAGCGGGCCAGTGAAGAACCGAACCGCCAAGTACAGCAGCAGGATCGGCAGTACGAAGGTCCTTCCGCCGACGATCATCTGTGCAAGAACGTCGCCGCCCCCACTGGCCAGCGGGTCGAGGAACAGCGTCAGGCCGATGGTGGCGCCGATCGTTGCGCCGATGACAGTCGGCGGGATCCTGTCGAGTCGTGCAACGGCGTCGAGTAGACCCAGAATCAAGCGGTTGTAGGCGACACCGAGTAGCCCCGTGAGGATTCCGAAGACGACAAACAGTGGCAAGAGTGCGAGTTGAGGCGTCGGGACGGTGCCGACCTCGAAATCGGGTTGGTCACCGATGACAAGTCGTGCACAGCCCACCGCGACCGAAACACCGAAAAGTGTTGGCAGCACGGTGCGCAGCCGAAATGAGTGCGTCACCTCCTCGCAGACGAACAGTGCCCCGGCGATCGGTGCGTTGAACGCGACGGCGAGTCCTGCTCCGGCCGTGGATGTTTGCAGCATGGCGACGTCCGGTTCGGCAAGGCGGGCCCGCCGTCCCGCTTCTGCCCCGATCGCCGCACCCATGTGTACGGTGGGGCCCTCGCGGCCGAGAACCAGGCCGGAGCCGATCGCCAAGAGGCCGCCGATGAATCTGGCAGGCACGAGATTGATTCCCGGCGGCTTCGCTTCGCCGCGGGACACCGCCTCGACGTGCTGGATGCCGCTTCCCTTTGCGAGGGGTACTCGTCTGACGATCAGTACGGCCAGCACGGTGCACAAGGCCACCAGGACGACAGGCACGAGCCACCCGACGTACGGAACGTGATGCGCCCAGTTCACGATCGTCCGACGGAGTTCGTCGGCCCTGATCAGACACCAGCGGAATGCACCGCCGACAAATCCGACCCCGACGCCCGCGACCGCAGCGAGTAGACACAGCAAACTCAGTCCGCGGTTGGAGTCACGCGGTTCGGTGCCGCCGTCGTCCTCGGTCATCGTGATCAGCCCTACCTGATGGTCACAACTCGCGACAGTGAATTGAGCTTCCTCACCTTGGACGGTAACCCATCCCGATACCCGCAGTGTCGGATCGAGGTTGTGCAGCCGAGTCACAATTCGACAAGCAGACTGATTCCGAGAACCGCCATCATCACGGCGATCAGAGCGTCGAGAATCCGCCAGGCGTTGGGTTTCGCAAAAAGCGGCGTCAGCAGGCGTGCGCCGTAACCGAGGGCGCTGAACCAGACCACACTCGCGGTGATGGCACCGGCCGCAAACCACCAACGTCCGATTTCGCCGCGACCGTTGGCAATTGAACCCATGAGCACCACGGTGTCGAGGTAAACGTGTGGATTGAGCCAGGTGAGGGCCAATGCCATCGTGACGGCGGTCAGCCTCGAACCGTTGCCGCGCTGATCCGGTGCCAGCGTCTGGGGTCGAAGCGCCCGCTTGGCGGCGAAGATTGCATAGCTGAGGAGGAAGACCGCACCGGCGATACGAACGAACGTGATCAGCGACGGTGCGTGTTCGAGGAGGGTCCCGATTCCGCTGATGCCTGCAAGGATCAGAATTGCGTCTGACAACGCGCACACTGCGACGATGGGGAGTACGTGCGATCGCGTCAGACCTTGGCGAAGAACAAACGCATTCTGGGCGCCGATTGCGACGATCAATGACAGTCCGACTCCGAAACCGACGAGGGCCGACGCAGGGTCGTTGGTGCTGAGCATGTTGTCGAGCCTGCCGCTCAGATTTCATTCAGTCCAGCTAATGATTCTTAGGCCGCATCAGAGTAGCTTCAGATTATGTTGGATTTCGAGCAACTGAGGGCATTGCACGCTGCGGTCGACGAGGGAACCTTCGAGGCGGCGGCGCGGAAGTTACACATCACGCCTTCGGCGGTCAGCCAACGAATCAAAGCTCTCGAGACCTCGGTTGGCCGGATCCTGGTGCAGCGCACCAAACCCATCCAGGTCACCGATTCCGGGAGAGAAGTCCTGCGTCTTGCCCGTCAGATAGACGCACTGTCGCGTGACACCGTGCGAGAACTCGGTTTGGAAAACGGTTCGAACACTTTCGCCCGCGTCTCGATCGCGGTCAATGCCGATTCGCTGTCCACTTGGGTTCTCGGGGCCCTCGCGGAGTTCACGCAAGAAGTCAGTTTCGATTTTCATCTCGACGATCAAGACCACACCACCGAACTGCTGCGCGACGGTTCGGTCATGGCTGCTGTCACGTCGGTTGCGTCACCGATTCAAGGGTGTACCTCCAGTCGGTTGGGCATCATGCGGTATCGGCCGATGGCGAGCGCAGAGTTCTGCCGTCGCTGGTTCGCAGATGGTGTCACGGCCGAATCCCTTTCGAAGGCACCGCTGGTGGTGTTCAATCGCAAGGATCTGCTGCAGGATCGGTACCTCGATCAAAAGGTCGGCCACCCGGCAGATCCGCCTCGCCATCTTGTTCCGTCATCGGCAGACTTCGCGGACGCCGTCAGACGGGGATACGGGTGGGGGTTGATACCGGACCTGCAGTGCGGCGAAGACGATCGCGGCGGAGTGCTGATCGGATTCGATCCGGACTTCGTGGATGACGTTCCGCTGTACTGGCAGCAGTGGAAACTGTCGTCACCCGTCTTGCGCCGGATCTCCGAAGTGGTGACCCGACGCGCTCACGAGGTGTTGCATCAGCCCTCGATCTGATGTTCGCCGCCCTTGCGGTGTTGTGCTCGGGGAACAAAGAACCTGGATAAGTTGATCCCCTGAGACCGTTTCTTCGGCCGCAGGACGCCGATAGTGTTTTGAGTCACACACGAATGAAAGGTGCTGACTCTCGTGGCGGACATCGGATATCTGGCTTGGGATCTTGCGGAGAAGTACGGGAAGAAGCCGTGCCTGCGGGACGACCACGTCGAACTCACGTATGAAGAGTTCGCAGAGCGTACGGAAGCTGTTGCCGCGCAATTGGCCGGACTCGGAATCGGACTCGGTGACGTGGTGGCGATCATGCTGCCCAATCGCGCCGAGTTGCTGATCGCGATCATGGCTGCCTGGCGCATCGGTGCTGCAGCTACGCCCATCAATCCGATGTTCACCGCGAACGAAGCGGATTACCAGATCGCGGACTCCGGGGCCGAGTTGGTCATCACCGCTACTGCCGATGCGCCCTCGGGTGGCCGTGCGGTGTTGGTCGTCGACGATCTGGCGACAGTGCCGCCGACCGATCCCCGACCCGGAATCGATGTTGCAGCAGACGATCTGGCGTTGCTCATCTACACCAGCGGCTCCACTGGACGGCCCAAGGGAGTGATGCTCACGCATTCCAACCTGCAGTTCATGGCTTCGTCGATGGGCAAGAACATCGGTGTTACCGGCGCGGATCACTGCCTGCTGATTCTGCCGTTGTTCCATGTCAACGCGATCTGCGTCAGCGTCCTGACGCCCTTGCTTGTCGGCGGACAGGTGAGTGTCACCGGGAAGTTCTCGGTTTCGAGATTCTTCGACGACGTTGCGCGGCTTCGCCCCACGTATTTCTCGGCGGTGCCGGCAATCTACGCGATGCTGACCTCGCAGCCGGAAGACGCCTCGATCAATACGTCATCTTTGAGATTTGCCGTGTGCGGTGCGGCGCCGATCAGCAAGGAACTCCTCGAACGCGCGGAGCAGCGTTTCGGTTTCGTGATCGTGGAGGGTTACGGACTCACCGAGGGGACCTGTGCGTCGGCCTGTAATCCTGTGGAGGGCCTGCGCAAACTGGGTACGGTCGGCCCGGCGTTGCCCGGCCAGCAGATTGCCATTCTTGCCGAGGACGGAACCTTTGCTCCCGTCGGAACTGCCGGAGAGGTGGTCATCAAGGGCGGCAACGTGATGCGTGGCTATCTGGGCAAGCCGGAGGAGACCGCGAAGACCGTCAAGGATGGTTGGTTGCATACCGGCGACGTCGGGGTCCTCGACGAAGACGGCTACCTGACCCTGGTCGATCGCATCAAGGACATGATCATCCGTGGGGGCGAGAACATCTACCCCAAGGAGATCGAAAATTCGCTCGCCACACATCCTTCCGTGCTCGAGGCCGCCGTCATCGGCGCTCCGCACCAGGTCTACGGAGAGGTGCCAGTTGCCTATGTCGTTGCCTACCCCGACGCGCCCGTCACCGAAGGCGAACTGCTCGAACATGTCACGGCCTTGCTCACCCGAGTAAAGGTGCCAGTGGCGATCTACGTCGTCGATACGCTTCCCCGAAACCCGGTGGGCAAGATCGACAAACCCGGAATGAGACGAGCTTTGAGCGCAACTCCCGCTCACTAGTCCCTTCCCCGTAATACCAGCACAACTCGACGACGTGCGTCGAGTCGATCCGTCATGCCCACATTCCGTATTTCAGGAGCACATCATGGGATTCAAAGAAGGAAACTTCCCTCCCGTCGATCCGGCAACCTTCATGGACAAGCCGTTTCTCGAGCGTCTGCGTGACATGTCCACGCACTGGGTGGATTACGGCTTCGGTACACCGAAAATGGTCCACACCGTCTACATCATGAAACTGTTGTTCCTCTACCTGGCAGCTGGAACAGCCGTTGCCACTTTGACTTCCGGCCTCTCGTGGTTCGACATCGGATCATGGTGGAACCAGCCGATCGTCTACCAGAAACTCATCATCTGGACGATGATGCTCGAAATCCTGGGCCTGGCAGGGTCTTGGGGTCCATTGGCCGGCCACTTCAAACCGATGACCGGTGGAGTTCTTTACTGGATCCGCCCCGGCACGATTCGCCTTCCACCGTGGCCGGGCAAGGTGCTGCTCACCTCGGGTGACACCCGCACGGTGTTCGACGTCTTCATCTACGTCGCCGTAGTCGCCAATCTTCTTGTTGCCGTAGTTCTTCCCGGCGTTCACACCGCAGGAATCGATTCGGCAATCGCCGACAATGCCGGACTGGTACGCCCGACGGTCTTGTACTCCTTCCTCGTGCTCATGGTGATTCTCGGGTTGCGGGACAAGGTGCCCTTCATCGCTGCCCGTAGTGAGCAGTACCTGCCGGCGATCTTCTTCTTCACGTTCCTGCCCTTCGTCGACATGATTCTGGCGCTCAAACTGCTGATCGTCATGGTGTGGATCGGTGCCGGTGTCTCGAAGTTCGGCCGTCACTTCTCGCTGGTGGTCCCCCCGATGCTCAGCAATACGCCGTGGATCCCGTCGAAGAAGATCAAGCGTGCGCACTACCGGAATTTCCCGGAGGATCTGCGACCCTCGCACCTCGGCGGCGGGGTCGCACACGTGGCCGGAACGATGGTCGAAATCGTCACCCCGTTGATACTGCTCTTCTCGACGAACAAGACACTCACCATCCTCGCCGTGATCCTCATGGTCGGATTCCATCTCTTCATCGCGTCGACCTTCCCGCTGGCCGTTCCGCTGGAATGGAATCTTCTGTTCGCTTACGCCTCGGTCTTCCTGTTCCTGGGCTTCCCGGCGTGGGACGGCTACGGCCTCGGCGCCATGTCTTCACCCTGGATCACAGCGGGAATTATTGCAGCCCTTGCTTTCTTCCCCATTCTCGGAAACCTTCGACCCGATCTGGTGTCGTTCCTGCCGTCGATGCGTCAGTACGCCGGCAACTGGGCATCTGCGACGTGGGCATTCGCGCCGGGCGCCGAAGCAAAGATCGACCAGTACATCAAGCGTCCGTCGCCGGATACGCGTAATCAGTTGATGACGATGTACCCCGAAGATGTGTCCGATGTCGTTCTGCATCAGCTGTTGGGCTGGCGTTCCATGCACAGCCAGGGGCGTGCACTGTTCTCACTGATGATCAGGCACCTCGGCGACGACATCAACACGTACTCGCTGCGGGAAGCCGAGTTCATGTGCAACTCCATCGTCGCCTTCAACTTCGGTGACGGGCACCTGCACGACGCGAAGTTGATTGCCGCCATTCAGCGTCGCTGCAATTTCGCGCCCGGCGAGTTCCTGGTGACCTGGATCGAATCGCAGCCCATCCACAAGGGAACGCAGGAGTACCAGGTGATCGACGCAGCTCTCGGCGTCATCGAACGAGGTACTTTCAAGGTCGCCGACGCAGTTGCCGAACAACCGTGGTTGCCGAACGGGCCCATTCCGTTCGACGTTCAGTGGACACTGGACGTACGGGCCGACCGCGCGGCAACAGATCCGCAGGTTGTCTCCGAGCCGAAGATGCGTACGAGGGCCAGCGGTAGCGAGCAAGAGGTGAGTAAGTGACAAAGGCCGTAGTCGTCGGCAGCGGGCCCAATGGGCTCGCTGCCGCTGTACACCTCGCACGTAGCGGTGTGGACGTGCAGGTGCTCGAGGCTGCCGACCAGATCGGCGGAGGCACCCGCTCCGGTCCGATCGACGTGCCGGGGTTGATTCACGATCACTGCTCGGCGTTTCACCCGATGGGTATCGGCTCGCCGTACCTGTCAAAGCTGGACCTCGAGCGATACGGGCTGATCTGGAGATGGGCAGAGGTGGACTGCGCGCATCCGCTCGACAACGGGGACGCCGGTGTTCTGTACCGCTCGCTGGAGCAGACGGCGGCGGGACTCGGCGCGGACGGACCTCGATGGCAACGCATGTTCGGTGACTTGTCGACGGGATTCGATGCATTGGCGTCCGACCTGATGCGCCCGATCGTCAATGTCCCGCGGCATCCGCTGCGGCTCGCAGCTTTCGGTCCGCGAGCGCTGCTTCCGGCAACCGTGACCGCGAAGTTGTGGAAGACCGACAAAGGGAAGGCGCTGTTCGGCGGGGTTGCCGCGCACGCCTTCTATCCACTCAACCGTCCGGCCACCTCGGCGGTGGGATTGATGATCACTGCTGCTGGTCACCGCTACGGTTGGCCGGTTGCCGAGGGAGGTTCGCGTTCGATCACCGACGCCATGGCCGCGATGCTCCTCGATCACGGCGGCAAGATCGACACCGGCATTCGGGTTCGCACGGCCTCCGAGATTCCGGACGCCGATGTTGTTCTGCTGGATGTCAATCCGGGGGGTGCGCTCGAAATACTGGGCGATCGACTCCCTGGCCGAGTGGCGAGAGCCTATCGAAAGTTCAAGCAGGCTCCCGGAGCGTTCAAGGTCGATTTTGCGATCGAAGGTCATGTGCCGTGGACCAATCCGGATTGCGCTCGGGCCGGAACTGTCCATCTGGCAGGTGGTTTCGACGAAATCGTGGCCGCTGAGCGTGAGACGAATTCAGGCCGCATGCCGGACCGGCCGTTCGTGCTCCTCGGTCAGCAATACCTGGCTGATCCCACCCGATCTGCCGGGAACGTTCATCCGCTGTACGCCTATGCGCACGTGCCACACGGATATGCCGGCGACGCTACGGAGGCGATCATTCGTCAGATCGAGAGGTTTGCGCCAGGATTCCGGGATCAGATCGTCGCGACATCGAGCAGTGGTACAGCTGACCTGGCGCAAGACAATCCGAATCAGGTAGGCGGCGACATCATCGGAGGTGCCAACACCGAACTGCAGGTTGTCTTGCGTCCGCGCGTCGCAGTCGATCCGTACAGCACGGGGATCGCGGGCACTTACCTGTGCTCGGCCTCGACCCCGCCGGGTGCCGGAGCACATGGAATGTGCGGGTACAACGCGGCCGAATCGGCTCTGAAGTACCTGCGACGAAAGGGTGCGGAAGTTCTGTGAGTAGTCCATCGCACAAGGAGCGAGGCGCCGGCGCGATGCGGCGCCTCGCCCGAGTGCCTGCAGCCGCGGAGCCGGAAGTGCTTGCGGTGGTTGCCGAGTTGGCCCGACGACTCGACGAGCGCAGTGCCGACATCGCGCGTGAGATGGCCTTCATGATGGCTCACGAAATCGACCAATTGGATGCAGACGCCAAATTGCTCGAAATGCTCGAGGCCAGCGTGCAGGGAAACATCACGACGATCATCCACGTACTGGCCAACGACATTCCGATCGATCATCTCCAACCGACCACTGCCGCAGTGGAATACGCTCTGCGTCTGGCGCAGCGGGACGTTCCGTCCAACTCTCTCGTTCGGGCCTACCACATGGGCCAAGGCGATCTGATGCGGATCTGTCACGACGAAATCAGCACACTGGATATTCCGGCGCGACTCACTTTGGCTGTCCTGAAGCACACTTCGGATGTGGTCTACAGCTACATCGACTGGATCACGCTCTACGTCTTCGACGCGTACGAGCGGGAACGCAGTCGATGGATGGCAGCGCAGGGAAACCTCCATTCGGCCGCGATCCACGCCCTCCTGTCCGGCACCAACGCAGATACCGCTGCTTTCGAAGCGGAGACCGGGTACCGCCTGGGTCAGAACCACGTCGCCCTGGTGGTTTGGTCGACGTGGGATGCGGACGTCATGGGCATCAACACGCTCGATCGACTCGTACGTGATCTCGGCGCAGCGGCGGGAGCGGACAAGCCGCCGATCATCACCGCCATCGATCGACGCACGGTGTGGGCGTGGCTGCCGTTCGGTCGCCGGGTGCCTGCGCCGGATCCGGAGGTTCTCGCTGCGGCAGTGCCGTTGGACGGCGGAGCGCGGGTGGCAATCGGACTGCCAGGGTCAGGGGTCGAAGGTTTCAAGCGATCTCACGAACAGGCAACCGCCGCCTATTCGGTTGCTGCCGTGCCGGATACGCCGCAACGGCCGGTGGTGAGCTTCGGGGACCGCGGCGTCGCTGTGGTTTCACTTCTGTCCGAGAACATCGATTCTACGAAGTCATGGGTCTGGGAGGTGCTAGGCCCGTTGGCGGACGATACGCCTTCTGCTGCATCCTTGCGGACGACGTTGAGTGTGTACTTCGCCCACGGAGAAAGCCATCTGCACACTGCCAATCACATGAATCTGCACCGGAATACCGTGAAGTATCGCATCAACAAGGCGCTCGGGGATCCAGTCGCTGCCGGCCGAGACAAGTTGGATCTCGCTCTGGCCCTGCAGGTTTGTGAGTTGTTGGGTAGATCGGTCTTGCGCCCCGCCAAAACGTCGTGAGTTGTGGACGCGACACGGCCTGTGGGCTCCGTATCGGGGTTTGATGTCCGATGCGGAGCCTGGCCGTGTTCTGTTGTGCCTGAGGTTCTTCTCAGGTTTTGAAGGTGGTGTTCGCCGGTCGTGGGTGCTGCTGCGGGTCGATCGAGGGCGGTGGGATGAACCACGGTTTGTTGTCGACGCCGATGCGGATCACCCATTTCCCGACGAACCCGGACTTGCGGTGCATCAGCCGGTGATGTGAACGGCACAGCAGGACAAGGTTGTTCATCACCGTCGGCCCGCCGTTCGCCCAGTGCCGAATATGGTGCGCATCGGTCCAGGCCGGTACACACGTGCAGCCGGGGAACGCGCAGCCTTTGTCGCGGGCGATCAACGCCACTCGCTGTTCGGCGGACACCAACCGTTTCCCGGGTTTCGCATCGAGCGGCGCGCCGTGGTCGTCGAGCAGCACGGTGGACAGGAAACAGTCGCAGCCGAGGAGTCTGGTCTGCGAGACCGAGAGTGGTCCGAGCCAGGGCATGTGCCCGACATCGAGATCCGATACAGTCGCTCCACCACCACCACCACCACCACCACCACCACCATCGGGCGAGGGCGCGGCGGCGCAATCGCGATGCTCAGCTAAATCACGAGCATTGATGTGCACGTTCACGTGCGGCCGCTGGCCACCGTCGGTGCCGGTTTTGGCGCAGTCGAGGTAGCGGCGGATCAGTTCGGTGAACCCGTCCGCGGTCCGTTTCGCCGCCGACCGGGCATCGGGGGTTCCATCGGGTGCCGGGGTGGGCATCGTCAGATTCGACAACGCCGACAGCAGCATTTCGCCGGTGAGGGCGTCGAAATCTCCGCGCACCACCACCCGGCCGTTCAACGTCGACGCGATGCGCAGCTCGTTCCGATCCTCATCTTCGGCGGGTGGAATCTCATCGGATTCGAACACTCGCTCCAAGGTCGCGATGACGTTCCGGACTTTCGTCGTCGTGGCCTCCACACCGGAAGCAGCAGCCAACAGTAGGTCGATACAGCGAGGGAGCGCGGCGTCGGGCATGCCCTTCGGTGGTGATTCGCAGAACGCCACGATCAGCACGGCGTGCTCGAAGGAGCAGTCCCCGACGTCGAACCGGGCCGTCACCGCGGGAAACGGTCGTAGCGCTGCACCGAGGGCGGCGATCTTCTTCCCGTCCCGGACCTGCAGCATCGTGTTGGCCGCCAACCACGAACCGACACCGCGGCTGGCGATCACCTGATCATCCGGGCGCATCGAGAGTTCGTCGACCACCGCCACCCGAACGGCCTCGAGCCGCAGAATCTCCGCACTCGCCGACACCGCAGCGGCACGTAACTCAGAAGCAGTCAACCGCCACAGGCGTCCGCGCAACCCCACCGCAGAACCACAAACGACGTCAGATGATGTGTTGATACTCATTGAATCCCCCGATCCCCACCTCAAATCATACTCGAACATGCGTTCGAGTCAAGAGCTGATTCACTAAAGAATCGGCCTGACTCTGCGATGTCAGCGGGTTGTCATACTGTGGTCGAGTGACTTCGCCGTGGACAGCTGGGCAGGTGGCGTCGGTAGCTCCCGACGCCGCATCGCTGGCCGCTGCGCGTAAGTTGGCTGGTTCGTGGAGCCATGCCGGCAGTAGCGGTCTCGCGCTCTGGGGGCTGTGTCAGGGCAGCGGCTCGAAGCCGTATCAAGCAGTGGTTGACCTGCGGGGCCCTGCATACAAGTGCTCGTGCCCCAGTCGAAAGTTTCCGTGCAAACATGCTCTGGGGCTGCTGGTGGAATGGTCGGAAGGGCGTGTGCCGTCGGCGGACGAGCCGGCCGACTTCGCGGCAGAGTGGTTGTCGCGCCGCGAGGAGAAGGCCGAGAACACCGGCGAAAGCGGTGACGAGGCTCCCAAGAAGTCTCCCGACCCGGCGACAGCGCAGAAGCGCGCCGACCGCGTTGCGGGCGGGCTCGTCGAATTGGACCTGTGGATCACCGATCAGATCCGCAGTGGTCTGGCGGCGATGGACACATCTTGGGCGGGCTTCGACGCGGTAGCCGCTCGAATGGTGGATGCTCAGGCGCCCGGTATTGCAGGCACGCTTCGAGCATTGGCGGGAATCGTTGCGTCTACGGAGAACTGGCCCGAGAAGGTCCTCGACGAGTTGGCTCGGTTGCACCTGCTGGTCGCTGGGCATCAGAAGCTGTCCAAGTTGCCGGAAGATCTTGCCTATTCGGTGAAAGCGCACGTCGGCTATCCCGTCTCAACCGAGAGTGTGATGGAATCGATTCCGGTGAAAGAGAACTGGATGATTCTCGGTTCCGGGATCACCGAGGAGAAGCGACTGTTCACCCGAACCGTGTGGATGCTCGGCAGGAATTCGAAACGGTGGGCCATGCTGCTCGACTTCTCCCACGGGTCACCCAACTTTGCCACCGAAACGCCGCCAGTCGGGTTTCTGCTCAATGCCGATGTTCATTTCTATCCCGGTGCCGCGGCATTGCGGGCGCGGATGGGGGCAACGCACGGTGAACCGGAGCCCTTCACAACCATGCCGTTCGGAAGCATCGACGTTGCGTTGCAGCAGTTTACCGATGCCCTCGCCGCAGATCCCTGGTTGCGCTCGTGGCCGGCAGTGATCAGTTCGGTGGTCCCGTCGTTCGTCGACGGTTCCTGGTTTCTCGTCGACGAATCGGGCACAGCGCTTCGGGCAGAGGGTGATTCGGATCTTCTGTGGAAGTTGCTCGGTATTTCCGGCGGTTACCCGGTCACGGTCTGCGGAACGTGGAATGCGCTGGCTCTTACTCCGATCTCGGTTTTCGCAGGAGGGCAGGTGATCGTGCTGTGAGCACATTGATCTCGGCTGCTCTTCTCGGGACCGCCAGAACCTCGACAACATTCGAGGAGCTGCCGGCCGAAGTGCGAGGCCATGCCCGCGAACTCGACGGCGATCCTGCCGAGATGCTTCTGGCGGCAGCGGCGTTGGAGAGGGCGTACCGCCGTGGCGGTGCGGGCTCCACCACGGCGGCGGTGTCGACACCTGCTCCAGACGATGTGCGATTCACGCTGCCGGAATCCTCATCGGCGCACCTGCTGTCGATGCTCGCGGCCAAGGCGACCTTGCTCGACGAATGGTTCGCAGTCGCGTTGGAGCGCAACTACCGTGCGCCTGATCATCTGGTCGCCGAGTTGCTTTCCTTTGCACGTGCGAGCGAAGCTCACCGGGAGAGCATCCTGCAGATCGTCGGCGAGCGTGGCCGATGGCTAGCCGCGCAAAACCCCGAGTGGAGCAAGCTCGTCCGAACCAGGGATGCAAATCCGGATGTCTGGCGTCACGGAAGTTCGTCCCAGCGCACGCAGTGGCTGATAGACACTCGCCGAACAGATCCCGCGCTGGCACTGGCCGAACTCAGAAAATCGTGGGGCACCGAGCGGGGCGAACAGAAGGCTGCATTTGTCTCGACTCTGGCAATCGGATCGAGCGCCGACGATCAACCATTGTTGGAGGAAGCCCTCGACGACCGTCGCAAGGACGTGCGACGCGCAGCAGCGGAGGTGCTCGGACGTATTCCCGAATCGGAGTTCGGGGAGCGAATGGCTGCGCGGGTTCAGAAATGGGCGCGGGTGGAGCGGAAACTGCTTCGATCCACGTTGGTCATCCTGCCGCCTGAGGAAGTCGATGCGGCGTCGAGGCGAGACGGCATCGAAGATCGGCCGAATCCACACACCGACTATCGTGCCGAGTACGTGCGTCAGGCGATCAGTTCTGCACCGTTGTCTTTGTGGAACAACATGATCGGTGAACCCGGCAAGGTCATGGGGATGAGCGTTGACGAAGGCTGGGAGCCGATCCTTCACGACGCTTGGTCCACCGCTGCAGTCGCGCAGAACAATGCGGAATGGGCGCTGGAACTCTTTCGCACGCGCGGCACGGCCACCGATCGACGCCTACTCCCGTTGGTGCCGGCCAAGGCTCTGGCTGACCTGTTGAGGTCTGGAAACGGCGACGCCAATGTTCTGCACCCGGGCAGGGCAGCGATCTACGACGCTCTGCGAGGTCCATGGCCAGACGACATCACCCGGGCAGTCGTGGCCCAGTGGGAACGAGTTGCGGCCAGACGTGCCGATGGGGGCGCCAAGGCCGGCGAATTCTCGCGCTACAAATACAGCGCATCGCTACGCCTAGCCGAGAGTCGATTTCCCTACAGCGCAGTAACTTTGCTCGATCGGGCTGCGGAACGTGCACTTGACCCGGACTGGCGGCAGACCTTCGCCAGAACTGCCAGCGCCATCACCCACCGCAAGACCCTGCTCGAGGAGCTCACATGACTGACAGCGTAACCGTGCCCACCACAGAACCGGCAAAGCTGATGCGGCCCCACGCAGAGCAGGAGTACGCACTCGAACTCGAAGCACTGGCCGCGCAGGACACCCGTCCGCGTCCACCGTCGTGGAACTTGTCGCCCTGGGCCGTGGTGACGTATCTGTTGGGTGGCACTCTCGACGACGGAACAGTCATTTCACCGAAGTACGTCGGTCCACGGCGGTTGATGGAAGTGGCCGTCGCAACTCTTGCCACCGACCGGGCACTACTGCTGTTGGGCGTGCCGGGTACAGCCAAGACCTGGGTCTCCGAACACCTTTCGGCTGCAATCTCGGGTGCGTCGACGCTCCTGGTTCAAGGCACGTCGGGTACACCCGAGGAAGCTATCCGCTACGGCTGGAACTACGCACGCCTTCTCTCGGAGGGGCCGACCGCCGGTGCGCTGGTGCCGTCACCTGTGATGACCGCGATGGAAACCGGGAAGATCGCCCGCGTCGAAGAGTTGACGCGTATTCCGGCCGACGTGCAGGACGCCCTCATCACCATTCTCTCCGAGAAGACGTTGCCGGTGCCGGAACTGGGCATCGAGGTGCAGGCAGCCAAGGGCTTCAATCTGATCGCTACCGCCAACGATCGCGATCGCGGTGTCAACGATCTGTCGTCCGCACTACGTCGACGGTTCAACACAGTTGTTCTCCCGTTGCCGGCCAGCGAGGAGGACGAGGTGGCTATCGTGGCACGCCGAGTCGAACAGTTGGGCGCAGCACTGGAATTGCCGACAACCCCCGCAGCAGCCGAGGAAATTCGCCGGGTCGTCACCGTGTTCCGGGAACTGCGATCAGGCACGACCACCGACGGCCGCACCAAGTTGAAGTCCCCGTCCGGAACTCTGTCGACGGCGGAGGCGATCTCGGTGGTCACCAACGGTTTGGCGTTGTCTGCGCATTTCGGGGACGGCGTACTGCGGGCATCCGACGTCGCTGCCGGAATCCTGGGTTCGGTGATCAAGGATCCGGTCGCAGACAAGGTTGTGTGGAACGAGTACCTCGAGGCAGTAGTGCGTGAACGCGGCGAGTGGTCCGACTTCTACCGGGCGTGCCGCGAGGTCACCGGGTGACCATCGTGATTCCGGACCTGCGTGTCCGGGTCTTCGGTATCCGTCACCACGGCCCGGGATCTGCTCGTTCGGTTCGGCAGGGCCTGGACGAGTTTTCCCCCGACGTGGTCCTGATCGAAGGTCCTTCGGATGCAGACCCGTTGGTGATGCTGGCGGCATCGGAGTCGATGGAACCGCCGATTGCGTTGCTCGCGTACGCCACTGGCGAACCGTCGAAGGCGGCATTCTGGCCGTTTGCGGTGTTCTCACCCGAATGGCAAGCGCTGCAGTGGGCTGCGAAGAACGGTGTGCAGGCAAGGTTCTGCGATCTGCCCGCGTTCAACGTGTTGGCGGATCAGGGGATTCGTACTGTCCGCGAGGGCGATCCTCTGTCTGAACTGGCCGCGGCCGCGGGTTTCGACGACACCGAACGCTGGTGGGATTCGGTGATCGAATCAAGCTCGGGCGCAGATTCTTTCGATGCGATCACCGAGGCGATGGAGGCGCTGCGTGAGACGGTGCCGATCGACGAGGAGACAGCGCATCGCGAAGCATATATGCGGCAGGTGCTGCGAAAGACGTTGAAGGATGGCGCCGAGCGGGTAGCGGTCGTCTGCGGTGCCTGGCACGCGCCGGCGTTGGTCGGAGCCTTGGGGCCTGCGGCACCCGACGCCCGCATTCTCAAGGGGATGTCCAAGGTCAAGACCTCGCTGACCTGGGTTCCCTGGACACATTCACGCCTGGCGTCGGCATCGGGTTACGGAGCCGGAATTACCTCGCCGGGCTGGTATCACCATCTGTTCACCGCGAACGACAAGACGATCACGCGGTGGCTCACCAAAGTTGCGAGGGTGCTCAGGGACGAGGACCTTCCGATCTCGAGTGCTCACGTCATCGAAGCTGTCCGATTGGCAGATACGTTGGCTGCACTGCGTTCTCGCCCGCTGGCCGGATTGTCGGAAGTTACCGAGGCTACGAGGTCGGTAATGTGCGACGGAAACGACGTTCTTCTGGATCTGATCACACGAAGACTCGTTGTGGGCGAAGCCCTGGGCGCGGTGCCCGAAGAAACTCCGACGGTTCCGCTCGAAGCAGACCTGCGAGCACGTTCGAAGACTTTGCGGCTCAAACAACAAGCGGGAGCCAAGAATCTCGATCTGGACCTGCGACGCGATATCGACGTCGAGCGTTCCCAGTTCCTGCACCGACTGGGGATCCTCGAGATCGATTGGGGAACCCCGGCCGACAGTGAGGTCCGTTCCACCGGAACTTTCCGAGAGACTTGGGCGCTGCAATGGAAGCCCGAATTCTCGGTCTCGGTGATCGAGGCGTCGCTGTGGGGTACGACGGTGGCCGCAGCGGCGGCATCACGTGTCGTCTCGAAGATCAACGAGCCGGACATCACTCTCGCGTCACTGATCGGACTACTGGAGAACTCACTGCTCGCAAACCTCCCGGCAGCTTTGTCTGCGGTTTTGGAGAGTGTGAAAACAGTTGCGGCACTAGACCATGACGTGTCACATCTGATGGCGGCGCTACCGACGCTGACCCGAACGCTGCGATACGGCGATGTGCGCGGAACCGATGTGACGGCGTTGATCGACGTCGCCGACAGCTTGTTGATCCGGATCTGCACCGGCCTCGCAGTCGCCGTCACCGGACTGGACGATCCCAGCGCCGAGGAGTTTCGCGATCACCTCGACAAGGTTCACTCGGCAGTCATGGTCCGTGACGATCGCGATGCGAGCGCACGGTGGCTGCAGGCGATGGCCGGCGTGATCGACCGTGACGACGTCAACGGTTTACTCGTCGGACGGATGGTGCGGCTACTGCGCGACAGCGGTTCGATCACGGAAACCGCTGCAGCCCAGCGCTTGTCTCGGGCCCTGTCCGTGGGCAGCGCGCCGACCGCCAAAGCCGGGTGGGTCGACGGGTTTCTCGGCGGCGGAGGGCTTGTGCTCGTTCACGATCGAGCGTTGCTCACGCTGATCGACACGTGGGTCCGCCAACTTCGTGAGCAGGACTTCATCGACACGCTTCCGTTGCTTCGACGCACGTTCGGAGCCTTCGAGGCAGGGGAGCGTCGAGCGATCGGTCAGGCGGTCAGAGGTGGACGACGCGTCGAGACGACAGTGGAGACCGATACTCGACGCGGCCGAGCGGCAATGGCGGTCGTTGCCGAGATACTGGGAGCGCGCGTATGAGCGACGACGATCAGCGCCTTCGGCGCTGGAGATTGATGCTCGGGGAATCCGCCGAAGAATCGACGGGAGGGCTGGGCCAACCGGGCGACAGTCGAATGGATGCAGCTCTCGCAGCGCTCTACGACTCGTCCGGCCCGACCAAGGGGCGCCGCCGCTCAGCCGGATTGGGGGCGTCGGCGCCGTCCGTCGCCAGATGGCTCGGCGATATCCGGACGTACTTTCCCAGCACGGTGGTGCAGGTGATGCAGAAGGACGCAATCGACCGACTGGGTTTGGCGCAGTTGCTGCTCGAACCGGAACTGCTCGATGCCGTCGAGCCAGATGTACATCTGGTCGGGACGCTGCTGAGCCTCAACCAGGTCATGCCGGAGGCCAGCAAGGCCACCGCTCGAATGGTCGTCGGGAAGGTGGTTCGGGAAGTCGAAGAGCGAATCGCGCAGAAAACGAAGGCCGCGGTGACCGGGGCACTCAATCGTTCGGCCAGAACGTCGAATCCGAAGTTGCGTGACATCGACTGGGACCGAACCATCCGAGCAAATCTGTCGCACTACCTGCCGGAGTATCGAACCGTCGTCCCCGAGCGGCTAGTCGGATACGGCCGCAAGTCGAAATCTGTGCAGCGCGACGTGGTCCTGGCGATCGACCAATCGGGTTCGATGGCGTCCAGCGTCGTCTACGCGTCCGTGTTCGGCGCGGTGTTGGCGTCGATGCAAGCGCTGAAGACTTCGCTCGTGGTTTTCGACACCGCCGTCGTCGATCTGACGGACAAACTGTCCGACCCCGTCGACGTCCTGTTCGGGACCCAACTTGGTGGGGGCACGGACATCAACCGCGCAATCGCGTACAGCCAGTCGCTGATCTCGCGTCCTGCCGAGTCGATGTTTGTTCTGATCTCGGACCTCTACGAGGGCGGTATTCGGAACGAGATGCTGCGGCGCATGGCGGCCATGAAGAATGCCGGCGTTCAGGTTGTGGTTCTGCTGGCGCTCTCGGACGACGGCGCTCCATCGTTCGATCACGACAATGCAGCGGCGCTGAGTGCCCTCGGGATTCCCGCGTTTGCGTGCACGCCGGACAAGTTTCCGGAACTGCTCGCGGTCGCTCTGGAACGCGGCGACGTGTCGGCCTGGGCCGATCAACTTGCACTCGAACAGCGCTGACTCGAACGGCACTGACTCAAACAGCCTCGAACAGCCTCAAACAGCACTGACCGGTCTGCTTCGAAGACCTGAGCACCGGGTACACCCGCACGATGGGTGACGGACAGGTTGCTGGTTCGACTACGCAGGCGGGTTCGGGGCTGGTTCTCACGGTGTTGGCGAGCAGCCAGTTCCTGATGACCCTGGACAGCTCGGTCATGAATGTTTCGATGGCGACCGTCGCCGAGGACGTCGGCACGAGTATCACCGGCATTCAAACCGCGATCACGCTGTACACCCTGGTCATGGCGACTCTGATGATCACGGGTAGCAAAGTCGGTTCGATGATGGGCCGTCGCCGAGCCTTCGCACTCGGCTTGGTCATCTACGGCGCTGGTTCGCTGACGACTGCGCTCGCTCCGAATCTCGTGGTCCTGTTGATCGGGTGGTCGTTCCTCGAAGGCGTCGGCGCGGCGCTCATCATGCCCGCGATCGTTGCGCTCGTCGCCACCAACTTCCCGGCGGAGAAGCGTCCGGCGGCCTACGGCCTTGTCGCTGCAGCAGGCGCGATAGCCGTGGCAGTGGGGCCGCTGATCGGCGGCGCGGCGACGACATTTGCGTCGTGGCGTTACGTGTTCGTCGGCGAAGTCGTGATCGTCGTCCTGATCTTGCTGGTGCTCAGAAAGGTGGTCGACGTTCCGCCGTCGAAGTCGCGCCTCGATTACTTCGGGTCGATCTTGTCGGTGGTGGGACTGGGAATGATCGTCTTCGGTGTTCTGCGTTCGAGCGAGTGGGGGTGGGTACAGGCCAAACCCGGCGGGCCGCAGCTGGTGGGGTTGTCTCCGGTGGTCTGGCTGCTGATCGTCGGGCTCCTTGTCGTTTACGGATTCCTGCGATGGGAAGGTCGACTGGCCGCTGCGGGGAAGGAGCCGTTGCTTGATCCGGCGATGCTGCGAAACCGCGAACTCAGTGGCGGGCTGTCGATGTTCTTCGCGCAGTTTCTGGTGCAGGCGGGCGTGTTCTTCGCGGTTCCTTTGTTCTTGTCCGTAGTTCTGGAGCTCAGCGCTCTCGAGACCGGAATTCGCATCCTGCCGTTGTCGGCGGCGCTCGTCGTGGCGGCGATCGGTATTCCGAAGCTACGGCCTACCGCGAACCCGCGACGCGTGGTCCGAGTCGGATTGTTGGTCATGGTCGTCGGCATTCTGATGCTCGTGGCAGGCATGGACCCCGGCGCCAATGCGGCGATCGTGATGATTCCCATGCTGTTCATGGGTTTCGGCTTGGGGTGCCTGTCTTCGCAGCTCGGAGCCGTCACGGTGTCCTCGGTCCCGGACGAACGCAGCACCGAGGTCGGCGGGTTGCAGAACACCGCCACCAACCTCGGCGCATCCTTGGGAACTGCCCTGATCGGATCGGTTCTCATTGCCACTCTCACGACGTCGGCGATCGCCGGAATCGAAGACAATCCGGCGGTTCCGACATCGGTGCAGCAGCAAGCGAGCACCGACATGGCCTCGGGTGTGCCGTTCCTGTCGACGACGCAACTCCGATCCGCTCTCAGTGACGCCGGTGTCGCCGAGTCCACGGCGGATGCGATCGTGGACGTGAACGAAGAAGCCAGGCTGGACGCGTTGCGTGTCGCATTTGCCGTGGCAGCGCTGCTCGCAATCGCCGCGTTGTTCCCGACCGCTCGAATCCCCCGCGTCGCGGTCGGCGACAAACGTGGTTCGAGCTAAGAATCAGCAATCGAAGATCGACCTGGAAGATCGACGGAACGACCTCTGGATATAGTGATCTGCGCACAATCGATTCGTCAGATGGCTACCGTTGTGAAGGAAACAAGCAGCGAGTCTGAAACACTGACGTTTCACCGGATAGGGGTTCGGTGGGGAGCCAGGGGAGGTTCGGATGGCCAGGCGAGCGGATTCGACGCCCGCTGATGGCGCCTGCGCTGGTGTCGGGATGCATCACTGATGAACCGTCTGAGTCGATTGGGTAGGAAAGATCCTGCTTCGGAGGCCGACTGCAACAGCCTGTTTCGCCGTCAGATCGACGAGGCTGCGGCCGTCGCGCCGTTCGCCAATCTTGCGTACATGGCGAGTTTGGTCGTGATTCTGACCTACACCGTCCCGCCCGGACGTCAGACGCTCAGGTGGTTGGGTGGCGCCCTCATCTTTCTTGTCCTCGCCAATTCGATTCGAGTGTGGATACCGCTGCGCTGGCGACAATCGAAGCACACACCGCGCTACGACTACGTGGGTCTGCTCGTCGAAGTGATCGTCGTCGCGACCCTCGATGTTGCACTTTTTGCCCTGCTCTTTCACGACATGGACGTCTTCCGCGACTTGGTTCTGATCGCGACGATGGCAGGAATCATGGGCGCCGGGACCGTGACGTTCTCGAGTCTGAGATCGGTGAGCCTGACCTGGATCTACATTCACGGCCTCGGCGTCTTCACTGTTCTCATCGTCCACGCCGAACCCCACTTTCGCGTACTTGCGATTCAGTTGTGCATCTACATGTTTGCGCTCACCGTAGGGGCGGTCTATCTGTCGGCCTCGTTCCAGAGACGTTGTCTCGCAGAGTTTCAGGCGGAATCCGAGCGTCAGACGGTGGCGTTGTTGCTCGACGGTTTCGAAGGCGGTTCCCGCGACTGGCTGTGGGAGTGCGACACCAACGGCCGGTTCTCCCACACCTCGGCACGTCTCGCCGAGGTCGCAGGTATGACGGTGGACGAGTTGCAGCAACTCACCTTCGGGCAACTCCTCACCAGACTCCAGATCGCGTCGAGTCCGGAGGGACGTGCGGCCGCGGCCCAGATGATCGACAAACTCGAATCGAGTGCCCCCTTCCGCGACACCGTCGTTCCGGTGCATGTCGACGGTAGGCGGCGCTGGTGGTCTCTTTCCGGTAATCCGCGGGTTCTCGAATCCGGCGTGATTCTGGGTTGGCGCGGTGTCGGTTCCGACATCACGGAGAGATATGTCCACGAGCAAGAGATCCTTCGGCTTGCGGCCACCGACTCGTTGACCGGGTTGCCGAACCGTCGTGCGTTCGGTGTGGCGCTCGAGGAAGCGATCAATTCTCGGGCGCCGGACAAGCAGGTTCTCGTCGGGATTCTCGACCTCGACAATTTCAAATCGGTCAACGACACCCTTGGACATCCGATCGGGGACCAATTACTTCTCGAAGTCACGAAACGCCTGCGCAAGGTCGTAGGTTCGGACATGTGCTCGCGGATGGGCGGCGACGAATTCGGGCTGATCGTCTGCACGTCGTCGCGCGACGATCCCGGGGTTATCTTCGACCGGTACCTGGAAGTGCTGCACGAACCATTCTTCGTCGAAGGCAATCGAATAGAAGTGCGGGCCACGATCGGTTACTCCAGCGCGCCCGAGGATTCAACAGACGCAGACGGATTGGTGATGCTGGCGGATCTGGCTCTGTACGAAGCGAAGTCGACGGGGCGCAATCGAGTAGGCAAGTTCTCGCCGCTGCTGCGGGCGAGGGCATCGGCGCGGGCGACTGCGCTCCACGAGCTGGACAGAGGGATCGAGGAAGGGCAGTTCGATCTCCACTATCAGCCTCAAGTCGATACTCAGACCGGTGAAGTGGTGGCCTTCGAGGCGCTTCTACGGTGGAACCATCCCAGTCGCGGCCTCATCGGGCCCAGCCAGTTCATCTCGGTGGCGGAGGAAACCGGAATGATCATTCCCCTCGGCGCGCAGGCAATGGCGATGGCGACTGCGGCTGCTGCGGGGTGGCCGATCGGAATCGGCGTCTCGGTCAACGTTTCACCAGTGCAGTTGGTGTCGCGAGAGTTCGGTGCGATGGTGAAGAAAGCTCTGACGGATTCGGGCTTGGCACCGCATCTGCTGCAGCTCGAAATCACCGAGACAGGTGTTGTCGACGATCGCGCGATCCGGGATCTCTACAAGCTGCGTGAGCTCGGGGTTACCGTCGCACTCGACGATTTCGGGACCGGCTATTCGTCCTTCGCCACGCTCCAGAGACTTCCAATCGACGTTCTCAAGATCGATCGCATGCTGGTCACCGACTCGGACGATCCGAAGATGTCCGTGGTGAAGTCCATCGTCGAATTGGCCGCGGCCCTCGGTATGAAATCGTTGGCCGAGGGCGTCGAGACCATCGAGCAGTTCCGCCGCGTTCAGTGGGTCGGGTGTGACCTGGTCCAGGGCTATCACATCAGCAAGGCTCTGACCGCTGAGCGCGTCGATGTGTATCTTGCCGCCACGGACACGGAAACCGGGCGCAGCGTCCACCCACTTACGTGGCTGTGAATCAGATCTGAGCCGAGCGGATCGTATTACCGCCTGCCGCTTTCGCTTGATACATCATCGAATCCGCGACATTTGTCGCCGCCAGGATTGCGGAAGCACCGCCGCTCCACGCCTTCGATTCTGCGGTCATCATCACAGCTCCGACGCTCACCGTTGTGGGGATCGCGTCGGAACAATCGGACAGCGCCGCGTTTATCCCTTCGATCAACAGGGTTGTCGATTCGGGATCACCGGCAATGACAGCCAGATATTCTTCTCCGCCCGTACGAGCGATGACTCCGTGTTCGCCGAGATGTGTGCTCAATCGGTTCGCGGTTCTTCTGATGACATGATCGCCTTCGGCATGACCGTGAAGATCATTGACCGTCTTGAATTTGTCGATATCTACGACGACAAAAGCGAGAGACGAAGAATCGTCTCGGGTGCTCTCGAAGAGATCGCCGACTGCCCCCTCGAGTCCCCGACGGTTGAACAGGCCGGTGAGGGGATCCCGGTCCGAATACTGGGCATCGCGGTAGAGCGTGCGCCAGGTCAGGTGCGCAAAAATGGGAACGAGTGTGACAGCTCCGAAAAGAACGGTGCCGCGGGCCAGAAGCGTCGTGATATCGACGTCGCCTTCTAGATAGGCAAGAACAAAAACGGTAGTCGTGATGGTCGTCGACCAAACGACATGAGCGACAAGCCACTTTGCGCTGACAAAGAGCGTCGCAAAGGTTCCGGTGACCGCGAAGACGATGCAACCGAAGGTCCCGGACGAGCGATCCGGCACCAGAAGGACTGCGGCCGCGATCCCGAGATCTGCGAATATCCCGAATGCAAGCAACCCCCGGCGTCCGGGAAATGGTTGTGTGAACCAGCATGCGGCGATTCCCACACACGTGCAGATCATGAAAATCGAAAGTGCTTTGCCGGGTGTGGTCGGCGGCGTATCCGGGCCGATCAATTTGTAGAACGCGGAGAGTCCGAAGATGATCGTCATCATTCCGAGCAAGGTTCGGAAGATCGGAATGATTGCTCGGCCGGATCTCTGGTGCTTTATCCACTCGTAGTCGTGTGGTTCGTTGAACCATTCGTGAAGTGTTTGCCAAGAACTGTGCCCTTCGGAGGCGATGACAGTGCTCGGCATACTGTCCATTTTGCCTTGAATTTAGGTAAAGAGAAAATCTGTGTTCGACCGGTTCCGCCGGTTCGATTTTTTTCGGGGAAGAGGTTCTCTTATCGAGTCGAGCGCTTACTCGATGCTTGTTTCAAGCCTTCTTCGAACTGCTGTGTGCGTTGTTCGAGGCCGTCGCGAACGATCCGACTTTTCGCGTACGAGACTTTCTCACGCCGTAAGCGACGAGGATGACTCCCAGCGCGACCAGGCTTTGGACGAATTCCGCGCGCGTGGGTTCGTTGAGACCCATTCCCACCAGGATCACGAGAATCAGGCCGGTGACCACTATCGGTAGGCCGGGATACAACCAGACACGGAATTTCAGTATCTCGGGACTTTCGCGTTCCCATCGGCGTCGGAGGCGTAGTTCGGATACACAGATCAGGATGTAAACGAACAAACAGATTGCGCCGGACGAATTCACGAGGAACAGGAAGATCGTGTCTGGCCAGATGTAACCGGCCGCGATACAGAAATACCCGGCCACGGTGCAGGCGAGTACGCCCTTCACGGGCACGCCGCGACTGTTGGTCCGCGTCATCCATGCCGGCGCGTCGTTGTAGACGGAGAGCGCGAAGAGCATCCGTGACGCCGTGTACAGGCCGGAGTTGAGGCAGGACAGCACCGCGACCAGAACCACGAGATTGAGAATGTCGGCGGCGCCGGGAATTCCGAGCAGGTCGAGTGCGGAGATGAACGGAGAATCGCCGACGACGAACGAATCCCACGGCAGCATCGTCACGAGGAGGAAGGTGGCGACAACGAAGAAGGCGAGAATGCGGAAGACGACAGTGTTCGTGGCTCGTCTGATCGCTCCGGCCGGTTCGGCGGATTCCGCTGCGGCGATTGTGACCAGCTCGGCTCCGGTCATGGAGAAGATCACGGCGACAACGCCCACCAGCACGGGGGTGAAGCCGTTCGGCAGAAATCCTCCGTGGCCGGTCAGATTACTGAAATCGACTTCACTGCCGGGCCAGATGCCGAAGACGAACAGACTGCCGAGCACGATGAAGCCGATGATGACGGCGACCTTGATACCTGCAAACCAGTATTCGGCCTCGCCGAAGTTGCTGACGGAGAGAAGGTTGACCCCGGTCATCACCAACAGGAGTACTGCTGACATGAGCCAGAGCGGTACACCATGGATCCACCGGGAGAGCAGGGTAGCTCCGACGACGGATTCGATGCCGACGACGATCACCCAGAAATACCAGTAGAGCCAGCCCGTGGTGAAACCCGCCCAGTCGCCCAACGCCATTCGCGCGTACTCGGTGAATGATCCCGTACACGGCTTGGCGACGGCCATTTCACCGAGCATGCGCATCACCAGGAACACGATGATGCCGCAGATCGCGCAAGTGATGACTGCGCCGGGGCCGGCCTGGTTGATGATTCCGCTCAGCCCGACGAAGAAACCGGCGCCGATGACACCACCCATGGAAAGCATGGTCAGGTGGCGCTTCTTCAAGCCTGTCTTGAGCGTCGAATGAACGCTGGCGGCTTCGGCTGTTTCGGTGCTGCTGTCGGGCATCTGGGCTCAGCTCCTATTGCATGACGCGATCAGTTCTTTCGGAGAGACGCTAAGCTCGTCGTGTGATCCAGAACATGGACCTGATGTACAAATTGGAACTGAAGTCTGTCAGTTCTGTCCACTGCCTTCGGAGGTTCCGGTAATGCCGATGACTGTCCGGCGCTTGGCGGCTACCAGCTCTCTCGGTCTCTCGGTTGTTGCAGGTCATGGCCACGTCGATCTGCCGATCAGTTGGGCGCACGCAATCGAGTTGCAGGATCCGAGTCGATGGCTCGCCGGTGGAGAGCTTGTCATGACGACGGGGCTGCACCTTTCGCGATCGGCGACAAAGCAGTACGAGTACGTCGAGCGCATTGCGCGGACCGGCGCCGTGGCACTGGCATTCGACACCGGCACCGTGCACGAGAAGGTGCCGAACGCGATCATCAGGGCCGGCGACGAACTGGGTTTTGCCGTGCTTTCCGTCGCCAAGGAGACGCCGTTCATCGCCATCTCGCGGGCCGTGATCGACGAGCTGACCGCCGACCAGATACGAACGGTGCAGGCGGTGGTCGATGCCCAGGAGAAGTTGGCGCGTGCCCTGCTCGACGGAGTGCCGGCCCTGATCGCTGCACTGGGTCGAGCGGTTCACGCAGCAGTGTGCGTTCTCGATCGGGACGGAGCGGTGCTCGCTCTGACGGAAAGTGCGAGTTCGTCTCTGCCCGAACGCATCAGGGAGCGATCAGGCAAGGAGCGCAGCCGGGTCGTGGTGGACGACGACGGCCATCTGGCCATTCACAAGCTTGCCGTGAGCGGCACGCTGGCGGTGGCGTCCGATGCCGCCTTGGATCAGTCCGAACGACTGCTGGTCGGCCACGCGGTGTCGCTGTTGACCATCGAGCTCGCCAAGCCGTTGCGGGTTGTCGATGCCGAACAACGGCTGAGGTTGGCGGTCGCGACGATGGTGCGCCAGGCTGGCGGCGAAGTAGACGAAAGTCTGTTGCGGTACTTCGGATTCGAATCCGGATCCCCGGTGGTTGCAACTGCCTTGACCGATGTCGGGCCTTTGCTGGCGGCAACCGATATCACTTCAGCGGCCCTCGAAGAAGTGGCGGTGCCGTACCTGTTGGCTCCACTGAATGACGGCACCGGCGTGTGGTTCGTCGTGAAAAGTGAAGTTGCGGAGAAGGTCACGCGCAGTGTGTATGCGAGAGTGCGGGAGAATTCACGCCGGAGTATCAACGGCGGAATCGGTAGCGTCCGGCCGATGAGCGGTGTAGCAGCGAGTCTGCGCGAGGCCGTCTCTGCTGCCAAAGTGGGGCAGGTCGATGGACACACGCTCGTTCCGTTCTCGGAACTCGGGACTTTCAGTCTCTTGTTGAGTGTGCAGTCGAACGATGTTCTGCAGTCGATCGCGGCCGGCGGCCTCGGTGTGCTGGAAGGCTACGATGCTGAGAACGGTTCCCGTCTGGTGGACTCGATCGAAGCGTTCCTGCACCACAATGGTCAATGGGAGTCCGCTGCAACGCAGTTGGGTGTTCACCGGCACACGCTGCGTAACCGCATGGACAAGGCTGCCGAGTTGATCGGCCGAGATCTCGATTCCGCCCACACTCGGTCCGAGTTGTGGATCGCACTCAAAGCTCGTGAACTGCTGCAGGCGGAATCGAATTCAGATCACGCTCGGCCGCCCCTGAGATAGACGGTGGTGGTGTGAGTGAAGAACTCTCGCGCCGCGTCGCCTTGTTCCTTGGGCCCGTATCCACTCTTCTTCGCACCGCCGAAAGGTACGTGAGGATCAGCGCCTGCCGATTCCGAGTTGACGTGCAGGATCCCTACGTCCAGATCATCGATACCGGCAAGTGCGCTGGTCAGATCCTGAGTGAACAACGCTGCGGACAAACCGAATTCGCCCTCGTTCGCCAAGCGGAATGCGTCTGCAGTTGTTGCTGCCCGCTGCACCGCAAGCACCGGGCCGAAAAGTTCCTCGAACCATAGTTCGGTGCTCGCCGACAGTTCCAGCACCGTCGGCCGGACGTAGTGGCCCGATTCAGGCGCTTCGGCGCTGGCCACAACTCTGGCGCCGCCGCCGACGGCTCGATCGATTCCCTCGATGATCGTTTGCTGCGCGTATGCGCTGACCACGGGACCTGTAGTGACGTCGGGATCGAGTGGATCTCCGACTCTCAGTTCTTCGACCTCGACGGTCAGTCTCGCCAAGAATTCCTCGGCGATGGATTCATGGAGCACCAGACGCGAAGTGGCCGTGCATTTCTGGCCGGTTGACCGGAATGCTCCCAACATGACCTGCTCGACTGCAAGCTCGAGATCTGCGTCGGCAAGTACGATGGCTGCGTTCTTTCCACCCATTTCCGCCTGGGCCGGAACTCCGCGCGCTGCAGCAGATCCCGCGATTCTTCGGCCGACGCCGGTGGAACCGGTAAAGGTGACGGCGTCGAGGTCCGGGTGGTCGACCAGCGCTTCACCTGCTGCGCTGTCGGCAAGGATCATGTTCAGGACGCCGTCGGGTAGGCCCGCTTCGGTCAATGCCTGCGCGAGACGGAAGGCCAGAAGGGGCACCGCGGCAGCCGGTTTCCAGACAACAGTGTTTCCGTACACCAAGGCGGGCGCAATCTTCCACGCCGGGATCGCGATCGGGAAGTTGAACGGCGTGACGACGCCTACCACGCCGAGAGGTTTGCGAGTGACAAGAATCTGCTCGCCGCTACGTGGGGAGGAATACACCGTCCCGGACTCGCGGTCTGCGGCGTTGCCGTAGTAACGCAGAATCTGCGCAGCCCGGCGCACTTCTCCGATACCCTCGGCCAGCGTTTTCCCCTCTTCGCGGGTGAGTTCTTCGCCCCAGGCATCGGCGTTGGTTTCGATGATTTCCGCTGCGCGAGTGAGGTATGCGCCGCGTTCGGACATCGGTAGGCGCGCCCAGTCGTTCGCGGCGATGCGGGCGACGCGAACACCGGTCGCCATTTCAGATGCGCCGGCGCGGCCTCCGGTGGCGACAACTTCGTCCGGGCGAGCCGGGTTGGTGTCCGTCAGTGTGCCTTCGCTACCCGTGACCCAAGCTCCGCCGATCAAGCTGTGAACAACGACGCTCATCGGACTGCTGTCACAGCGTCGCGAAGGATGCCCAGTCCTTCGGCCAGCAATTCGTCGGAGATGCTCAGCGGCGGGAGGAATCGAACGACGTTTCCGTAGGTGCCGGCAGCGAGGAGAAGTAGGCCGTGCGCGTGGGCGTAGCTGACGATCTGGGCGACGGCCTCGCGATTGGGAGCCTTGTCTTCGTCGTGGATCAGCTCGATTGCAATCATGGCGCCGCGTCCACGAATGTCGCCGATTATATTTGTGTCCGAAGCGATTTCGGACAGCCCTGTGGTCAGGATTTCGCCGATGTCCTTTGCTCGGTCGAGGAGGCCTTCCACCTCGATCGTCTCGAAAACTGCCAGGGCGGCCTCGCAGGCCACGGGATTGCCGCTGTACGTACCGCCGATACCACCGGGATGCGCGGCGTCCATGACGTCGGCACGGCCGGTCACGGCGGCGAGTGGCATTCCGCCGGCGAGACCTTTTGCAGTTGTGATGATGTCGGGGACGAAGTCCTCACTCTCGCTGGCGAACCAGGCTCCAGTTCGTGCGATACCGGTCTGGACCTCGTCCGCGACGACGAGAATGCCGCGCTCACGGCAGAATTCGGCGATGCGCTTCAGGAATCCCGGAGCGGGAACGATGAAACCTCCCTCACCCTGAATCGGTTCCACGACCACAGCGGCTACCGATGCGGCACCGATCTGAGTGTCGATCGCAAGACGGAATTGGGCGAATGCTTCGTCGGCAGCGTTTTCGGGGCCGCTCGGCCAACGGTAGGGGTAGGCCATCGGAACCCGGTAGACCTCTGGTGCGAACGGGCCGAATGTGGCCTTGTACGGCTGGTTCTTGGCCGTCATCGTCATGGTCATCAGCGTGCGACCGTGGAATGCGTGGTCGAAGACGACAACTGCCGGGCGACCGGTGGCGGCACGTGCGTATTTCACGGCGTTCTCGAGCGCCTCGCTGCCGGTGTTGAACAGCGCTGTTCGCTTCTCGTGATCTCCCGGGGTCAGGCGGTTGAGCGCTTCGCAGACCTCGACGTACCCCTCGTAGGGGTTTGCGAGGAAACATGTATGGGTGAACTGACCGAGCTGGCGTGTGGTGCGTTCGACCACGCGCGGCGCACTGTTTCCGACGGTGGTCACGGCGATGCCGCTGCCGAAGTCGATGAACGAGTTGCCGTCGACGTCGACGACAACTCCTCCGCCCGCTGCAGCTACGTAAATGCTGGATCCGCTGGTCAGTCCGGCCGGCAGTGCGGCGCTCCGGCGCTTCGCCAAAGTGCGCGAGTTGGGGCCAGGCACTTCGGTGACGAGGCGTCGTATCTGGGGAAGGGTCGGTCCACCGGTGCACGTTTCCGTGCCGTGCTCGAGAATGGTCATCGCAGTGCCTCCAGTTGTTTTCCGAACTGTAGGACGGCGATTAACAGACCGGACATGGCCGGATTGTCGAGTGGCTTCTACCTCATAGGACGCCGCGTCCAGCTAGTTACTTCGCGAAACTGCTGAGGAACCGCTGCAACAGTGGGTTGTAGATCTCGGGTGCTTCCCAGAACGCTGCGTGCCCGACACCGGGAATCACGTGGTAGGTGCCCTCCCAGAGATTCGCGAAGGCCAACGACGCGACATACGAGGTGTTCACGAACGGGTCCTCGGCGCCGTCGATCACCGCGAGAGGCACAGACGCCGTTGCAACCAGGGCCTTCTGATCCGATTCGCGGCCCGCGCCGAATGCGTCGAACATGATCTTGCGAGCGCGCCCGTCCGTGCGTATCGCGGCGTCGAGGGCTGACTGCTCGAAGGGAACGGCGGTCATCCGTGCGTAGAGTTCGGCTTCCTGCGCGGTGATGACCTCGGTGCCGCCGATGGACAATCCGTCGCCGGCATTGAATGCGTCGCCGAGCGTCTCGGGATTTGCCGGTGGCGTACCGGTGATGACGATTCCGGTGAGCCCGGGGAATTTCGCGATCAACTCGAGAGCGATGTGTCCGCCGAGCGACCACCCGACGACAACCGCTCGTTCGACGCCGAGTTCGGCTAGAACATCGACGATGGCGTCGGCGTAACCGTTCTGCGTGTACGCGGCTTCGGGTTCGCCCGCGTCCTCGGAGTCGCCGTGGCCGAGCAGATCCAGAGTGATCATGCGGTAGTCGCCCGCCCATCCGGCGTCGACCTGATGACGGAAGATGGAGCGGCTGGCCGAGTTTCCGTGGATGAAGACAACCGGGAAACCTTCGGTGGCACTGTCGTCGACTGCCATGACGCCATGCCGGGTTTCGATCTTGGTGGTTGTCATCGGAATCCTCGTCGTTCGAAGTGCACGGTCAGCGGGTATCCACGCTACCGGGCATATGCGGCATAGAGTTCACCCGTGGACTTCGCATTGCGCTCGTGCAGTTGGCACGGTCACGAGACCTACGCTCCGGACGAACCTGAGCTGCGGGATCGACTTCATGTGGAGACAGCGGTAGGACAGGCTTGGCGGTGTCTACGTTGCGGCAACTTCGTCCCGGGAGCACCGCGAGCGTCCGGGCCGGCGGACGCCGCTCCCGAGGTTCCGCGGGGACGGCTGCTTCGCGACCGGTTGATCATGCGACTTCTTGCCACCGAGAGAATGTTCCGCGCTCTGGGGTTGGTTCTTCTGGCGATCGGGGTGTTCAAACTCAGATCGTCGAAGGGGCGCGTCGAGGACGCCTTCGAGAACGAATTGCCGTTGATCAGACCATTGGCCCGCCAGCTGGGTTGGAACATCGACGATTCCAAACTGGTCCATCACATCGAGCAGGCGTTTTCGTTGTCGGCGACGACGCTCACCTGGATCGCGGTCGGTCTGTTGGTCTACGCCGGCCTGCAAGTGATCGAGGCCGTCGGGCTGTGGATGGTCAAACGCTGGGGCGAGTACTTCGCAGTGGTGGCGACCAGCTTGTTCCTGCCCCTCGAAATCTACGAATTGACCGAGAAGATCACGTGGTTGAGGGCCGGGCTGCTGCTGGTGAACGTCGCCGCCGTCGTGTGGCTGATCTGGAGCAAGCGGCTATTCGGTGTCCGCGGCGGCGGCGCGGCGTATCACGCCGAACATTCGGAGGAGAGCCTGCTGACGGTGGAGCGGGCCGCGGTCAAACAGGCTTCGTGAGACCGGCTTTCGACGCGGCAGCACCAGCCAGTGTTGCTGCCCCGATCGTGATCATGGCGGCGAGGAGGATGGCTGCGGGTTCACCGTCGCCCATCACCCCCAATTGAGCGCCCACCGTCACTGCGGCAACCGGTACTCCCAGTTGTGCGGCGGACAGCACGCCGAGAGGGAGCGGAAGACCGAGGACGCGTATCGCGGCGTGAACCACGAGAGTTGCTCCGCCCAAGACCAATCCGAGCCAGATGGCGGACGGATGGGTGACGAGGTCGCGCAGATTGATCGCCGCTCCCAACCAGACGAAGAAGAGGGGCGCGAAGAAGCCGTCGGTGATCGCGAAGAGTTGTTTGGCGAGACGGCGGGGTTCACCGATCGCGGCCAGGACAAGTCCGAAGGCGAAGCCCGCGAGCATGATCGACACGTGAGTGCTGGAGGCCAGCGCTGCCAGAGAAAAGAGGATCACCAGATTGATCCGGAGTTCGAGTGCAAACTTTCGTTTCTCCGAGAATTTGTGGAGCCTTCGCCAATGGCCGGACCGGTGGAAGGCTCGCAGTACGAAGAACAAGGCAACCGCACACGCCGCCACCGCCAATGCGCCGACACCGGCACGAGGGGCATTGTCCGGATCGATCACCAGAGGCAGCGCGACAATGCAGACGGTATCCGCGATCGCGACCTGGGCAGTCATCTGCAGAACCGAGGTTCCACCGAGCCCCAGCGAATCGACGATGGGGAGAATCAACGCCGCGGACGACGACGCGATCAGGACCGCGTACAGCGCGGCGTGACCGGTGCCGAATGCCGTCGCCGCACCGTAGCCGGCAACCACCGACAGGAGTCCGACGACAACCGAGCGAACGGCACCCTTGCCGATTGCCGCACGAACTGCCGGATCGCGGACCGGGACGTGTGAGCCGGCCACCATCATCGTGAGCGCGAACCCGATATCGGCCAGGAACGTGAAAGTCTGGTCCGAAGAGTCGAGCAGCCCGAAACCGGTGACACCGAAGACGACGCCCGCGGCAAGTTCGCCGACCACCACGGGGACATGCCAGCTGACGCGAGCGCCGAGCAGCGGACCGAGGATGCCGGCCAGCGCGACGAGGGCAAGGATGCCGAAGGTCATCGACGACCTACGACGTCACTGTCGAGGGAGCGATCTTTGCAGGGATGCCGGTGTTCTCGTCCACGTGGTAGCTCGCACAGACACGGTGGTAGCCGTCGGCGATCTGCGCCGGTACTCCGGCGCGGAAGTCTCCCTGCACCAGCAGGATCGGAGACAGCGCGATCCCCTTGCGGATCTTCAACAGGTCGGCAGCAACGTGCGGGTTGTCGACCGGGAGCAGGGGTAGCCCGGCGGCCCGCAGGATGTCCTTGGCCTTCTTCGAGACCAGCGTCGCCGTCTTGAGGGCGTACACGAGAGCTTGGACCTGAACCGGTGTCGCGCCCAACTGGAGGTAATCGCGGGCCGCCGGGTAGTCGTGCTCGTCCGGCAGGTCCTTCCAGAGAACGGCAGGAGCCTTCTCGGCTACCTTCGGCTCTGCTGTCTTGGGAGCCTTCGGCTGGGCTGGCTTGGGAGCCTTCGGCTGGGCTGCCTTCGGCGCCTTCGGCTGGGCCACCTTCGACGTTTTGCTCTTGGCCATCTGTGCTGTTTCCTTCAGTGTCGGTCCGCGAGTGGAGCTGGTGCAGAAATCGTGCACTATCAGCGCCGCAGGCACCACATCGGAGCTGTTTGGCCCCCTAGGCGGCGGGTAATCAGCAGACTGCGGGGGAACGAGCAGGAGGCGAAGCAATGAAGCGGATTCTCGCAGTGCTCGCAGCGCTGATCCTGGCGGTGTTCGCACTGACCGCGTGCAGTGACAACAACGATTCGTCGGACAACGATTCGGCCGATCACGACGGCATGGCGATGACCAGCATGCCGACCAGTATGTCGATGCCGAGTATGCCTCTGGGTATGTCGACGCCGGGAGCGTCGTCGATGGGAATCGTGATCAGCGGTTTCGGATATTCGACGCCGGAGTCGGTGATGCCCGGACAGGTACTGACCATTCAGAACAACGACACCGTCGAGCACTCGGTCACGTCCGATACCGCAGGGTTGTTCAACGAGGACATCGAAGCGGGTGAGACCGAAACCATCACGGTGCCGAACGAGCCTGGAACATACACGTTCCACTGCACCTACCATCCGAGTATGCGCGGCACCTTGACGGTCAAGTAGAGATCGTCTCCGTCCGGCGTAGCTTTTGCTGCGGAAACTTCGGCGGCGCGCACCCGATCAGGCTGGTGGAGAACAGATCCGGGTGTACGGTTTTCAGGTGCGCCGGAGAATAGCGATCAGTGTCGTCACGCTCGTGGTTTGTGCCCTCGGCTTTTCGCCGCCGGCGCTCGCGGATTCACCGAACGGCTCGTATTCGTCACAGCTGCTGTACTTCTCGGTCGATGTCGGGCCTGAACTCTCGACGCCGTGCACCGTCGTCGGTGAACTTTTCGTTCCAGACGGCGTCGATGCGGACAACCCAGCGCCCGCGATCCTGACCACCAACGGGTTCGGTGGTTCGTACAAGGACCAGATTCCCGCGCTGCAGAACTTCGCCGAGAACGGGTATGTCGGACTGACGTATTCGGGATTGGGTTTCGGCGGCTCGAGTTGCAAGATCACACTTGATTCTCCCGCGTACGACGGCGTCGCCGCCTCCCAGTTGGTCAGCTTCCTCGGCGGCCAAGAAGGGATTGCCTTCACGGATCAGGCTCTGACGCAGCCCTATCCGGCGCTCACCGCGGTGGTACAGGACTCCGTCGATCACACCGGTGCACCGTCGACGAACGACCCGCGGGTCGGAATGACGGGTGGCTCCTACGGCGGCGGCATTCAATTCGCCGCCGCGAGTGTCGATCCCCGTATCGACACGATCATCCCCATGATCACCTGGAACGATCTCTCGTATTCTCTGGCGCCCAACAGCACGGGAATCATCTCCGGTGTGTCGACAGCGGAGCCGGGAGCAGCGAAGGTGCTCTTTGCATCGCTGCTCTTCGGCGCGGGCATCGCGAATCCCGGTGTGGACGGCTACATCGCGGATCCCGCACGGCTACCCGGCTGCCCGAACTACGTCCCCTACATGTGCAACGCGATCGCCGAGGCGGTCGTGACCGGCGACATCGGACCGCAGGTAGTGAGTGAGCTCCGAGCGTCGTCGGTCTCGTCGTTCGTCGACCGGATCAACATTCCGGTACTGCTTGCTCAGGGACAACAGGACACCCTGTTCGATCTGAACGAGGCAACCGCGACTTACGACGCGCTGAAGGATCGTGGCGTCGATGCCAAGATGATCTGGCATTCGTGGGGGCACAGCCACTTGGCCGCTGCGCCCGGCGAATTCAGCTTCTCCGCTCCTGACGAAGACGCGCAATACGAAACCGGTCGCTTCATGGACTGGTTCGATCACTACCTCAAGGACGAGAACACGGAGACGGGACCGGAATTCGCGTATTTCCGTAACTGGATCGACTACGAGGGAAACGCGGCGCCGGCATACGCGACGTCCGACACCGTCGATGTCGGGACCGCCCGCGCCTTCCATCTGTCCGCTGACGGGGGACTGCTGCCGGACGGCACGCCGGTGGTACCTGGTCCGAAGACGATCGTCACGGCACCGGGTGGGCTGCCGACAGGCGTCGAGCCGCTCAATATCAATCCGGCCGGAAACATTCCGAATGCACAGATTCCGGGAACCGAGGCGCTCTGGACCACTGCGCCGATGACCGAGGCGATGGACGTGGTGGGAGCTCCCACTCTGACGCTGCGTGTTGCGGCGCCCGGACAGCCGGTGGTGTTCGCGAAACTCTACGACGTGGCCCCGGACGGAACTTCCTCGCTGATCAACGGACTGATTGCGCCCATACGCATCAGTGATCCGTCCCAGCCGGTCCCGGTGACGATGCCGGCGATAGTGCATCGATTCGAGCCAGGGCATTCCGTGCGTCTCGCGATCACCGGTGGCGACATCAGTTTCCGTGGGGGACTGCAAGGTATGCCGGTGACAATCTTTGCCGACGGTTCCGGCCCCCTCGAACTTCCCGTCGTGAGCTGAAACACCGTGGGCTGAATTTCAGCGGGTGATGGTTCGACTGTCGCCGCGGAACTCGGCCACGACGGTGTCGCCGTTGCGAACGGTCACGTCGTAGATCCCACTTCGACCGCCTCGTGCCTTCTCGGTGGCGACCGCGGTCAAGGTGTCGCCCAGACGGGTCGGACGTAGAAATCGGATGTCCGCGCGCGCTGCAACGGCTGAATCCTCGTAGCCATTGCAGGCGAGCGCAAACGCGGTGTCCGCGAGCAGGAAAACATAACCACCGTGTGTGATTCCGTGACCGTTCACCATGGTTTCGCCCACGGTGACGGTCACGGTTGCGCTACCGGGCGCCAGCTCGGAAATCTCGATACCGAGTGCCTGCGACGCCTGGTCCGCGTCGAACATCTCTCTGGCGGTGATGCTTCCTGTACTCACGAGACAACTCCTGTGGGATCGGAGAATTGCAGGGGTCTAGAGGACCGAGACAACTTCCTGGACGTACATGTCGACTGTGCCGGTGGCAAAGTTTGCGACATCTTTTCCAGCGGCGCCCATCTCCGGGGACTTCAGGCCGCTCTGCATCGTCTCGAGATCGGGAAACACCAGGTTGGCGACGGCGTAGAAGACTGGATCGGAGCCGTCAAGCGTCGAGCACTTGCTGAACGTGAAGTCCGAGAGCCCTGGCACTGCGCTGGCGAGCGGGACGTGGATCTCGTTGTAGTACTTGTCGAAAGCCTCCGGATCGGTGGGGCGTCCGTAACATACTGCTACTCGATAGGTCATGTGCTTTCAATTCCCTTCGGGGCGAGTCTTGGCTACCAGAGTCAGGACGTCGTATGTCGCGACCGGATCGTTGTCCTGGTTCGTCACCACGGCATCCCAACGAACCTCACCGTAGTCGGCGCTGCTGCGAGGTGTGATGGTCTTGGCTGTGAGGGTGACCGTCAGGCTGTCTTCGGCTTTCACCGGGGTCAGGAACCTGAGGCTGTCCACGCCGAAGTTCGCGAGAACCGGGCCGGGAGCCGGGTCGACGAACAGACCGGCAGCGAGTGAGACAACCAGATAGCCGTGTGCGACGATGCCGCCGAACAGCGGGTTCGCCGCTGCGGCCACCGGATCGGTGTGTGCGTAGAAGGTGTCACCGGTGAACTCTGCAAAATGATCGATGTCTGCGAGTGTGACCTGGCGCGGACCGCCGACAACGGTGTCGCCGATCTTCAACTCGGCGAGACTCTTTCGGAATGGATGTTCGGATCCGGTCGTGCGCGCTGACCCGGTGAACCAGCGCTCGCCGACCGCGGTGAGCACGTCGGGTGTGCCCTGCACGGCCGTCCGCTGCATGTGGTGTAGAACTCCGCGGATGCCACCCAGCTCCTCACCGCCGCCGGCACGGCCCGGACCGCCGTGTACGAGGACTGGAAGGGGAGAGCCGTGGCCGGTGGATTCCTTGGCATCGTCGCGGTTCAGGACGAGCACTCTGCCGTGAAAAGCTGCGAGGCCCAGCACCAGTCGACGTGCGATGTCGGTGTCGGCAGTGACCACCGAGGCGACGAGGCTTCCCTCGCCACGGGCCGCGAGTTCGATCGCATGATCGATGCCGTCGTATCCGATGACGGTGCTGACGGGTCCGAAGGCCTCCAGCTCGTGTACCTCGTGCGCATTCTCTTCCGCCCGGAGAAGGACAGGGGAAAGGAAGGCCCCTGACTGGCCGTCGGCACCGACCACGTCGACGTTGTCCGGGTCTCCGAATACGATAGTTGCCGACTTCGTCAGACCGCGAATGGATTTCAAGACTTCATCGCGCTGCTCGATGCTGGCGAGCGCACCCATCGTGACGCCGTCGGCATCGGGGTGTCCCACGACCACTTTGTTCAGTCGCTCGGATGCGGCATCGACAACGGCGTCGACCAGCGAGACCGGCACCAGGGCGCGCCGGATCGCCGTGCACTTCTGACCCGCCTTGACTGTCATTTCGGTGGCGAGTTGTTTGACGTACAAATCGAATTCGGGCGTTCCTGGTACGGCGTCCTCGCCAAGGATCGACGCGTTGAGTGAATCGGCCTCGGCATTGAAATGGACGCCCTTGCCGACGACGTTCGGGTGAGCACGCAGCGTTGCGGCGGTGTCGGCGGATCCGGTGAATGCCACTGAGTCCTGCCCGCCGAGGTGATCGAGGAGGCCCCGTGCACTACCGGAGAGCAGTTGGACGGAACCCTCCGGGAGCAAGCCTGATTCGATGATGCGCCGGAAGACGAGTTCGGTGAGATATGCCGTGGAACTGGCAGGTTTGACGATGGACGGCACACCCGCGATGAATGCCGGTGCCAGCTTCTCCAGGAAACCCCACACCGGGAAATTGAAGGCGTTGATCTGTACGGCGACGCCGCGGCGTGACGTATAGATGTGTTGCCCGAGGAAAGTTCCGCCCTTGCCCAGAGCTTCGACGTTTCCATCCAGAAAGACTGTGCTGTCGGGCAATTCGCGCCGAGCCTTGCTCGCGTAGCTCAGCAGGGTTCCGAATCCACCGTCGATGTCCACGCCGGAATCTCGCGTCGTCGCGCCGGTGGCAGTGGAGAGTGCGTAGAACTCGGCTTTTCCTGCCATCAACGTGAGGGCGAGAGCCTTGAGCGCGCCGGCACGTTCATGGAAGGTCATCGCAGACAGTGCAGGCCCGCCGACCTCGCGTGCGTACGTAACCATCTCGGCGAGGTCGACGCCGGTTGCGGAGATCCGGGCCACCTCTGATCCGTCCACTGCGCTCGGCAACGGGGTACCTGCGTCCGGTGCGGCGTACCAGCGACCGGCTACATAGCTTTCCAACAGTCTGCTCACGATAACTCCATCTCACCGTACGTTCGGTCGGTAATTACGATCGCCCGGTAACGCCGCGTTGTCAAGGATTCGGCAGAACTGCCTGGAATCAGGCCTTGCGAAGTCCGTCGAAAGTGACGGCGACGACCGCGTCGGCAATGTCGGAGACGGACTCGCCCGCTCGGGGTTTGTACCACTCGATCAGTGAGTTGACGGTGCCGAACATCAGCTTGCTGGCGAGGGCCGGTTCGATGTCCGGGCGCAGGTCTCCCTCCGCTGCGGCGGACGAGACGAGGCCTCCGACAAAGTTGTCGAATTCGCGTCGACGGGCGAGTGCGGCCCGCTCGACCGTCGTGTTGCCGCGGACGCGCAGGAGCAGGGTGACGTACGGAAGCTCTGCGACCAGCACCTCTACGCTGCGCCGGACCAGGTATTCGAGCCGGTCGATGTACGGACCGGTGGTGGCGCCTTCTTCGGTCGTGACCGCAAACAGGGCGTTGAGTGCACGCGAAAGTGCGAGTTCGAGAAGTTCCGACTTGCCGGACACGTGGTGGTAGATCGAGGACTTCGTGATGCCGAGCTTCTTGGCGAGCACCTCCATGCTGGCGCCGTCGTAGCCCTTGTCGTTGAACACCTTTACAGCCACGGCTAAGAGCGAATCGAGGTCGTAGCCGGGACGTCCGGGGAGGCCGGTGCGTCGAGTGGGGCGTGCCGTAGTCATGCCCCCATCTTCTCAGTTCGGGCAAAGCTGTGCACCAACCTCGTTTTCACCCTTGCCAAACGACCGAATGTTCGGTTATTAATGTAAGAGAGCGAGAAGGAGCGAATGTGAACACCCTGCACGTGGACGAGCGCGAGGATCGCGTCGTGGTCACCCTCGACAGGCCCGCGCAACGCAACGCGATCAACGCGGAAATGATCGACGAACTGCATCAGGTTTGTGGACGCCTCGAACGGGATCCGAAGCTGCTCCTGCTTGCCGGGCGCGGAGACCACTTCGCGGGCGGCGCTGACATCGCGGAGCTCCGAGCGCGCGGACGAGAGGAAGCGTTTGCGGGTATCAACCGGACCCTGTTCGACCGTATCGGAAAGCTCCCGCTGCCCACCGTGGCCGCCGTGAGCGGCTATGCGCTCGGCGGCGGGGCAGAGTTGACCTACGCCTGTGACATTCGCGTCGCGACAACGACGGCGGTCTTCGGTAATCCCGAGCCCAATCTCGGCATAATGGCAGCCGCCGGCGCCAGCTATCGGCTGCCGAAGCTCGTCGGAGTCTCGATCGCGAAGCAAGTGCTCCTCGGTGCCAGGAACCTCGACGCCGAGCAGGCGCTACGAGCGGGCCTGGTTGTCGAGGTGACCGAACCGAACTGCCATGTCGACGCAGCGCATCGGCTGCTCGACCGTATTTCCCGACTGTCCCCGCTGGCACTGCGATTGACGAAGATCATCGTCGACGCGCCGGGATCGCATCCGTTTGCCGACGACATCGCCCAAGCTGTCCTGTTCGAGAGTTCGGACAAGCACGATCGCATGACGGCCTTCCTGGAGAAGAAATCATGACTGAAGCAGTTGCACCGAAGACCGTCGGAGTCATCGGCGGTGGACGTATGGGTGCAGGTATCGCCCAGGTGTTCGCCGGTCTCGGCGGGGCGGTCACCATCGCGGAGAGCGGCGACTCCGAGGCAGCGTTACAGCGTGTTTCCACCGGCCTCGACCGCGCCCACGAGCGAGGGAAACTCGGCGACCAGGATCCCGCGACGGTCCTCGCGCGCGTGAGCGTCGTAGGCGCAGTGAGCTCCTTACCCCCGTCGCTCGACCTGATCGTCGAGGCGGTCCCGGAAATTGCGGCCCTCAAGGTCGAGGTGCTCGCCGCTGCGGAAACCGTTGCCGGAGAACGCACCGTGATCGCCAGCAACACCAGTTCCATGTCGATCGCCGAACTCGGCGCAGCGCTGACGGATCCGAGCCGGTTCATCGGTATGCACTTCTTCAACCCAGTCCCGGCGTCGCTGTTGGTCGAGATCGTCCGGGCGCCTCAGACCCGCCCCGAGGTTGTCGACTCGGTACGGGCATGGGTGTCGATGCTCGGCAAGGCCGAGGTGCTCGTCAACGACTCACCTGGTTTTGCAACCAGCCGGCTTGGCGTCGGTCTCGGGCTCGAAGCCATCCGCATGCTCGAAGAAGGTGTGGCGGACGCGGAATCGATCGACCGGGCCATGGAATTGGGGTACCGGCATCCGATGGGGCCGCTGCGTTCGACAGATCTGGTCGGGTTGGATGTGCGCCTGGCGATCGCCGAACACCTCGCGAGCACTCTCGGTGATCGATTTACTCCTCCAGTATTGCTGCGAGAGAAGGTGGCTCGCGGCGAGTTGGGGCGCAAGACGGGACAGGGTTTTCACACATGGAGCTGAACCGAACTGCCTGCGAAAGGAACATCGATGACTGACGTGATCCGCTTGGAGATCGAGCGAGGTTTGGCGACAATCACTCTCGACCGGCCTGAGGCAGCCAATGCCGTCAACGGCGAAATGAAGTCTCAGCTGCTCGAAGCGTTGCTGCAGGTCCACGCGGACGCAGGCGTTCGAGCGGTGTTGATTCTCGCCGAAGGCAAGAACTTCTGCGTCGGTCAGGATCTGGGCGAGCACGCGGCAGCGTTGGATGCTGATCCGGCGCACGCGATGGATACCGTCGCCGCGCACTACAACCCCATCGTCACGGCGCTGTCGACGCTCTCTGTCCCCGTAGTGGTGGGTATCGGCGGGGCCTGCGTCGGGGCCGGGTTGGGAATCGCGTTGGCCGGAGACATCCGGGTCGTGGGGGCCCGCGCGAGCTTTGCGACGGCATTCACCGGCATCGGTCTGGCCAGTGACTCCGGGCTCAGTCATGCGCTCGTGCACGCGCTCGGACCTAGCCGTGCCAGTGGCCTGATGTTGCTCGGCGACAAGTTCGACGCGCAGAGCGCACTGGAGTGGGGCTTGGTTCATCGCGTGGTGGCCGACGAGGACGTCGCAGCTGAGGCTCGGGTACTCGCGCGTCGGCTTGCCGACGGACCCACCGCGGCCTTCGCCCACGTGAAATCGCTGATCCGTGCCGTTGCTCCTGGGCTTTCCCAGGCGCTGGAGGCCGAGGCGAACGCACAGGTGGAGCTGGGTTCGACGGCAGATCATCAAGGCGCAGTCACGGCTTTCCTGTCGAAGCAGAAGCCGGTTTTCGAGGGCCGCTGATTTCTGGTGCGTCGAAAGATTCTCTTGTGCGCTGGGACACCTCGGTGCATACTAGTTACCAACCGATCATTCGGTAATAAAAGGTAGGTACGATGACCAACGTGGAAGCTCCACAAGACCTGCAGAACCTGTTCGACGAGACGATCGCGGCAGACCAGCGCATCGAGCCTCGCGACTGGATGCCGGACGGCTACCGCAAGACTCTGATTCGTCAGGTTGCCCAGCATGCGCACTCCGAGATCATCGGAATGCAGCCCGAGGGAAACTGGCTCACCCGTGCGCCTTCGTTGCGACGCAAGGCGATCTTGATGGCGAAGGTCCAGGACGAGGCCGGGCACGGTCTGTATCTCTACTCCGCGGCCGAGACGCTCGGTGCCGATCGTGGCGATCTGACCACCAAACTGATCGAGGGAAAGCAGAAGTACTCCTCGATCTTCAACTATCCGACGCTTACCTACGCCGACGTGGGTGTGATCGGCTGGCTGGTCGACGGAGCCGCTATCTGCAATCAGGTTCCGCTGTGCCGCAGCTCCTTCGGTCCGTATGCGCGCGCGATGATCCGTGTGTGCAAGGAGGAATCGTTCCATCAGCGGCAAGGCTTCGAGTTGTTGGCGACGATGATGCGCGGCACGGAAGCTCAACGTGCGATGGTGCAGGAAGCCGTCGACCGATGGTGGTGGCCCGCTCTGATGATGTTCGGACCGCCGGACGACGAATCGCCGAACACCGAGCAGTCGATGAAGTGGCGCATCAAGCGGCACACGAACGACGAACTGCGGCAGCGATTCGTGGACATGTCAATACCGCAGGCCGAGATACTCGGTGTGACCTTCCCTGATCCCGACCTGCGCTGGAACCCTGAGCGTGGCGCACACGATTTCGGAGAGCCGGACTGGAGCGAATTCATGGATGTGGTCCGCGGCAACGGAGCGGCGAGCGTCGAGCGGATCACCAATCGGAAAGCCGCACACGACAACGGGGCCTGGGTTCGCGACGCCGCCTACGCCTTTGCACAGCGCGAGAGACTCGCGCACGATCGCACGACTGGGGAAACATCATGAGCGAGAACGATCAGGTACAGGGCGATCAGGTGCGGGGCGAATGGCCTTTGTACGAGGTATTTCTGAGGGGAAAGCGCGGACTGAACCACGTGCATGTCGGATCCCTGCGCGCGGCAGACGACCAGATGGCGCTACGCCACGCGCGCGACGTCTACACCAGACGTAACGAAGGCGTGAGTATCTGGGTCGTGCCATCCGCGAAAATCGTGGCTTCGAGTCCGGCAGAAAAGGATCCGTTCTTCGCGCCGAGCGGCGACAAGGTCTACCGGCACCCGACTTTCTACGACATTCCGGACTCCGTTCCGCACATGTGAGAATCACTTCGACTTCGAGGACCAACAGATGAACGATCACGACAGTGCCTACGACGGCCTGGTCGACGGTGACGGCCACGGTCAGTGGGCGTTCGGAACAAGCTTCGACGACCCCCTCGCCGGAGTCGACACCACGGTGCCAGGCGATGTCGATCTCGGTGCGCTGGCGCGCTACTGCCTCATGCTTGGCGACGACGCGCTCGTCAGTTCGCAGCGACTCGCCGAATGGTCCACGCGAGCACCGGAACTCGAAGAAGAGGTAGCTCTCGCCAACGTCGGCCTGGACTTGATCGGGCAGGCCAGGCTGCTGCTGGCTCGCGCGGCAGCAGCCGATTCCACTGTGGTTCCGTTCATCTCCGATACGTCACCGGTGCCGGCCGAAGATGCGCTCGCCTTCTTTCGTGATCAGTTCGGTTTCCGCAACGTGAGACTGGTGGAACTCGCCAACGGCGACTTCGCGCACACGGTCGTCCGGCTACTCGTGTTCTCGACCTGGCGGCTGGCGCTGTTCGATCGGCTGCGCATGTCGCGCGATCCGGTTCTCGCAGCTGTGGCGAACAAAGGTGTCAAGGAACTGACCTATCACCGCGACTACGCGGCAAGATGGGTCGTCACCTTGGGCGCCGGCACGGCAGAATCCAAGCGTCGGACGGCCGACGCCCTGCTCGAGATCTTCCCGTTCGTGGACGAACTCTTTGTTCCCACCCAGGACGAACTCGTTTTGGCAGAAGTTGGCGTCGGAGTGGATCCGCGTACTGTTCGGCCGGAGTTCGACGCTGTTCTTGCCCAGGTCCTCCATGCGGCCGAAATGGAAGAGCCCCCTTCACGTTTCTCCGGTTTCGTCGGCGGCCGCGGTGGACGTGCCGGACTGCACACCGGGGCGCTGGGACTACTTCTTGCCGAAATGCAGAGCGTCGCTCGGGAGCACCCGGAAGGGGTGTGGTGACCGTGGCTGCCACCACCGTCTCTTCCGCGCAGGAGATCGTCGCCTCGGTGATGGATCCGGAGATGCCACTGCTTACTCTGGCCGACCTCGGCGTCATCCGATCGGTCGACGTCGAAGCGAACTTCGTCTGTGTGACAATCACTCCCACCTATTCTGGGTGTCCCGCGATGGCGACGATGCGAGACGACATCGAGCACAAGCTGAACGATGCGGGATACGGCAGCGTCCGGATCAAGACTCAACTGTCGCCGCCTTGGAGTTCGGATTGGATCAGCGAAGAGGGGCTCGCGAAACTTCGGACGGCTGGGTACTCGGTGCCGGGGGCAGCGCCGCGCCGCACCTCGGGGCCGATCGCATTGACGTTGACGGCCAAGCCCCGCGACATCCTCTGCCCCCAGTGCGGTTCGGCAAACACCAGACTGAGTTCGGAATTCGGTGCGACCCTGTGCAAAGCGCTGTATCGCTGCCTCGACTGCCTCGAGCCGTTCGATCACGTGAAGGAGATCTGAACAGATGAGTACCGCAACGACGAACCGGAACAAACCCTTTCACCCGTTGACGGTCGCCGGTGTCGAATCACTGTGCGACGACGCAGTTGCCGTCACCTTCGACGTGCCTGCCGATATCGCCGATCAATTCGATTTCGGCGCCGGGCAGTCACTGACACTGCGGCGGATGATCGACGGCGTCGAACACCGTCGTTCCTACTCGATCTGTGCACCGGTAGGGGCGTCTCCACGTGTGGGGGTCCGCGAAGTAGCAGACGGACTCTTCTCCACCTGGTTGGTGCGCGACGTCAAGGCCGGGGATCAAATCGACGTCCAGGGCCCCTCGGGCAGTTTTGTCGCCGATCCGGCACTGGGTGGACGGCACGTTCTGATCGCGGCGGGCTCCGGCATCACGCCCATGCTGTCCATCGCTGCAACACTTTTGGCGAACCCCGAGGCCGATGTCACCCTGCTGTACGGGAACAGGCGTACTCGTTCGGTGATGTTCGCCGAAGAAATCGCCGACCTGAAGGACCGGTACGGTGCACGCCTGGACGTCATTCACGTTCTCTCTCGCGAGCCGCGGGAGGTCGAGTTGTTCTCGGGCCGTCTCGACGCCGACCGGTTGCGTGAGATCTTCACCTCTCTCGTGCCGTGCGACCAAGTCGACGGCTTCTGGTTGTGTGGCCCCTTCGGGATGGTCAACGACGCCCAGGAAGTGCTGGCCGGCTTGGGAATTGCCAAGGATCGCATCCATCACGAGCTGTTCTACGTCGACGACGTCGCTCCGCCGGTCGCAGTGCATCGTGAGCGCGGAATTGTCGGACCGAGCAGCGAGGTGACTATTACTCTCGACGGTCGATCGACCACCGCGACGTTGCCACGCGACCAGTCGATTCTCGATGCGGCTGAACAGTACCGCTCGGATCTGCCCTTTGCCTGCAAGGGCGGAGTGTGCGGAACCTGCCGCGCCAAGGTCACCTGCGGTGATGTCGAGATGCGCAGGAACTACGCACTCGAAGACTACGAAGTCGACGCGGGTTTCGTGCTCACCTGCCAGACCTTTCCTGTCGGTGAACAGATAACAGTCGATTTCGACGCCTGACCGCCCGCACAGCGCCCTCACTGAGCCCACCGGAGACAATCATGACCGAACTCGCCACTGCTACTTCGCAAGAAATCGAATTTGCCAGCCGGGACCGCATTTCGACGCTCCAACTCGAGCGGATGCAATGGTCACTGATGCACGCGTACACCAATGTTCCGCACTACCGCAAAGCTTTCGACGACGCCGGCGTCCACCCGAGCGACTTGAAGGATCTGAGCGATCTCGCGAAGTTCCCCTTCACCACCAAAGCGGATCTGCGTGAGAACTATCCGTTCAAGATGTTTGCGGTGCCCCAGGACAAGGTCTCGCGAATTCACGCGTCTTCGGGGACCACCGGTCGCCCGACGGTGGTGGGGTACACGAGCAACGACCTGAACAACTGGGCCGATCTCATCGCGCGCAGTCTCTCGGCCGGCGGCGTGCGGTCTTCGGACAAGGTGCACGTGGCTTACGGGTACGGTCTGTTCACCGGCGGGTTGGGAGCACACTACGGTGCGGAGCGTTTGGGCTGCACGGTCATTCCCATGTCCGGTGGCATGACCGAGCGGCAGATCCAACTGATCGAGGACTTCGAACCCGACGCGATCATGGTGACGCCGTCGTACATGTTGACCATCGTGGATGCGATGATCAAGAAGGGTATTGATCCTTCGAAAACCTCGCTGCGGGTTGGAGTTTTCGGAGCGGAGCCGTGGACCGAACAGATGCGTACCGAGCTCGAACAACAACTCGACATGCACGCCGTCGACATCTACGGACTCTCCGAGATCATGGGCCCGGGCGTGGCAATGGAATGTGTGGAAACCAAAGACGGGCTCCATATCTGGGAAGACCACTTCTACCCGGAGATCATCGACCCGGTCACGGGTGAGGTGCTGCCGGACGGAGAGGAAGGTGAGCTCGTTTTCACCTCGCTCACCAAGGAAGCGCTGCCTATCATTCGCTACCGAACCAGGGACCTGACCCGTCTGTTGCCCGGGACGGCGCGCTCGATGCGACGGATGCAGAAGGTCACCGGCCGGACCGACGACATGATCATCCTGCGTGGGGTCAATCTGTTCCCCACACAGATCGAAGAACTGATCCTGGCGGTCCCCGCCCTCGCGCCTCAATTCCAGTGTGTGCTGGAGCGTCCGGGTCGTATGGACACCCTGACAGTTCGCGTCGAGGCTCGCCCAGACGCGGCAATTTCGGACCATGCGGCAGCGTCGTCTGCATTGCAGAAGCTGGTGAAGAACAAGATCGGTGTCACGGTCGAGGTAAACGTTCTCGAACCCGGCGGACTCGAACGCTCGATCGGTAAAGCGCGTCGGCTGATCGACCAACGCCCGAAGGACTGAAATTACTCCAGGGCCATGCGGGTGGCGAAGATTCCGAGAATGCCACCAGCTAGCCACTTCTGAGCCCGCATCCACACCGGACGTGCCACGAGGAAGGTCGACACGGCCGCCGCACAGCACACGATCAACGCGTTGACGGTGACTGCGACCAGGATCTGCACGCCGCCGAGTACGAGTGCCTGTTGCCAGACCGGGCCCGCAGTGGGATCGACGAACTGGGGGATCAGGGCCGCGTACATCAGCGCAATCTTGGGATTGAGCAGATTGGTGGTCAACCCCATCCCGAACAGACGGCCGCTACCGTGGCGGTCGACTTCGCCCACCTCGAAGGCGGACTTTCCACCTGGTCGGAGCGTCGACCAGGCGAGATAGGCCAGATACAGGGCGCCGCCGATTTTCACCGCGGTGAACACCGTGGGTACGGCGAAGAGAACCGCTGTCAGTCCAGCGCACGTGGCGGCGAGGTAGACCAGGAAACCGGTTGCGACTCCGCCGAGCGAGATCAAGCCTGCCCGGCGGCCCTGGCTGATGCTGCGTGACACCAGGTAGATCATGTTGGGGCCCGGTGTCAGAACCATCGCCAGGGCTATCAGCGCGACTCCCGTCATCGACGCTGACGTGATCATGTCGGTCTCCCACTACTCGGTACGTATGTTCCGTCGAGTACACAAGGGATTACCGTGGCGCGCCAAGGTCCAGTTCGCAGGCAGTGGTCCGCTCAGGTGTTGGCCCAGCTGTCGGGCCCGAATACCTCGTAGTGGATATTCTGCGCCGGGACGTCCCATTCGAGCAACGATGCGCGCATCGCCAACATGAACGGCATCGGCCCGCAGAGGAAGGCTTGGGTATCGGGCTCCACTGCAATGTCTTGCAAATCCGCCCGTCCTTCGTGAACAGATCCGAACGCCACGTGCGTGCCGAGATCCTCGTACCAACGATGCAAAGTTGCGGCGGGAATCTTGTCGACGAGTGTGCTGAGTTCCGCGCGGTGAGCATGGTCCGCGATGGATCGATCAGCATGAATGACAGAGACCGAACGCTCAGCGCCGGTGTCCACGAGATGATTGAGCATCCCGATCATCGGTGTGCAACCGATTCCGGCCGACGCGAGTAGGAGAGGTGAGTTGTCATCCGGCATGGTGAGATCACCGAAAGGCGTGGTGACGGAGAGTTCCTGACCTTCGAATACGTTGTTGTAGAGGAAGTTCGACACTTCGCCATCAGGAGTACCGGAGATTCGCTTGACGCTGATCCGCCAGTCTGCGCTGCTCGGTATCGAACACAGGCTGTATTGGCGGATCTGGCGAGCGCCGTCGGGCAGCGTAACCCCGACCGAAAGATACTGTCCGGGTGCGAAGGTGGGGAGTGCACTGCCGTCTAGCGAAGTGAGCGTCAGGGAGACGGTATCGGCGGACTGAAGAACTCGTTCGCTGATCCTGACCGTGCGCCAGACGTCACCGGCGTCGACGCCGGCGAGTTGGTAGAGGCCACGCTCCATCGTGATGAGGGTTTCCGCCATCAGCCAGTAGACTTCGTCCCAGGCTGCTGCGACGTCGGGAGTGACTGCATCGCCTAGTATTTCGACGATCGCGGCAAAGAGGTGTTCGTGCACGATTGCGTACTGGTCGGGCGTGATTCCCAGCGACGCATGCTTGTGCGCGATGCGTGAGAGTATGAGATCGACCTTGGCGCTGTCCGGCTCGAGCTGAAGCGTCGCGAATGCCGCGATGGCGCCGGCGAGAGCCTTCTGCTGTTCGCCCTGTTTCTGATTGCCGCGATTGAACAAATCACGTTCGAGTTCAGGATGTGCGTCGAACATCTTGCGGTAGAACAGGGTTGTGATATCGCCGATGGCGGCGCCGACCACGGGAAGGGTGGCGCGAATGACCTCGGTTGACTGTGGGGAAAGCATGAGCTGCTCCGTTCGGTCGAAATTCGATTGATCAGCCTGCTTCGTCGCTCCGGGTGGTGAGGCGTAGCAGGACAGTTTTGGACGGCTGCCGGATGACGTCTTCGATCGTGACCGCGTCGAGTGAAACGAAAAACGCTTCCTGTGCTTCGCGCAAAGCGCTCCGAAGGAGGCAGCCGCCGCGAAGTGGGCACGGTTTGTCGCCTTCGCAGTCGACGACTTCACCCGGGCCTTCGAGGCGTCTGGCCAGCCAGCCGATGGTGGCGGTGCGGCCGAGTTCGGTGATGGAAAGCCCACCGCCGCGACCACGCCTGGTTGTGACGATGCCAAGCTCACCGAGCCGTGTAACCACCTTGGTGGCATGGGAGTACGACACGTTGAGCTGCTGCGCAACATCCCGGGTACTGGGGGAGGCATCCGCGTCGAGTACGGCCAACCGCATGACGACGCGCAATCCCAGATCGGTGAACTGCGTCAGTTGCATGATCTGAACCTACATAATTCGCATCTGAGATGACTATTTATGTGAGGGGGATCTCGAGGGGTCCCAACCAGGGCGAACGGTACGTTCGGCGCCTCCAGTGCGCTGAACGTACCGTTCGCTCAGAGGCGGGCGGCCGAACCCCCGGCAACGACGCCGAGAAAGTGGGGTGCTCGCCAGCCCCGCGCCGCAAAGTCGCGGCTCACCGACGCGATGACCTCCGCATGACTTCCTTCCGGAACCAACGCGATGGCCGAACCTCCGAATCCGCCGCCGGTCATCCGCGCACCGATCGCGCCGCCGCGTCGTGCTGCGGCAACGGCGACGTCGAGTTCTTCACACGAGACCTCGAAGTCGTCGCGCAACGACGCGTGAGAATTGTCGAACAGCTCGCCGACCTCGCTGAATCTGTTGCGGCGCAGAAGTTCTGCGGTCTTCCGTGTCCGTTCGATCTCGGTCGCGACGTGCCGTGCCCGCGCCCGGAGGATCGGGTCTCGCACTGTCTCGGCTTGGTCTGCAGAAGCCTCTCGCAAGCTGCCGACGCCGATAGCTGCTGCTGCATCGACGCATTGAGAGCGTCGCAACCCGTACTGTCCGTCTGCGAGCGAGTGTTTGACCCGAGTGTCGATGACGATCAGTTCGTACCCCGCACCGTGGAGTTCGAAAGGGATGGGTTCGGTGGATCCGTCCAGGCAGTCCAACAGGAGCGCAGTCGAGGGTCGGGCAAAGAGGGCAATGGTTTGATCCATCCCGCCGGTCGGTGCGCCGACGCCGTCGTTCTCCGCCTGGATGCATATCTGTACCAGCTCATCGCGGGTGAATGGTGAATCGTGAAGTTCATTGACGGCCAACGCAACCGAACAGGTGAGGGCAGCGGAACTCGACAGCCCGGCCCCGACCGGTACCGACGAGTCGACTGCCAGATCGATTCCTCCGAGCGGGAGGCCTCGGCGCGCAAGAGACCACAGAACGGCTGTGGGGTAGGCGGCCCATCCTGCTGCGATGTCGCCGATGGGCCCGGTGTATGTCTCGTCGGATTGCCGACTGTGCACGCGGACGACCCCGTCGCTGCGCAGTGCGACGGCAACCAGCGTTCGCTGCTCGAGAGCGACCGGTAGGCACAATCCACCGTTGTAGTCCGTGTGTTCACCGATCAGGTTGACTCGACCGGGTGCCGCCCAGGCTCCGGTTGCCGGATAGCCATAGGCGTCGCGAAACTGTTGGAGCATAGATGGTTTCGAGACGGTATCCACTATTTCAACTCCCGTAGGCGGGCCGCGACTGCCTCGGGAATGGTGTCGTTCACCCAGGCGCCCATGGCGGACTCGGACCCGGCGAGGTATTTGAGCTTGCCTGGTGCGCGCAAGATCGAGAACAGCTGAAGATGCAGTCGACCCAGAGGTCGGTCGATGCGGACGGGAGCTTGGTGCCAGGCCGCGATGTACGGTACCCGATCGACGCCCGGATAGAAGCGATCGATACGGCGCAGGAGATCTTGGTAAACGACCGCAAGCTCTTCGCGCTCTTGGTCGTTCAACGAGGGAAGGTCCGGGACGTCTCGGTGCGGTGCCAGGTGAATCTCGATGGGCCATCGTGCGGCGGTCGGGACGTAGGCGCTCCAGTGGTCGCCGTCGTAGATCAACCGGGTCCCGTCCTCGCGCTCGAACGCCAGAACATCGGCGAGCAGTGAGCGACCGGTGCGCTCGAAGTGTTTGTCCGCCTGCGTCAACATCGATCGAGTGCGTGACGTGACATACGGGTATGCGTAGATCTGTCCGTGTGGATGGGTGAGTGTCACCCCGATCTCTTCGCCGCGGTTCTCGAAGCAGAACACCTGTTCCACAACCGGATCCGCCGACAACTCCTCGGTCCGAGAGATCCATGCGCCCACAATCGTACGCATGCGTTCGAGTGGAAGCTCGGCGACGGACGCCGTGTGATCGCTCGAGAAACACATCACTTCGCAGTGGCCGACAGCTGGGCGATCACCCACACCGTCTCCGGGACCGTCAATGGCTTCCTCGGGTGCCGCGGCAAAGCTCGGAAACCGATTCTCGAACACCGTGACGTCGTAGTCTCCGTCGGGTATCTCTGTGGGCGTGCGTGTTTCGTTGGTCGGGCACAACGGGCATTCGGCGGCGGAGGGGAGATGTGTCCGTGTCATGCGATGCGAAGCCATGGTGATCCACTCCCCGGTGAGAACGTCGAACCTCATCCGAGACGAGTGGTCGAGAGCCGGCAATTCGCGGGAATCTCGCGCAGAGTGGGCGCGGGTACGGCCGGCATCGTCGAAGTAGAAGATCTGACGCCCGTCGGCGAGGGTACGACGGGTCGGATCCGGCTTGGGTGTCATGCGTCGACTTCCCATTCCAGAACACCCTTGCTGACAACGGGTTTCCACACTCCGATCGTGGATCCTGTTTCCAACGCTGCGGCATGGGCGCCCAACATGACCGAGATGGACGCCCAGATCGGACCGCCGTTGTCAGTGGCGTCCGACGCATACTCGGTCACACAATGATGGAGTGCGCCGTTTCGTGTGTCCACGAAGTAGTGGTACTCGTCCAGTCCGGCAAAGGGAACGAACGAGGGGATGAACATGGTTGCGGCAGTGCCTGCGTCGCGTTGATCGTGTCGATCCATCTCGTCCTCGGCGTAGAGGTCCGGATTCTCGTAGATCGTCTCGTCCCACGTTTCGAGCAGAGTGAGTCGAACTTCGGTTGCGACGTCGATGGGGTAGAAGAACTTGTCGGGAAGCACGCTGCCGAGAAAGAGCCCGGTCCGGTCGTCGTGGGTCAGGCTGCCGTTGTGCACCCGATACAGCTCGCGAAGTTCCTGGGGCCACGTGACGCCGGTCGACGCTTCGAATTCCTCGATAACGGCGTCACCGAGCCCTGGCTGAAACGCTGCAGCCGTCACCGGTGCGTGTGTACGGCACCACGCTTCGATTCGGCTCCATTCGTTTGCAACGCTCATGGGCTTTACGATACGTCCGAGTCAGGACCCGTGAATCAGGTACTGCAGTGTGTCCACGAGCTTTCGGTCCGAAGCCTCGGACTTTCGGCCGGTGATTCCCGATCGGAGAATTGCGGAACCCTCGAGCAGGCTCACGATGGTCTGCGCTGCCGCGCCCAGGTCCGCCGCATCCAGATCCGGTTGTGCACACGCAACAGCGCGCTCTACGTGTGCGATGTACTGCGCGTAGAAGTCTCGAACCACGACCGCCACTTCTTGGTCCGCTGCGGCAATCGCCCATACTTCGACGTACAGACGCACCGTGGCCTGGTCGTCCTGTTCTCCGAGCAGGACTCCGATGAAGTGTTCGGATTCCTCACGGGAAAGACTCTGATCCGTATCCGTGACGACGGCAAGACGATCCAGTGAGCGGGTCAATGCCCGTGACATGACTGCGCGGATGAGATCTGCACGGGTGGGGTAGTAGTGCTGCAGGTGCCCCACCCGCACTCCGGCTGCGGCTGCGAAATCGCGCATCGCCGAGTTGGCATTGCCCTGCGTGGCGAGGACCTGTTCTGCTGCGTCGAGAAGTGCTTCCGCGCGGGCGGCGCCCTTGGAGGGGGTCATGCCCGCAATACTGCCACCCCGAAGCTCTCCAACTCGGAGACGGTGCGGCGCGGGTTCGGAAGCGACTCGGGAAAAGTGACTCCAGGCTGGGCATCGTCGGCCAAGGCTTGTCTGACGGCAAGCGCGCCGCCCACCGCGGTGAGGTGAGCTTGGCCCTGCGGGTCGACGATTGTTGCGCTTGTCGTGCCGCTCGGGCCGGTGACGTCGATGCGTACTTGCGCGCTCCCGCCCTTGCCAGGCGAGTACAGGAGTCCGCGTCGTAGCGGTGTGAAGCGGTCGCCGCGACCCCAACGGAACAGACCCACCTTCTTGGCGGCGAGCAGCGCAGTTGTGGATGCGTGCGAACTGAAACCTATTCGAGTGCTGGCAGTTTCGGCGCCCAGGGTCATGGGGAACGTGAATTGTTCCGGAGTGTCGATTCTTCCGACCTTGGTGCGCGATCCGGGGAAGTCGACCCAGCGTGTATCCGTCAACGGGCTGACGGTGATCGGGTTTCCTTGCTGCATCACCTCGAAATCCTGGCCGAGACGATCAATGAAGTCGACGGAGTCGAGCCCGGCAATGTCGTTGACGTCGTAGCGAATCGAGACGTCGATCGTGCTCGCGCCACCCAGTTCCTCGGCCAGCGCTGCGGCGACGATATTGGTGACTCCGCCCATCCATCCAGACGACAGGTACACCGGTGCGCTCGGCGACTTCTGACCCGCCAGAGTGGCGGCGCGAGCGACGCGGGTTGTCCAGCGGGTGATGTCCACGTAGGGAACTCCGGCCTCGACGGCGGCGGACAGAACACGATCGTGGGGATCGTTGACCGTCGACACGACCGCGCGTACGGACGCGTCGAAGGGCGTCGGGTCGAGGAGGTCCCAGCGGCGAACGGAAGCGCCGTGACGGCTGGCCAGTTCGTTGCCGCGCTCGGGGGTGCGTCCGGTGAGGAGTAGTGGGAAGTCGGGGGCGAGCAAGGCGGTCAGGGCGCTGCCCACGGTTCCGTATCCGCCTGCCACGAGGATCGGGCCGTCGGCTGAATACTGCAATGAATCGGTCATGCACTCAACTCTAGGTCAAATGACCTAAAACGTCGAATGGAGTCTTTCCAGTGCTCAGTCCCGGTGTCGCACGATGTTGACGACGTTGCCGTCGGGTGCCCGGACGAGGAATCGGCGAACACCCCACTCTTCGGTCGTAATGGGGTGCACGATTTCGTAGCCGCGCCTTCGGGCCTCTTCGTAGGCGCCGTCGACGTCGTCCGTGTGGACGGAGATGACCGAGTCCTCGGCTGCAGTGGCGTCGTGCGTGACGAGTTGTACGTTCGCGCCGGTGTCGGGAGAGGTGTAGCGAGCGACCCACCCCATGTTGAACTCTTCGGTGCTCAGGCCGAGATAGTCGGAGTAGAAACTCTTGGCGGCTCCGACATCGGCGACTTTGAGATTGGCGGTGATGCGTCGTGCACGCATGTGGTTCTCCTACCCTCGGCAACAGATGTGCTCGATGATCGTCCGAAAGCGGAGTCATGTCGACTGTGCCGTCCGAAGATGCGGGCTAACTGGCTGATTCGATCTGTCACTGCGGATCGAACGAGCCCACGGTGCCCCACCGCGAGAAGGGAAGGACGATCAATTGAACCTTGCCGATGACGTTGTCGATCGGCACCGTTCCGCTGCGTTCGTCATCGAGATGGAAACGTGAATCCTTCGAATGGGCGCGGTTGTCGCCCATCACCCACAGGTTCCCGTCGGGAACCGTGACAGGCCCGAAATACCTTCCTTGACAAGAGGTACCGTTGCCCGGAATGCGATTGTCGATGTACGGCTCGGTCAGTGGCTTGTCATTCACTCGAAGCCCCTCTTCCTCGGACAGGCACTGCACGGTTTGCCCACCGACCGCGATCACCCGCTTCACGAGATCGTTCTCGTCCGGCGGGACCAAACCGACGATGGATCCGAGTCCTTGAAGTGCCCGGACCACCGAGTTGTCCGATCGAATGGATTGATACTCGTCGTTCCAGGATTCGGGCCCCTTGAACACGACCACATCCCCAGGCTGTGGATCCCCGAATCTATAGCTGATTCTGTCGACGAAAATCTTGTCTCCCGTGCAGCCGGTGCATCCGTGAAGCGTCGGTTCCATGGACTCCGACGGGATCAGAAATATGCGTCCGACGAAGTTCTGAATGACAACACTCAGGACAAGTGCGACGACAACGAGGATGAGAATCTCACGCCACAGTGGACGTCTTCTCGGGTGATCAGCCGTCGTCGATTCAGTCGAGTCTTCGTGGGCGTCGGATTCCGTCACATTCCCGACAATAGATGGCGCAACCAGTCGGCGGCCCGATACCGACGTTCTCGATTCGAGGGTCTACTTTGTCGGCCGATTTGCTTCAGAATTGGATCACATCACCCACACGGATCTGGTCGGGATCGGCAATCCACGCATTCATGACCCAAACATCCTGCCAACGAATACCTTTCGCAGCGGCAAGGTTGAACAACGTATCGCCCTCGGAGACTGTTACCGTGTTTCCCGCTGTGCCAGGCTCGGCCGCGGCCGACGCTACCGGCGAGGGAGTCGGGGAGGTCGAATCATGGGTAGTGCCGCCCCAACCTAGGTAAGCACCGCATACCGGCCACGCGCCGATGCCCTGAGCTGACAGGGTTGCTTCCGCGGCCGCGACTTGATCGGCTGTCGACGCCAAGTCGGCGCGAGCCGGTGCACCTGCCGGTTTGTATGCATCCCACGTCGACTGCGTGAATTGAAGTCCGCCGTAGAAGCCGTTGCCGGTGTTGATGTTCCAGTCGCCGGAACTCTCGCACATGGCCACCTGCGACCAGTCGTGCGCACTGGCTACGCCGGTGTTGACGATTGCACCGCCGATTGTCAGAACGCCTGCTCCTGCGGCTATCGTGACGAATCGTTTGGTGTGTGAACGTTTGTTTTTCCGGTGGTTTCCCATGATATTTTCCTTGATCGGTCTGAGGGAATGCGATCTCGGCTAGGCGTGCGGCTCGAGTGTTCTGCTGCATATCGCGGTAGACGAAATCGTCAGTGCTGAAATGTGATCGAGGTGGACAGACTGCGAAGGCCTCGTCTCCAGATTGCAGTTCGGAGGCGTGACTAGATTCGCGGTCCCACACGCTTGCCGACAACGGCTCAATTACCCGGTTACATACCTGTTTTGCGGACCGATACAAAACGTCGGTGTACTCGGTGCTGAGCGGAAACAGGTAGTTGAACAGGCCATTCGACCCATGTGCAGACGAGCGCCGATTGGCATGCTGAAACAACACCGAAACAGAGTCTCTCCGAGATTCAAGCTTGCGGCACGCCGGCGCCTCCTGTTGATCGATTGGCGCACCCTTATGAGGGAGATGTGTCGCGCCCCGGGCCGCTGTCTGCGCCCCGGGATGAGCCCTCCTGCGGAATCCAGAGAATCGGATACCGCAGGAGGGCATTCTCTCGACCTTCGATTGACCGCACGAAAACCGGACGTTTGGGGGACAATGATCTGGGGCGATCACCTGGGGCGAGAAGTCGAGGAGATGTACATGTCCGAGGCCAAATCCGAAAGCACCGAGTCTCTCGCTGGAACGACACCGCCGGCAAAGACACCGCCGGCCAACACACCGCCGACGGAGCCGTCGAAACAATCGGTGCTCAGGCGGTACTACCCGGCTGCGGTGCCCGTCATCCTCGGCTTGATCATCTATTTCATGCCGGTTCCGGACGGTGTGGACCCCAAGGGCATGCACATGCTCGGAATCTTCGTCGGCACCATCGTGGCGTTGATTTTGCAACCACTGCCGACGGGTTCGGTGGCGCTGGTGGGCCTGTCGATCGCCATGATCACCCAGACGGAGACGCCGACAGAAGCGTTGTCCGGCTTCAGTAACACCACGATCTGGCTGATCGTCGCGTCGTTCTTCATCGCCGAGGGCTTTCTGGTCACGGGGCTCGGCAAACGGGTTGCACTCATGTTCGTGACCAAACTCGGCAAGTCGAGCCTCGGATTGTCGTACGGAATGGCGTTGACGGACTTGATACTTGCTCCGGCGACACCGTCGAACACCGCCCGCGCCGGTGGCGTCGTCTATCCGATCATCGTCTCACTGAGCAAGTTGGAGGACTCCAATCCCGAGCCCGAGGACTCTCGCAAGAAGCTCGGAGCATATCTGCTGCTCACGTCGCTGCAAGTCAACGTCGTGACCTCCGCGATGTTCATCACCGCCATGGCGGGTAACCCCGTCGCCGTCGATGCGGCTGCCAAGATCGGCATCGACATCTCGTGGGGCAAATGGGCGCTGGCAGCATCGGTTCCGGGAATTGCGAGTCTCATCGCGATCCCGTGGGTGATGTCGAAGATCTTCCCGCCCACGATGTTGAAGACTCCGAAAGCGCCCGAGCAAGCCAGGGAGGAACTGCGCAAGGCAGGTCCGATCAGCCGCAACGAGAAGATCATGGCCGCCACCTTCGTTCTGCTGCTGGTGCTCTGGTGCCTGGGCTCGCAGCTCAACGTCAATGCCACTACAACAGCATTTGTCGGAATCGGCATCCTGTTGGTGACCAAGGTGCTGACGTGGAACAACCTGGTCCACGACACCGGGGCGTGGCAGACGCTCGTGTTCTTTGCCGTTCTGGTCGGTATGGCAAGCCATCTCGAAGAACTCGGCGTGATCTCGTGGATCGGAACCCAGGTCTCCTCGAGTGTCGACGGTTTGCCGTGGATCTGGGCTTTTGCGATCCTGACCTTGGTGTACTTCTACGCGCACTATCTGTTTGCGTCGAACACCGCGCAGATCGTCGCGATGTACGCGGTGTTTCTCGGCGCGGCGGTGGCAACCGGTGCACCGCCGCTGTTCTCAGCCCTGGTATTCGGCTTCATCGGCAGCCTGTTCGGCGGTATCTCGCACTACGCGTCCGGTCCGGCCGGAGTGATTTACGGTTCCGGATACATCAAGACCTCGGAATGGTTCCGAATCGGTTTCGTGATGAGCGTCGTGATCATCCTGATCTGGACGATCATCGGCGGCGCGTGGATGAAGCTGATCGGCGCCTGGTGACGATCAGTTGTCCTTGCGCCGCAATCCGAATCGCATCGATTCCTTGTTGACAGCGGCAATCGCGGTCAGCGGTATCTCCGCGGGACACACCTCTGCACATTCACCGTAGGTCGAGCACGGCCCGAAATCGGCCTCCATCTGGTGCGACATCGCTCGGGCCCGCTTGCCACGTTCGTTGCGGCCCTGCGTGACGAGGGACAGGTGGGTCAGTTTGGACCCGGTGAAGAGGTGCGCGGCACCGTTGGGGCAGGCTGCCACGCAAGCGCCGCAGCCGATGCACGCGGCGAAGTCCAGTGCAGCTTCGGCACTTTGATGCGAGAGCGGCTGACTGTCTGCATCCGGTGCAGTTCCCGCATTGACCGATACATAGCCACCGGCTTCGAGGACCCGGTCGAGAGCCGAACGATCGACCACGAGGTCGCGGACCACCGGAAAAGCGGCGGAGCGGAACGGTTCCAGTTTGATTCGGTCGCCGTCGGAGAAGCTGCGCAGGTGCTGACGGCACGTGGGAGTGTTCGCGACAGGCCCATGGGGAACGTCGTCGACCGTGATGCCACAGGACCCACAGATCCCTTCTCGGCAGTCGGAATCGAAGGCGATGGGTTCGTTGCCGCTCTCCACGAGTTGGTCGTTGAGTCGGTCGAGAAGTTCCAGCAGTGACATCTCCACTGTCGCGTCGTTTACTTGGTAGGTGTCGAAAGCACCGGACGAGTCCGGTCCGGATTGGCGCCACACGTCCACGGTGATTTTCATACGTAGTTCCTCGTCTGCAGTGGAACAGCGGTGAAGGACAACGGCTCGTCGTGTCGAATGTGTCTGCCGTCCTTGGCGGTTTCCCACGCGGAGACGAAGCACCAGTCTTGATCGTTTCGCTGTGCTTCGCCGTCGGGAGTTTGATGTTCGGCCCGAAAGTGCGCTCCACAGGACTCGTCACGATCGAGAGCATCGACGCACATCAGTTCGGCGAGTTCGAGGAAATCGGCTACCCTGCCGGCCCTTTCCAGCTCCTGGTTGAACTGGTTTCCGCTGCCGGCGACTCGTAGGTTCGACCAGAAATCGCCTCGTAATGCTCGGATTTCGGAGATGGCCTTGGTCAAGCCTTCGGCCGTTCGGGTGACACCGCAACCCGCATAGAGGATCTCGCCCAGTTGTCGATGAAACCTGTCGGGGCCGTGTGTTCCGCCGACCGAGAGCAGCAGGTCCACCCGACCGCTCACGTCACTGAGCGTTGCCGTCACAGCGGGATCGGAAAGTTCGAGAGGTGCTGATCCGAGCAGCGGCGCAAGATAATTCGGAATCGCGTACGGGAGGGTGAACCAGCCGTCGACGCAGGCCGAGAGCAACGAATTGGCGCCGAGGCGGTTGGCCCCGTGGTATCCCCACCCTGCCTCGCCACCGACGAACAAGCCGGGGATGGAGGTCATCTGGTCGTAGTCGTTCCACAGTCCTCCCATGGTGAAGTGGGCTCCGGGGGCGATGCGCATCGGCACCGTATAGGGGTCTTCGCTGGTGGCGTCGCGATACATCGAGAACAGATTTCCGTATCTTTCCTCGATGGTCTTGCGGCCGAGCCGTGCCAATGCGTCGCGGAAATCCAGGTACACACTGTTTTTCAGAGGGCCGACGCCGTGACCGGAGTCGATTTGCTCGCGGGCGGCCCGTGAAGAGACGTCGCGGGGAGAGAGGTTCCCGAACGCCGGATATTTGCGCTCGAGGTAGTAGTCGCGCTCATTTTCGGGAATGTCGCCGGGTTCGCGATCGTCTCCGGGCTTGGCCGGTACCCAGATCCGGCCGTCGTTGCGTAGTGATTCGCTCATCAGAATGGTTTTCGACTGCCACTCGGAGTTGACGGGAAGTGCCGTCGGATGGAATTGGATGAACGAGGGTGAGGCAATCAGCGCGCCGCGTCGGTGCGCTCGCCATGCGGCGGTGGCGTTGGAGTTCTTCGCAAGTGTGGACTTGTGGAACACGGTGCCGTACCCACCGGAGGCCAGCACGACGGCATGGCCTGTGGTGGCGCCGATCTCACCGGTCACGAGATCGCGTGTGACTATCCCTTGTGCTCGGCCGTCCGAAACGATGAGATCGAGCATCTCGGTTCGGGTGTGGAGGTTGACCGTTCCGGCTGCGATCTGACGTTGCAGTGCCTGCGACGACGCTATCTGCAGCTGCTGGCCTGTCTGCCCGCGCGTGTAGTACGTGCGCGACACCTGTACGCCGCCGAAGGATCGGGTAGCGAGAGTGCCGCCGTACTCACGGGCGAACGGTGCTCCGATGGCATTCATGTGATCGATGACGCGTACGGATTCCTCTGCGAGTCGGAAGCAGTCGGCCTCGCGGCCGCGGAAATCGCCGCCCTTGACGGTGTCCTTCACGAAGCGGGCGAGACTGTCGTTGTCCACCTTTCGAGCACGAGCGGCGTTGATGCCGCCCTGCGCGGCGACGCTGTGTGCACGGCGCGGTGCATCGTGGAAGGTGAAGGATTCGACGTGGTAGCCCAGTTCACCAAGTGAGGCGGCGCAGGCCGCGCCGGCGAGTCCGGTACCGACGACGATGACCGTGAACTTGCGCCGGTTGAGCGGGCTGACGAGCTTGTAGTCGAGTTTGCGAGTGGGCCAGGCTGTCTCCGGATCGCCGGCAGGGACCTTACCGTCCACCGGCGTCCCGATGCTGCGCAGATCGTCGAGTTCGAAGCTGTTCACTTATGACGCTCCTGTCTTCGAGATGACGCCGGTCATCACCGCGATGGGGATCGACATGTTTCCGACCATCACGACGAGCGCAAAGATTCCGGAGAGTGCAACGGCAATCTGGCGCAGCCGTTGGCCGGTCACGCCGAGATCGTTGACCGCACTCCAGAGTCCGTGCGCGAGATGCATTGCCAGCAGAGCCATCGCGACGATGTAGAACGACGCCACCAGTGGACGCTCGAAGCTGGCGATCAGGTTGTCGTATGCGTAACTCTGCGTGCGCGTGGCTGCTTCGTACTCTGCGCTGCCGATGGGTCGGGTTCCGGTCGTGAGGTCGAGTATGTGGAAGATGACGAACAGCAGCAGCACTGCTCCGGTGACGGGCATTGTGCGCGCGGTAAAGGACTTGATTCCCAAGCCTTTACGTCGAAATTTCCCGCGTGCTCGGCGGCCACGGACGGTGAGCAACCAGGCGCACCAGACGTGTGCGACCAATGACGCGAGCAAGACGATGCGAAGAATCCACAGAAGTCCCTCGTATGGCAGGAAGGGTTCGAACACTGTGCGTAGCCAGTGTGCGTAGTCGTCGAAGTGATCGGCCCCGGTGTAGACCTTCAGGTTTCCGATCATGTGGACGAGCACGAAAGCGGCGAAGATCAGTCCCGTCACGGCCATCAGAATTTTGCACGTGATATTGGACGGCCGCGGTCGAGCGCGAGGTGAATCGCCGGTAGCTCGCGATACACGGGTCGGAGCACTCACAGACAAACCTCCCACGCCAGACTTGCCGGACAGGTGCCGTCAGCCTAAGCCCGATCGAGGTTTTCGGCCAACGGATCGGTGCCCGACTTGTCTGTTAATGCAGGTGAATGGGAGTGTAGGGGTGCTCATTACCCGAAAGTAAGGAACCTGTGAACGATGTTTGACTCGACGTGGCGACGGTGGTCATGGCGCGCCGGAACGGCATCGGCCCTGGCAGTGGCCTTGTTTGCGGTGGGGTCGCCGGCTGGTGCGCAGGAGACCGTCGACCTGGCCGACGTGTTCAACCCGTTGGTCGTGAAGGCACTTCAAGGCGCTGATATCTCTACCGAATTGACGCCACTCGGGCTCTCGTCCGACGATCCGTGGTTCGACGAGCCCGAAATCGAGCCCGGCACCGCCCCCGGAACTCTTCTCAAAGCGCGTCAGGTCAGTGTTCAGGTCTACCAGGTTCGGCCGGACGTGGTCTCGGCTCACCAACTCATGTACACAACCACTGATCACTTCGGTCGCCAGGTGATCAGTACCGGAATTCTGATGATCCCCGAGGACGGAACTGCGCCAGGCGATCGCAAGATCATCGGATATGCCGAAGCGAACGACAGCCTGGGTGCGAACTGCGCACCAAGTCACCAGTGGACCGGCGGCAATCAGAGCGACCCGGCGATGTTCTCGGCTCTCGGCCCGGTGGCCCAGATGTTCGGTCACGGTTGGGCAGTGATGATGAGCGACGTCGGCAACGACGGCGACACTGCTCCACATCCGTTCTCGATCGGACAGTTCTCGGGCAAGGCGACGCTCGACGGCGTTCGGGCAGCACTCGCCCTTCCGGAAGCCGGTCTCGAATCAGGCACCCCTGTGGGCATCTACGGTGTCGCCGGCGGCGGTGTCGCAGCGGGCTTTGCCGCGGAACAGGCGCATGACTACGCGCCGGAACTGAACGTACAGGCCAGCGCCATCCAGGCGATGATGATCGACCCGGCAACCTTCGAGGAGACGGCGGCCGGTGGGATCGGTTCCGGCTTCGTCTTCTCGAGCATTCTCGGATTCGACGCGGGCTACCCCGACGTTCGGCTCGACGATCATCTCACTCCGATCGGTCACAACGTCGCCGCAGCATTCCGCGCGTCCTGCCAGGCGCTCTACCTCGGACTCCCGTTCGTTCCCTTCGACGTCCTGCTCACCAACCCGGCGCCCCGAACGATCCCGGCACTGGCCGCGGCGTACGCGGACAACACGTTGGGAAAGCAGGCGCCGGCTTCGAAGCTTCTGATTTCTTCCTGTGAGGACGACTTCCTCGTTCCCTTCAGTGAGGCAGAGCAATTGGCGCAGACATATCGAGCAGACGGCGGCGACGTGGACCTGCTCCCGTCGCAGTGCGGGCCGCTCGATTACGTGACCAACCTGTACAAGACGGTGACCGATCAGCTGGGTATGCAGGACATCGCCTGGCTGGCGAAGACGTTCGACGAAGCCGAAGGGAAATGAGTATGCGGAAGTCTTTGACACGCAGGGATTTCGCGCGCACAGTTCTCGTCGCTTCGGCAGGCATCGGCGGTGTGGTCGTACTGGGTGGCCGGGCGTCTGCGGGTACCGGTGAACTCGACAGGTACCTCGACCTGGAAGCGGTGAACGCAAACGCCGAAGCCGCGGGGGGTCTGCATCCTTCACTGCCGTCGGATTCCGCGACGCTGCGGAGTTTGGTCGATACCGCCCGAGCATCGGGAGTGGCTCCGCACCGCTATCAGACACTGCTCAAGCAGTACTGGCTCGCAGTCGGGACGGAGTCGGCAGGTATCGATCTCGCTTCGTGGACTCCCTTCGACGGTGTGCACGCGAATCTCGGAAACCTCACCAACACCTTCCAGTTCTACGAGCGACTGCAGCTCGAGCATCAAGAACTGCAGTGGGCAGGCATGGGCGGAATGGTCGGGCCCGCTTTTGCCGGTGGACTCCTCGACTTGGACTACGGGCGGGTTGTGCTGGAAGTCCAAGCGATCAGCGAAGCGATGGCACTGGTGTGGCGAGAGATCGACCGCATCGGATCGCCGGTCGCAACGTCGATGGGAGCACCCGAGGACGTTGCGGCGCTTCTCCAGGTCGGCCACGACATCCGCCCCGAGGACGTGATGTGGTTCCAGGGGAAAGTGATTGCGATGAGCAAACACATCTTCTCGGATCTGATTCCCATGCACATGGCGTGGGTTCACGACGGTGTCGACGGCATCGCCGAACTCGATCGGGCAGGGCTGCTCGACGAGAACGCCCGTATCGCGTGGGACAACATTGCTTCGGGGACACCGGAGTCGGTCTTCGACGGCAATGTGCGTCTACTGCGCCGTGAGCAGTACCAGTCGGTGGGTGATCAGTGGGACGAGGCGAAGGCCTACCGCGGCAGCGTCGGACGCTCGTTGACCTACCTGACCACCTTCGCCGCATCACCGTCCATGCCTGGCGTCGTACCGCCGCGTGAGTCGAACCCGCTCTCGTTCGCGGTGGGCAATGCCGTTGTGCAAACACCGCTTCCGGACTTCAACTGGGCGGACCGGGACGGTCGTTGGACCTACATCAACGGTCAGCTGCTCCCGGTCTACAACAACCTGATGAACAATCAACCGGAACTGTGGCGAGCGACGCTGGCAGCGCCCGTCTCCGTTCGGATAACCGAGCAGAGAATGATCGCTCGCTTGCCGGACATGTTGCGGTCCATGCTGGCAACTCTGGCGATCACGGTCAACTGAACTCGGCGGTGGCGGGGCCTCGGGGCTCCGCCACCGCCGTGAACTCCTGGGTCAGGCCTGGCTCAGCTCCGCTTGCATACGTGCGGCGTCCTTGCCGACAGTGCGAGTGGCCAGGTAGATGAATACCGCAGTGAGCGCCAACATGATCGGCACGAGATACATGGCCGAGTTCAACCCGTCGCCGGCGTACTGAGCCAACTTCCCGGTACCGGCATCGGCAAGCGCGCGCTTGGCGAACCAGTCCGAAATCGCGCCCACGGCAACTGGTCCCGAGAATCCGCCGAGAAGATACATGGCAGCGAAGAACAACGCCGTCGCAGTGCCTCGGAGCCTGGGAACCACGACGTCGTGAATGGCAGGGTAGACGCTGATGTAGAAGCCGTAGGCCAACAACCACCCGGCCGAGAACAAGAGCGTGAACATCACGACGTTCCCGCCGTGCTGCAACAGTGCCAGTGCCGTCAAAGGTGCTGCCAATGCCGAGGTTCCGACACCGATCATCAACCGTGCGCGCGGTGAGCGTGCGCTTGCCTTGTCAGCGTAGCGAGCGCCGAGAAGCAATCCGATCAGGCCCGTGATTCCGACGATGATGCCGGTGACCGATGCCGCAGCAGTCAGTTTCAGGTGGTACTGGCGCATCAGAAGCGGGACGACAAACGAATTCACTGCGTAGGCGGCGAAGTTGAACGTCAGTCCGGCAAGGATGAGCCAACGAAGCGTGGGAATTGCGAGCAGACGACGGATCGGACGGGTGATCGGTGCCTGTGAAACAGCGGCTGCGCGGGCCTCCGGACTTTCGGAACCTCCACGAACCGGATCTGCCATGCGGTAGAGCACGACTGCCAGCAGGACACCGGGAATCGCCGCGAGGAAGAACGGTGCACGCCAGCTGTCGAATGCCTCGGCGATCTTGCCGACGGTGAAGTAGGCGAGCATGAGGCCAATCGGCAAACCGAGCATGAAGACACCAAGTGCGCGTGAGCGTCGTTCTGCCGGGTAGATATCACCGATCATCGAGTTGGCTGCAGGTGTGAAGGTCGCTTCGCCCACACCGACGCCTAGACGCGCGAGGATGAACAGCACATAGCTGCCGGCGGCACCGGTTGCTGCCGTCAGTCCGCTCCACACCAGGAGTCCGATCCCGATGATCTTGGGACGGTTCTTCGTGTCGGCCAACCGGCCCAGAGGCAGCCCTGCGACTGCGTAGACGAGGGTGAATGCAGAGGTGATCAATCCCAATTGCAAGTCGCTGAGCGAAAACTCGTTCTTGATCGGCTCGGCAACGACCGAGGGGATCGCCCGGTCGAAGAAGTTGAGCATGTTTGCGAGAAACAGTGCGACGAGTGTGCCGCCCAGAAGTTTGTCGCGTGTTCCGACAGGGGCGCCGTCGATGGACGGCAGCGGCGGAGCGTCTCGTTGAATTGACATGATTGTTCCACCCTTTTCGCGAGTGCTGAATGAATTGTGTTGGGGGAGAGGCTCAGGACAGAGCGTCGGCGACGGTTTTGCCGATCGCCTGCATCCCGGCCGCAGTGGGATGCAGTGGAACCGCCGGCTGGGCAGGGACGATTCCGGTGTAGTAAGCAGTGGCAGGGTCAGTGCAGATGTCATGCCCGGCAGTGGCTTCGGTGATGTCGATGTACTCGACGCCGTGACGGGCCGCCGTTGCTGCCATGACCGTGTTGCCGTAGTCGATCACACTCTGGAGATAGTCGGCGTCGCGCGGCCAGAACGGCTGGGTGCCGGGGCAACCGTCGGGGGCGATGTATGTTCCGTATCCGATCACGACGATGCGCGCCGAGGGCGCCCGGTCGCGAACCGATTCGAGCATGGAACTCCAACCTGCGGAGGCATTTTCGACCAACTGTCGCTGTTGGTCGACGCCGCCTGCGGTGAACTTGTCACGGCAGGACGTTCCGGTGGGTTCGGGGAGAGGATTTACGCAGCTCAGAACTGTCGGGAACAACGAGATGTCGTTGGCGCCGATTGTGATGGTGACGAGGTCGGTATCGGGCCCCAATGCTGTTTCCTGCGGCGGTACTTGACCGGAGAACGTCGATTGTGCGGTGTCCGTGACGTTGGCGGATCGCGCCGACGAGCAGGTCACATCCGTGAGGTGAGCGTCGAGTCTTTGCGCCACCACGGAAGGGTAGTTGTCGAGTGATCGTAGGCAGCCCGGCGCCGATGAATCTTGTTCGGCGACCAGCGGGCCGGCCGCCGCGGAATCGCCGAGAGCGACGTATTGGATGGGGCTGGCATGCGTTTCGGCATGTGACACACCGGTCCCGAGTGCCGCGATCGAACCGGCAGCCACGACGCCTGCCAGAATGGCTGCGCTGTGCGTTTTCCACGTCACTCGAGGCTCCTATTTGGTCGAAGGTGGGACTTCCAGGTACGCCGCTGATTGTGAATTCGAGAGTGGCGTGGGTTACATAGTGATAGGAAAAAGGCAGGTCGGCCTTGTGGTGGCAATTCAATTCTGTGGAGGGTTTTGTGTCAGGAAACAAAGATCTGCCGTTCGAACCGATAGTGGTTGGCGGCAGATCTCTAGCCGACCGATTGGCGCAACGCACCCATCCGCTGGTCAATGCGACGGTCGATCTGGTCCACCGCGACGTCACCTTCTACCGGTTGCTTCCGGACGAGGCGTTGCGTAACGACGTGACGACCATCGTGAGGCGAAATTTGGAACTGTTCATTTCGATGCTCCGGACGGGCGCAGATCTGGCGCCCGAGTTGCTCGCCGACATCAGCGAATCGGCTCGTCAACGGGCGCAGGAATTGGTTCCGCTCAGTGAGGTACTGCGCGCATATCACCTGGCAGCAGGGTTGTGGTGGGAGACGATCAGCGAATGGGCGGTCCCGGAAGACGGTGTTGCACTTGCCCGCACCGGACGACTCCTGAATGCATACACCGCGGCCTCCACGTCCGCGGTTCTTGCCGGCTACGGTTCCGACCACGCCACCCAGACGGACGAGGATTCGGCGCGAAGGTCCCTGTTCGTAGCACTTTCGACGGGTGTCGACGTGGATCGCGTCTCCGACGAGGTGGGAATCAGGTTGGCGCGCCTGTACTGGGTGGTGGCTCTGCACGTCGAGCGGAATGACGACGAGTCCTCGACCGAGGTGGACACTGCCGTCGCCGAGCGGAGGAAGGTGCGCCACCTGCAACGAGAGCTCGATCAGGTGGGACGTGACAAAGCCCTCGGGGTGCTCGGGAGCAGCGGCGGAGCCGTACTGATTCCCATTGTGGAATCGGAACCCGCAGAGGGAAACTGGGCGTCGAGTCCGCAGTATTTGTCATTGTGTCGACGTTTGGGTGATCTCGAGAAGGTCATCGGTGCATCGACGGTTGCCGCTGTACACGTCGCGGCGCCCACGGCAATTCCAGCGGCCGTCACGCAGGCGCGCGAGGTGCTGAACGTTGCCCGAAAGTACGGACGCACCAGTGGGGTCGTCCGTCTCGAGGATCTTGCAGTGGAGTATCAACTGACCCGCTTCAGTGCTGCGCTGCCGATACTCGCAGATGTGTTGTTGCCGTTGGAGTCCGATAGCGCGGTACTCGAGACGCTCGAATCTTTCATCGACTCCGGATTCGATCGAGCCGCCACCGCCCGGCAGCTACACGTACATCCGAACACAGTGGTGTACCGCCTGCGAAAGGCGAGTTCCCTGACGGGACTTGACCTGTCGTCTCCGAAGGATCTTGTGCAAGTCACCATGGCGCTGGGAGCGCGTCGCGCAATCGGCATGGAGGTGGACTCTTCCCAAACGTGATGCGTCTGTGGTTCTCGGTGAACGAGCCGGAGGGTTGGCGATCCGGTGGGGAGACATGGCCAGGCGCTGCATGTCGGGCCACCCACACACGGTTCGGGTGGTCCGCTCGTCGACGACCCGGCAGTGCTTGTCGGTTTCGCGAACCCTGAATTGATCTTCGACACCTCGGCCGGGACGGGGCGGGCGAGAACACCTGGATGCAACATCGTGATCTGTAACGACGAATTGTTGCCGTTCCGCGTTGTCAACCTTCTCGGTGACTCTGCTGCTCAGATAGGTAATGCGGCGGGCGCGTAGATTCGAGATGCTGGTAGATGACGGTTTCGAACCCGAATTGTTGCCCAATATTTATGTTTAGTCTGTGTGACGGTCAGTGAACAGTAAATTTGAGTCAAATGATGCAACCGTGGCGAAATGTTCGCTACCGTGTGCTGGACAACCGACAATCTGGGGGTTCGGCTACATGGCAAATGTTCGCAGGTCTGTGACGAAGGGATTGATCGCTGCTTCGGTGATCGCCGCAGCTGGCGTGGGCCTTTCGCCGGCGACAGCGAGCGCCGACATCACACCGACCACGGTCGTCAACGGTATCTTGTCGACTGTCGGCGGCTGCCAGACGCCGGTGCGGTCTCTCATCCTTGCGTGCACGGGTGCTGAGACGCTGACGCGCCAGTCGCCCGTGCTGCTCGACCTCAACCCGGTGGGTACAAACATCGTCGTCTTGGGCGCCGGCCTCTTCGACGACGGCACGATGCGTCCGATGCTGGTCGACCGACTTCAGGCGGCGCTGCAGCTGGCTCGTCAGTACCCGCAGTCTCCGATCATCACGAGCGGTGGGGCGCCGAAGGCCGGAGTGACGGAAGCCAGGGCGATGCGCGAGTGGCTCGTCGCCAACGGCGTCGACCCGGGCCGGATCACCGAAGAAGGAACGTCGTGGTCCACGGTGGAGAACGCGCTCAACTCTGCGCGGATTCTCGCCGATCGAGGAGCAACGGGCGTGGTTGTGGTTTCGAGCGCCAATCACGTGGAACGCGCGATGGTGGACTTCCGGGTTGCAGTTCTCGGCCGGATCCCGGTCGCAGGCGTGATCGCTGCGACCTGACGCACCCAGCTGCCCATACAGTTCCGCGTACCGCCGGAATCACCCGGACGGTACGCGGAACTGTTTCTGGGTTGCTACTTTCGTCGTTGCAACTCGTCGTCACCTTCGGTCAGAAGCGCAAGTTCGGCATCGACGGTGTCGGAATCGATCTCACCGGGAACGGCGATCTTCGCCAGGAGTTGCTCGTCACCACTTTCCGTCCGAAGCGCCTTCTCCCTGATGAAGGCGATCGCGATCAGACTCAACAGAGCCAGGATTCCGGCGATGAGGAAGACCCGTGCGGTGGCATCGCCGTACGCAGCGCGGACCACATCCTGGATCGCTTCGGGTAGTTCGTTGAGGTTCGACAGCCCTGCGCCGGACCCTCCGGAGGCACTCAGATCGACCCCGATTGCGCTGAGGCCCTTGGTCGTCAGATCTGCAACGTGAGTGGAGAGCACTGCGCCGAGGACGGACACGCCTGCCGCGCCGCCGAGTGAGCGGAAGAACGAGACCGTCGAACTTGCGGTGCCGAGATCGCTAGGCGCGACGGTGTTCTGAACTGCGAGAACAAGATTCTGCATCACCATGCCCATCCCGGCGCCGAGCACGAAGAGGAACAGTCCGACCCAGAACATCGGCGTCGCGTGATCGATGGTCGATAGGAGGAAGAAGCCTGCCGACATTGCGACGGCACCGGCGATCAGGAAGCCCTTCCAGCGCCCGAACTTCGTGATCATTGCCCCGGACAGGCCGGCGGAGAGCATGGAACCGATCACCATGGGCAGTGTCAGAAGACCTGCGGCAGTGGGAGAGTAGCCGCGGGCAATCTGGAAGTACTGACCCAAGAACACTGCTCCGCCGAACATTGCGACGCCGACGGCGATGCTTGCCAGCGTCGCCAGCGTGGTAGTCCGATCTCGGAAGAGGCGGAGCGGAATGATGGGTTCCTTGACCTTGCTTTCCACCCACAGCGCTGCGGCGAGCAGCACCACGCCGAGTCCGACGAGGAAGAACGACATCGCAGAAGCCCACTCGAAGTTCTTACCTGCCAAAGTGACCCAGATCAAAAGAGTGCTGACACCGGCGGCTATGAGGGTTGCACCGACGTAGTCGATGCTGACGTCCTTCTTGACGATCGGGAGGTTCAACGTACGCTGCACGACGATCAATGCGATGACTGCCAGCGGCACGCCGACGAAGAACGTCCAGCGCCAGCCGAGCCAACTAGTGTCCACGATCAGACCGCCGATCAGCGGGCCGGCGACTGTCGCGACGGACATGACGGCTGCGATCGGTCCCTGGTATCGACCACGCTCACGCGGGCTGAACATCGCCGCGATCACGATGATCACGAGGGCTTGCAATCCGCCGAGGCCCAGTCCCTGAACAGCGCGGAAACCGATCAGCATGCCGACCGATTGCGACATGCCCGCAAGGATCGAGCCGATCGTGAACAGCGTGATGGACAGCTGGACCAACAGCTTCTTACTCACCAGATCCGAGAACTTGCCCCAAATGGGAGTTGTTGCGGTGGAAGCCAACAGCGTTGCCGTCACGACCCAGGTGTACTGATCCTGGGTGCCGTGTAGTTCGGTGATGATGGTGGGGAGTGCATTCGAGACGATCGTCGACGACAGGAATGCGACGAACATGCCGAGTAGGAGCCCGACAAGTGCCTCGATCTTCTGCTTGTGGGTCATCGGCGCATCGGTCGATGACTGAGATGGTGGAACGTCGGTAGACGTGAAAGAACTCATGAATGTCCTTGCATCGGAGAATGATTCGATCTGATCGTGCAGCGTCGGTCAGTGCGCCGCGTGGGACTCTGGGCAGGTCGAGCGTCGTAGTCGATCGAGTGCACATGCGACGTCGACGGCGTCTTCTTCGGTCCATCCGTCGAGATGGTCGATGAGTCGCTGCGCCTGGGCGCGGCGATGGAAGACCAGGGTCCGGACGCCGAGTGGAGTCAAGGACAGGAGCGATGCCCGTCCGTCGTCCGGGTCCGGTCGCCGCTGAATGTATCCACAAGATTCGGCGTGTGCGATCTGTCTGCTCAGCGTCGAGACTGTCACTCTCAACTTTTCCGCCAGATCCGTCGATCTCGTGGAATCTGCGGCCGACAACTGCGAGAGGAGGGCGCCCAGTGGGTCCGGCAACATGCCGGGGGACAGTTGGCGTGAGCCGGTCGACGAAACCTCGCGGTGGCGCCGGACTAGGGCGCGAAGGTTGTCGAGGATTGCCTCGGCACTGTCGTGAGTGATCACGGCCACCCCCTCGAATAGTTGATATTTGCAACTATAGATCAAGTTGGTTGCACTGCACAACTACTTTGTTGTCAGTCCTCGGAACTGCCCAGTCGGTGCAGCAAGGCCGTCAGCGTGGTGATGTCGTCAGTTTCCCATTTTGCGAGTCGGGCGCGCCAACGATCGATCTGATGATTGCGGATCGTCGTGAGCTTCGTCCGAGCCTCAGGGGTCAGGGTCACCAGCTTCGCGCGAGCGTCGTCGGGGTCGGGGATCCGTTCCACCAGGCCGAGCCGAGCTGCGGCATCAATTTGCCTGGTCAGGGTGGACTTCTCGATATCGAGCGTGGAGATCAGGTCGGACATCCGCACGGCATCGGAACGGTTCAGGATGACAAGAACCGGGTAGAGCGCCGGATCGAGTTTGGGATGAATTGCACGCGCATAGGTGCGCGCCTGGGCGCGTCCTCGTTGCCACATGTCGGCAAGTTCCATCTCCAGGCCCGTGATCGGATCTGAAACCACTGTCGTTCCCCTTTGGTGCGATTCGTTCGGTGTTCATCAAACCAGAAGGGGGGCCGGAGTGATTTGGGTGAAGTCACGCTGAGCGAAAGGTACGTTCGGCGTACTGAAGGCGCTGAACGTACCTTTCGCTCGGAAAGTGGGTGGGTCAAGCCACCGCATACGCCCGCACGCACGTGTTCAGGTCGCGGGTGAGATCGGCCGCTGTACTGGTCGGAGAACCGAATTTCACGACGGACCCGTCGCTCCCGTGGAACAACAGCGTCGGAAACGAAGTGGCGCCGAGCCTGCGTGCCCGGACGAAATCGGCGCGGGCGGCGTCCTTCGAATCTGCGGTGAACAGGGAAGACACTGCGGCAGATGGGTCGAGCCCGAGCGATTTCGCTATGGCGCGGTAGGTCTCGGGATCGGAGAGGCTGCGACCGTCTCGGTAGAACGCGGTCTGCATGGCCTCCGCGATGTCGAGTGCGCGTGTCGGATCCTCTGTGCGAAGCGCGGCGAGTCCGATCGCAGCATCCGTCGAATCCATGACGAACCGCCCGTCAGACACCAGTTGTGAATATCCGTCACCGAAAGCGGCGCCGGTCTGGGCTGCGATGGCGGCGTTGGCTGATTTCAGGTACGGAGCCGAAGACATGGGTGCGACGCGTTCACCGGTGAACAGCCCGCCGCTGACCACGGACAAGTTGATGGAATCGGCATTTTGACGGACGAACTCCGTCAACGCAGGGCCGAAGCCGAAACACCACCCGCAATAGGCGTCGAAGACGTAGGTGAGTTGCGTCGTGCCTGCTGTTTTCGAGCCTGTCGATTGCACTGTTGATTCCTATCCGAGCGCGAACTGATTGATACTCTGACGGTATGTCGCATTCGGGTATTCGGTCACGGTGAAGATGAGTCCCGAACTAGTGAAAAACAGACAAGTACCCGTCCGGGACGTCGGGTACGCGTCTTCGGTGGCTGACGCGACCGAGATCGAAGTGCTCAGCCTGGACACCATTCGCATCAACGGGGGTAGTGCAGAGTTCGTCGGCCCCCAACGCCCGCAGTTTCACTTACTCGCACTGGTGACCGAGGGTTCGGCATTACACACCATCGACTTCGTCAACTACGCGGTGAGCCCGGGGACCGTGTTCTGGGTCAGACCGGGGCAGGTGCAACAGTGGGGGCGAATCGAGGATTTCGAGGCGATGGTCGTTCTGTTCACACCCTCGTCGCTCGATGCCGTCAGCCAGCAGTTGTTGGACGGGAACGCTCACAGTCGGCAGGCAGCGTGGCAGTTGTCCGGCGAGAACCTCGAGACCATCAGCACGGGTATGAAACACCTGAACTTGAATTACGGTTGTCCGGATACTTCTGCGCCGGTCGTTCGCGCGGCCATTCTGCGGCACACGTTGACAGCAATTCTGTTGAAACTGACCCACCTCGGTGGACAGGAACAGAGTTCCGTGCTGGCACACAATGACGTGTTCGAAAGGTTTCATGCCGTTGTCGAACGTGACTTCGCCACGGTCCGTTCGGTTTCGGAGTACGCCAACAAGATCGGGTATTCCGAGAAGACTGTATTGCGAGCTACCCGAGCTGCTGCCGGAATGACGGCAAAGCAGTACATCGATCAGCGTGTGGTGCTCGAAGCGAAACGTCTGCTGTCTTTCGGCACGGACACGGTCACCCAGGTGGCGTCGAAGCTGGGGTTCGACGATTCTGCGAACTTCACAAAATTCTTCGCCACCCGGGTGGGTGTTTCTCCGCTGACCTTCCGTCAGGACGTCAGAGCGCGCTGAACGCCGCCCATCGTGCGTCGGCGCTGTCGAGGGTTCCGATGCTGTTCTGCCCCTTGCCATGTGCGATGCCGTCCAGATCCTGGATGATCCAGTAGATGGCAAAAGGATGGCTGCCGAACCAGAGATCGCCGCTGACGTCCAATGCGTGCGCCGGGTCGGGTGTCAGGTTGTCGAACAGTGGAGTGTTTCGCACGATGGATGCGTCGTACTGCTGCCCGGAAAGTACGGCGACGGTCTGCGCCGCATGCTCGGGTAGAAGTTCAGGTGAGACGGGCGAAATCGTGCCGGTGTCTTGATTGTTGGTCGCGTTGACTTCCGATGCCGGCCTGGTGAATCCGGCCTCGGTGACCAGTGTGGAGATGGGAGTGGTCGGTGGCACGGTGAACAGGTTTCCGCTGTAGCCGAGAAGGATCGCAAGGCTCTGGCCGGCAGCCGCGGACTTGACGTCTTCGAGGCCGGATTCCAGCTTTCCGATCATGGCGGTTGCTTCGCTGCCTCGATCGAGCTGTGCCCCAGCTTGTTCGAGCACATCACGCCACGGCGCCGAGTACGGGAGGACCAAGGTTGGCGCCACGGAATTGATCTGCGCGAACAGGCTCGGTAGTGGACCGGCATTGCTCATCAGGATCTCATCGGGTTCGACGGACGCGATCTCTTCGACGGCGGGGTTGGCGAAGAAAGTCGGCTTGTCGAGAACTTCGACGCCCTGCTCGCGCAGAATCGACTTGGCGACGTCCGATCGCAGGGTGCTGTAGACGACGGTGGGCTTCACGCCGAGTGCGAGTGCACTCAGCCCCGCGTACTCGTCGAGCGCGAGAATGCGCTGCGGTGAGGCCGGAACTTCGACGGTGCCGAGTTCGTGTGTGACGGAGCGAGTTGCAGAAGCGGTTTCGGACTCGGCGGAGCTGCTGCACGCGCTTGCACCGGCAACGGTGAGGAGAAGCGCCGAGACGATGCCGAATGCGGTTCGGGTGGTGAACATCTGAGGTCAACGATCCATTCGTGGGAAGAAGAAGGACAGGAGGGTGCCGGCCAGCAGTAGGCCGGAGCAGACGAAGAGGGCTTGGGAGTATCCGGAAACCAGTGCTTCGGTCGGTGCGCTGTCCGAATGCGCCGTCGAGGACGCGGCGACGCTCACGAGAACGGCTAGTCCGAGTGAACCGCCGATCTGACGCGATGTGCTCAGTAGCCCTGATGCCATGCCGACTTCTTCGGGGGGAGCGTCGGCGGTGGCGACGTTACTGAGCGGCATGAACGACAGACCGATGCCGATGCTTGCCAGAAGCGAAGGCACCAGGATGACGGCCCAGAAGGGACTGTCGAGGTTCATGGTCGAAAACATGAAAGTCCCGATTGCGGCGACTGCTGTTCCGACTACGAGCAGCGGTCGAACTCCGTAGCGCGGAAGGAGTTTGGTGGACGCGAGGATGCCGATCACCAGGCCGAAGCAGAAAGGCAGGAAAGCCAGACCGGTGGTGGTCGGTGAATAGCCCAGCCCGCGTTGCAGGAAGAGTGAGACGAAGAAGAACGCGCTGAACTGGGCCGCACACACCAGGCACATGATGGCGTTGGCCAGTCCGATTCGGGGTCGAAGCAGGGTGGACAGTCGTACCAGTGGTGTGGCGCAGCGGCTTTCGACTACGACAAAGGCAGTCAGCAGGACGACCGTGAGTGCGAATCCACCCAGCACGTAACCCGAAGTCCAGGAATGTGATTCCGTGGCGATCACTGTGCTGACAAGGGCGGTGATTCCGGCCGTCGCCAAGATGGCTCCGGGGAGATCGAGGGAGCCACCTCGGGCGGCTTGGCCGGCCGGCAGGCCACGGGCACCTGCGACCGCGGCGATCAGGGCCACCGGTGCGCCGGCGAACATCACCCATCGCCAACTGAGCCCTTCGGTCAAAATGCCGCTCAGGACGACACCGAGTGCGCCGCCCAGTGCTGATGACATTGCGCCGATGCCGAATGCCTTGGCCCTGGCGCGTCCGGTGGGAAAGGCCTGACTGAGGGCGGCGAGCCCGGCCGGCGCGATCAGTGCAGCGCCGACGCCTTGAAGCGCCCGAGCTCCGACAAGCATTTCGGCGGACACGGAGAAGGTGCCGACGATGCTGACGAGGGCGAACAGCAGAAGCCCGGAAACCAGAACTCGACGAGTGCCCATCACGTCGCACAGGCGACCGCCGAGAAGCAGTAGTCCGCCGAAGGCGAGGGCGTACGCGTTGACGACCCAGGACAGCCCGGCGTCGGAAAAGTTCAGCGATTCCTGGATGTCTGGCAGTGCGACATTGATGACCGACATGTCGAAGGCCACCAGGAACTGCGCTGCCGCGGCGGCTGTGAGGACCAGAGCCGGTGCAGCTATCGCTCGAATTGTTGTTGTCATTGCAGGTGCCTAATTTGTATACGCGTTCTCATAAGTAGTTAGGTTTACCTTGCTGACGACTGAGATGCAAGGGGTTCCCCGGGCGAGAGCGTCGTAGCAGGGGCGCGCACAATCGACGGATGGCCGAAAAGATGGAACCGAGATCACCGCGGCTCGGACGTCCCCCGACGATCACGTCGGAGCAGATAGTCGACGAGGCGAAACGGCAACTCCAGTCCGGCGGCGCCGACGCGTTGAGCATGCGCGCGTTGGCGAAATCGCTCGGCACCACGCCGATGGCGCTGTACCGGCACGTGGGCGACAAGGAACAGCTGATCAGCGCGGTTCTCGATGTGTACTCACAAGATCTCGGCGCGCTGGTCCTGCCGCAGGATCAGGTCGAACGGCTTCGCATGATCTTCACCGCGATCTTCGAAACGCTGGCATCGGAGCGCTGGATCATCGAGTTGCTTCAGCGAGGTGGGCGCGGCGGGAGCGGCGCTGTGGTCTTGGTCGATCGGGCCATGGCCGCGTGTGTCGAACTCGGGATGTCGCCGCGCCGCGCACTGTTGGTCTATCGAGCGCTGTGGAACTACACACTCGGTGCACTGCTCAACATCTACGACACCACCACACGACCGGAAGGCAGTGTGTCACCTCTCGCGGTCAAGATCCGAGAAATCGGTCCCGAGAAACTGCCGGTACTCAGTGAGGTGCTCGAGGACTGGCCGGGAGGGACGACGACTGAGAGTTACCTGGAAGGTCTCGAGGTCTTGATCAGCGGATACACAAATTCCGACTGAGAGTGTTTACAGCAGCCCGTGCCTCGGTGGGATTGTCCCCGACAGCGTCCAGCGGCCGATGTGTTGGACCTTCCACCTCGTCGGATCGTGCAGGGTGTGTGTGCGTGCGTCACGCCAGAATCGCGAGAGGTTCGCTGATTCGCCCGCGCTTCTGGTGCCACCGATCTCGAACAGCGTGCTCGTGGCCGCCAATGACGCTCTGGCACCGACCACTTTGGCAGTTGCAGCGTCGATGGATGCTCGGGCCGTGGAGTCCTCGGTGGGATTACGACGCGCCACGTCGATCGATCGCGCCGCTTCCGCCAAGAGGGACCTGGCAGCGCGAACCTCGATTGCCGCTTCGCCGGCGAGTTGAACGAGCAGTGGATCCTCCACCGCTGTATCGACTTTCGCCTCGAAGAAGGGCCGCGCCTTTGCCGCGAGTTTCACGGATTCGCGCAATGCGGCCGACGCGATGCCGGTGTCGATCGCCGCGTGCAGAATCTGGGCCTGTGCTCCGTAGGTGGTCGGGTGAGTGAACAACGATGTGAAGGGTACGACGTTGAACCGCGGCACCGACACGGATTCGAGTGTCACGGTTCCGCTCGCAGTTGTCTTCTGCCCCATGCCGTCCCAGTCGTCGACGATCGACAGTCCGGGAGTATTCCGGGGTAGGTAGACCGCGGATTTCACCTGTGCGCCGGTCTCGGTGAACTGATCCGCATTGGCGGCACGTACCACGATCCAATCTGCGAAAAGTGCTCCTGTGCAATAGAATTTTCGACCTTCGAGCACAAAGTCTTCCCCGTCGGGGGTGAGAGTGGTGCCGTCGATGTCGATGGTCTTGTTGCCGCGCTCGCTCTGGGCGTTGGCGAACTGCTTACCCGACAATGCTTCGGCGTAGAAGAACTGCTTCTGCTCGTTAGACCCCTGGTACCGGAGCGCTTCCAGGAAAGTGAAGTGGCTGTGCGGAATCTGCGCGATACTGGGATCGCCCTCGGCGAGTAGGCGGAAGACCTCGGCCAACGTCTCGGTGCTCGCGTCGATGCCACCGAACTCCTTCGGCACCGACAGCCCCAGCAGACCGGACTGCGCCAGGGTGCGAACCTCGTCGTGGGGAAGGAGGCGCTGCGCATCGCGGACGCCGGCACCTGCCGCGAACTCGTCGGACAGCTGTGACGCTACCGAGAGCGCCTCGTCTTCACTGGTGATGCGGTGCGCGATCTCCTGAATGTCCACAGCAGTCATGCTGCCACCGTTTCACAGTCGTAGCACCCACCCAACACTTACAACCTGTGTGATCGCTACCCTGGAAACCCCCGGGAACTGCATGTTTGCTGGATTTCATGTCTACTGAACGTATCGCCGACGAGATCAAGTTCGCCTACTGGGTGCCCAATGTCAGTGGTGGTCTGGTCACCTCCGACATCGAGCAGCGGACCAGCTGGGACTACGAGTACAACAAGAAGTTGGCGCAGACCGCCGAGAACAACGGCTTCGAGTACGCCCTGAGTCAGGTTCGTTACGAGGCGAGCTACGGTGCCGAGTTCCAGCACGAATCCACGAGTTTCAGCCTTGCGCTGCTCCTGGCCACCGAGAAGCTCAAGGTCATCGCCGCCGTGCATCCCGGACTCTGGCAGCCGGCAGTGTTGGCGAAACTGGGCGCTACCGCTGACCACCTGTCGAACGGTCGATTCGCCGTCAACGTCGTCAGTGGTTGGTTCAAGGACGAGTTCACTCATCTGGGCGAGCCGTGGCTCGAGCACGACGAGCGCTATCGGCGTAGCGCCGAGTTCCTTCAGGTTCTTCGGAAGATCTGGACCGAGGACGACGTCGATTTCCGCGGCGACTTCTACCGCATTCACGACTTCACGTTGAAGCCTAAGCCTCTGAACACTCCGGAGCGACCCAATCCCGAACTGTTCCAAGGTGGTAACTCGGCGGCAGCCCGTGAGAACGCCGGTCGCTATTCGGATTGGTACTTCAGTAACGGCAAGGACTACGACGGCGTCACCGAACAGTTGGTCGACGTCCGCCGTGTTGCTCGCGAGAACGATCGGGAGGTCAAGTTCGGACTCAACGGGTTCATCATCGCCCGCGACACCGAGGCCGAAGCAAAAGACACGCTGCGCGAGATCATCGCCAAGGCGAACCGTCCCGCAGTCGAGGGTTTCAAGAATGCAGTCCAACAAGCCGGCGCGTCGACCTCGTCCAAGGACGGGATGTGGGCAGATTCGACGTTCGAGGACTTGGTTCAGTACAACGACGGCTTCCGCTCACAACTGATCGGCACGCCGGAACAGATCGCCCATCGGATCGTCGAATATCGCCGTCGCGGTGTCGATCTGATTCTCGGCGGATTCCTGCACTTCCAGGAAGAGATCGAGTACTTCGGGGCCAAGGTGCTCCCGCTGGTTCGTGAACTCGAAGCAGCCGACAGTGACGAGCAGGTGCTCGTCACCGCCGGCTGATCGCCTGGCCTCTCAGGACTTTGCGTGGCGCTTCGCCAGCATCCAACGAGAGATCTTCATGTCCCGAGCTTTTCGCTCGATGGTCAGCAGGTCCAACGGAGCGCTGAATTTCTGAACGGCCAGTGATTTCACACTGCTGAACTCACGCAGCCCATCGGCTCCGTGGATACGCCCGAACCCGGAATCGCCGACCCCGCCGAACGGCAGGGCGGCGATTCCGGCGAATCCGAGAACCGAATTGACCGTGACGACACCGCATTCGAGCTTCTCGGCAATCGCTCGACCCTTCGACGAACTCTTGGTGAACACCGAGGCGCCCAAGCCGTACTTCGACGCATTGGCACGCTCGATCCCCTCGTTCATGTCGGCGACCTTGTTCACCACGACGCTCGGGCCGAACGTTTCCTCGGTGATCGCCGTGGAATCCTCCGGAACATCCGTCAGGATGATCGGATCGATGAACGGACCGTTGAACGAATCAAGTCCGCCGAGTACAGCTTTCGCGCCGCGACCGAGAGCGTCTTCGATCTGGCCCCGGACTATCGCAGTCTGCTTTCCCAGCGTCATCGGCCCGTAGGTCGAGCTGTCGGTGGCGCCGGCGTGGGCGTCCCGAAGCGCGGCGGTGAGCTTGGACAGGAAGGCGTCGTACACGGGCGCTGCGACGTAGATTCGTTCGACGCCGGCGCAGGTTTGTCCGCCGTTGCCCACTGCCCCGAATGCAGCGAAGCTCACGGCCGCATCGAGATTGGCGTCGGAGTCCACCAGCATGGCGTCCTTGCCGCCGCATTCGGCGACCAGGGGAGTGAGGGTGTCCGCGCAGGCGGCCATCACGCGCTTTGCGGTAGCCGTCGAGCCGGTGAATGCGATCTTGTCGACACCGGACGAACACAGAAGTGCACCGGTTTTTCCGTCACCGGTAATGGTCTGCAGGACAGGGTGTCCGGGCGCGGCGATGTTCCACAGCCGGGCCAATTCGACGCCGACGCCTGGTGAGAGTTCGCTCGGTTTGAAGACGACGGCGTTGCCGGCGGCCAGTGCGTAGCCGATCGACCCCATCGGTGTGTACAGCGGATAGTTCCAGGGGCCGATCACACCGACGACGCCCATCGGCCGGTAGCCGACGGATGCAGACTGGTTGGCGCTGATCAGTCCTGCACCGACGCGTCTGCGGCGCAATACTTTCTGTGCGTTGCGTGCCGCCCAGTCGAGATGTTCGACGGCCAGCATGACTTCGAGAAGGGCGTCGTCGCTGGGTTTTCCGGTCTCGGCGGAAATGATCGCCGCCATCGATTCGGCGTGAGTGGCGATCGCGGCGCGGAAATTGCCGAGCACCTTCCGGCGGCCTTGGAATCCGAGTTGATCCCACCACTTCGACGCCGTGCGTGCTGCGGCGACCGCTTTCTCGATCTCTTGCTGATCTGCAATGGGGTGCTGCGCGACCACGGAATCGTTGCGAGGGTCGAGGCTCGCGAAGGTGTGATCGTCCGATTTCGGATCTGTCGAAGTGGACGTGCTCTGGCGGCCGAGCTGTTCTGTCATGTTCTTCAGATCCTCCACATGTCGGTGCATCACATATATGTGATGTGATTTACTGTGCTGGTAGTCACAGTATGCGTCGGACCGAGCTCCGACAAGCCTCCAGCCTCATCTCACTCGGGAGTTTTCGATGTACATGGATTTCACGCAGGAGCAGTCTGATTTCGCCAAGTCGGTAGCGTCGTTCTGCAAGAAGGAAAGTGGTACCCGTGAGCAGCGAGACCGGCTGACCGACCATGGCGCCCATAACCACAACCAGGCGTTCTACGAGAAGATGGCGGAATTGGGTTGGCTCGGGCTGACTGTCCCGGAGGAGTACGGCGGATCTGCCGGAAGCACGGTCGACCTGTGCATCTTCCTGGAGGAAGCCGCCAAGGGTATGGCGCCGATCGGTGGACTCGGCCCGACCGTCATCACCGGGGCTGCATACGAGAAGTTCGGCAGTCCAGCCCAGAAGGAGGCAGTGCTCGGCGGGATCGTCCGTGGCGCGTCTCAGTCGATCTCGATGTCCGAACCCGAAGCGGGCTCCGACGTGGGAAATCTGAGTTGCCGCGCCGAGAAGGTCGACGGTGGGTGGCTGATCAACGGCCAGAAGACGTGGTGTTCCAACGCGCACTTCGCCGAGAACATCCTTCTGGTGGCTCGCACATCCCGAGGTGAAGGCAAGCATGAGGGCCTGACGATGTTCCATGTCCCGGCCGACATCTCCGGATTGAAGATCAGTGGAATCGACACCATGGGCGGCAAGGAGGTCAACGATCTCTACTTCACCGACACATTCCTGCCCGAGGACGCGGTGGTTGGGGAAGTCGGCAACGGCTGGCGTCAACTCATGGCCGGACTCAACATCGAACGCCTCATCCTCGCGGCGATGATGCTCGGGACCGCGCAGCGCGCTTTCGACGACACCCTCGAATTCGTCACCACGCGTAAGCAGTTCGGCCGTCCGGTCGGATCGTTTCAGGCGCTTCGCCACCGGATCGCGGATCTCGCCACGGAGATCGAATGCGGCCGTCTGCTGGTCTACAGCGTTGCCCGAATGGTCGACGCCAACCCGACCAAGATGTTCCCGCGGGAAGCGTCGATGGCCAAGCTGAAGCTGACCGAGACCGCCAAGAAGGTCGCGCTCGAGGGGATGCAGATGATGGGTGGGTACGGTTACGCGACTGAGTTCGACATGGAGCACCATGTGCGAAAGACTCTTGTGTCCTCCATTTATGGTGGTACCAACGAGATTCAGCGAGACATCATCGGCAAAACGTACGGACTGTGAGGATCGGTTGTGGCAACGTCTGCACGCACTCGGAGGGCGACATCTGAGCTGAGGAGACGGCCACAGTTGTCGGAGGACGTGGCCAACCACGTTCGTAACCTGATCATGTCCGGCGCTGTGCGTCCGGGCGAGTTCGTCAGATTGGACGAAACCGCAGCCGACCTCGGTGTCAGCGTGACGCCGGTGCGAGAAGCCCTCGTCGCATTGCGCGGCGAGGGAATGGTCGAGTTGGTTCCGCATCGCGGCTATCTCGTCTCGCCCCTCAGTCGCCAAGACATCGAAGACATCTTCTGGTTGCAGGGGCAGATCGCAGTCAAGCTGGCTTTGCGGGCGATGGACACCATCACAGCTGATCAACTGGTGGAACTCACGGAACTCAACGCCGATTTGCGAGCGGCGGTCGACGCTTCGGATGCAGCTGCGATCGAGCAGTGCGAATTCGAATTCCACCGCTTGATCAATCGCGCTGCGGGTGGTGCGAAGCTGGCATGGTTCCTGTTCGGCGCGATTCGGTACACCCCTGCTCGTCTATACGCGACGGATCCAGGCTGGGGTGAGCTTGCGGTATCGAGCCACGACGCTTTGATCGAGGCGTTCGAGAAGCACGATCGAGAACAGGTGGACGCGCAGATGAGTCTGCAGTTCTCCGACGGCGCTGCTCGACTTCTCGCTCACCTCGACAACATCGGGATCTGGGACTGAATCAGGAGCTCAAGACGGAGGTAGGGCGGGAGCGAGCAGGATCGCTGCACATTCGGCGACCAGTTCTTCTTCCGTCACGTCGATGTATCCGTCCAGCCATGCACTGAGGGTCTGCGCCAGGCCGCCGACCAGGAAGGTTGCCGTCAGCGTCAAGTGGCCGCTGTCGTTCAATCGGTAGAAGGTCTTGGCGTTGGCGGCCAGGAGACCGATGAATATCGTCGTCGACGCTCGTCGTTTCTCGGCCAGGACAGGGCTCGTCAGGGCGCTGGAGAACAGTAGACGTCCGCGACGGGGATCCTGCGCGATCGTGCGGACGATGTTCGCGATTCCGGCGAGCGCCTTGCCTCGTTCGGTCTCGGCGGCGTCCACCGCGGCCTGGGTTGAAACGGCGATGTCCGTGATGACGGTGTCGTAGACGGCCGACATCAGAGCATCACGATCGGTGAAGCTCTCGTAGAAGTACCGCGCCGCGACACCGGCCTTCTTGCACACTCCGCGGACTGTCAGTTCGGGCTCGGCGGAGCCCATGAGTTCCAGACCGGCCTCGATCAGCGTCTCTCGGCGTTGGGCTACGCGGAGCGCGCCGTCGACGCCACCGTACGAACGCGGTTGGTCATTCATGAAGACCATCTTTGCATCCCGAGATTGCTTGACATCTCGGCATTTCGGCGTTTCACTCATCTGAGAACATGCGTTCGCAGATATCGACTCGAAGGGGTTCTGCCATGACGGTGAGTAGGGATTCGATGGACGGGCGCGAGGAAGCGGTGACGGGCGGCATCGGAGCGGTCGGCGTCCAGGCGGTCGACATCGACGCCGAGGTCGAAAAGGCGATGTCCGGGCTCGGACTGTTGGCCGCAGGCGCCAACGTCATCATGCAGTTGGCGCGCCCGGCGGTGGGGTACGGCGTGTACGAGAGCAAGGTCGAGACGGGTCGGTTGGATCGGCATCCGGTGAAGCGAACCCGGACGACGCTGACGTATCTCGCCGTCGCAAGCTTGGCGACGGACGAAGAAAAGAAGCTGTACCGACGCGCAGTCAACGGCTCTCACAAGCACGTTCGCTCCGATGAGAACAGCGCGGTCGAATACAACGCGTTCGATCCCGAGCTGCAGTTGTGGGTAGCCGCCTGCCTGTACCGAGGCTTCGAGGACGTCTACAAAATCTTGTACGGGGATCTCGATCCGGTCACCCAGGATGCGTTCTATCAGCGAAGCGCCACGTTCGGTACAACCCTTCAGATGCGACGCGACATGTGGCCGGCGGACCGGGATGCGTTCGAGGTCTACTGGAACGAGAACCTCGGCAAGGTGGCGATCGACGAGACGATTCGTGAGCATCTCTACGGGATCGCGTCGGCGACCTTCACGCCGAAGCTGTTGCATCCCGTGGTCGGTCCGCTCAACCGATTTGTCACCACCGGGTTCCTGCCCCAGGCCTTTCGTGACGAAATGCGGCTCCCGTGGTCAGCGCGTCAGCAGCGCAACTTCGACCGATCCATGCGCGTCGCCGCGCTGGTCAATCGGTTCAGCCCGAAGATTCTGCGGATGTTCCCCTACAACTTCTATCTCTGGGATCTGCGTCGGCGCATCGCCAAGGGAATCCCGTTGGTCTGAGCCGACTCTGACACTTGAAGTGATTGACACCACAGGTGAATCGGACACATACTCAACATAGTTGAAGTTGACGTCAAGTTTTAACTTTCCTGTGGAGGCTGTCAGTGGCGAACATCGAAGGCGTATGTGACCAGCGATTCTCTGGCTTGAAGGAGGCGCTGGCACACAATCTCGATTCCGGCGAGGACGTCGGGGCAGCGATCGCACTGACGATCGACGGCGAATCCGTCGTCGACATGTGGGGCGGTTGGGTCGACGTCGAGCACACTGCTCCTTGGGCCCGCGACACAGTCACCAACGTCTGGTCCTGCAGCAAGACCGTGACCGCACTGGCCGCGCTCATGCTCGTCGACCGCGGGTTGCTGGATCTCGATGCCCCGGTCGCGCAGTACTGGCCCGAGTTCGCAGCAGCGGGTAAGGACCGTATTCAGGTCCGGCAACTGTTGTCGCACACATCAGGCGTTTCGGGGTGGGATCAACCGTTCACCTTGGAGAACATTTGCGACGACGCGTACGCCACAGCCCGGTTGGCGACGCAGGCTCCGTGGTGGGAGCCGGGTACCGCATCCGGATATCACGCCCTCAACTACGGCCACCTGATCGGCGAGGTCGTCAGGCGCATCGACGGTCGAACCCTCGGCCGCTTCATCGACGAGGAAATAGCCGGTCCGCTCGATGCTGATTTCCGCCTGGGCTTGCCGAAGTCCGAATACGGGCGAGTCTCGAATGTGATTGCGCCACCGCCGTTGCCGATCGACATCGCGGCACTCGGGATGGACAACATCATGGTGAAGACCTTCACCGCGCCGCCGGCCGACGCGACAGGTTCGTGGACCGACGGGTGGCGAGCCGCCGAGATCGGTGCGGCCAACGGTCATTCGAATGCGAGGGCGCTCGCAAGGATCCAATCGGTGATTGCGTGCGGTGGCAAGGTCGGTGACGTTCGCCTGCTGTCGGAGGAAACGATCGACAAGATCTTCGAGGAGCAGTCGTACGGGGTCGACCTCGTCCTCGGTGTGCCGGTCCGCTTCGGCGTCGGATTCGGATTGCCGACGCCGGAGTCCGTCCCGTTCATTCCGGAGGGGCGAATCTGCTTCTGGGGAGGTTGGGGTGGCTCGCAGATCATCATCGACACCGAGAAGCGCATGACCTTCTCGTACGTGATGAACAAGATGGGGCCGGGCCTGCTCGGTTCCGAGAGATCGGCGCAGTACGTATCGGCTGCCTACGACGCACTGAGCTGATCGATGTGACTGCGTTTGATCGATATGACAGGGAGGGCGAAGCGCTACTCAAATCCTTGCTGAGTAGTAGCCGAGGGGGCTGGGTATAGGCCCGATCGCTAATCCGGCGGAACGGTTGGTTTGTCTGCTGCAGCTGACTATGCTGCCGGATATGCCAGTGTGCTCCGGGGGGAAATCAGCTTGTCCGCTACGTCGAAGTGTGCCCGAAAGTTGCAGACCTGCATCGGCTGACCGGCGATGAAGGGTTTCGTCGAAGTTGTCATGCGCTGGTGGCAGTTGCCGGACCAGTTCCATAGTTTCAGCAGGTACCTCGAAGACCGCGGGTTCTTGACTTCCTGCCGGGCGCTGGTCGGCGGAACGGCACTCTGGATGGGGTTGGTGTTGCTGTCGGCGCGATTCAGTGACGTCGGTCCGCAAGGTACGTTCTGGCGAGCGGTCAATCTCATGGTCATAGTCCTGTGCGTCGGCGCGGCCCTGATCTGGTGGTTGTTTCCGCCGACGCCGCTGTGGTCGTACACCTTTGTCGTGGGTTCCGACGTAGCGATTGCGGCGGCCGCCGCAACCGACTCGGAACCGATGGGACGGCTCATCGCGTGCGTCGTGTTTGCGTCGATCGGCGGCTATATTGCGTTCTTCCACAATCCGAAACTCCAAGTCGGTCACTTGGTCTTCGCCTCGATTGTCACGGTGCTTTCGGGGTGGACTTTGTTGTTCGGACCAGCAGCGGACGTCGGCTTGGGGTTGGCGAAAATCGCGGTCGTGATGGCCACCATCATTGTGATTCCCGTGGTGTCCCAAATGGTTCTGGCAGTTCTGGGATCCGACGCCACTACTTCCGACATCGACCCGTTGACCGGTCTGCTCAACCGTCGCGGACTTTCGCGTCGTGTGAAGGATCTGATGGGGCCTCCGGTGACCGAGGCCGACGCGGTTCTCGTGGTGGTGATCGATCTCGACCGATTCAAGACGATCAACGACGTTTACGGCCACGACGTTGGGGACAGCACGATCCTGCGAACGGCGCTGCGTATTCGCCTGTGGACAACCAAAGCTGCACTGACCGCCCGTGTGGGCGGTGACGAGTTCGTCGTGGTCGAGCGGGTGCCGGTCAGCGTGATAGCGAGGCTGGAAGGACAGATCCGCTCGGCAATGGACGGGGCGACCGATGATCCACCGACGAGCGCGAGCATCGGAATGGCGGTCCGCACCGCGCCCCGGCATCCGGGTGAGTCCGTCGACGAAGCCTTTGCCGAACTCTTCCGCGTCGCGGACACGGTGATGTACGAAGCGAAGCGCGAAGGTGGCAACCAGGTTCGGGCGAGCCTGGTCTGATGTGAGAGCTCAGTCGGCGAAGCTCAGGCCGCGTTCGGCGAGTGCTTCACGCAGAATCCTCAGTGCCTTCGGTCCCATCCCGTGCAGAGCGCCGAGTTCCTTCTCGGACACGGACGTCAATTGCGCGAGATGGGTGTAGCCCGCTCCGATCAGCGCGCGCTGTGCGGGGGCTCCCGTTTTCGGGAAGTCGGTTTCCACTGTGCCCGGATCCGGTTCTGTCACTGGCCAACTCCTCCGTGTGGGTTTTCCACAGTTTAGCGAGCGTCGTGAACGATTTCGGGGCTGTCGATTTTGTCGGGCGTTCGCGGAAGCGCGCGAGCTGCCACGGCAATGCCGATGATCGCGATAACGGCGAAGGTGAGGAGAAGCAATTGCGCAGAACGAAGCGTCGACGGTTCGCCGATGTTCACCAGCACTCCGGCCAGGGCTGCGCCGAAGGCATTTGCGATCAGCTGAACGGTGTTGATGGCAGCGGAGGCACGCGCACCTTCTCCGGGATCGGTGACCGAGGTCATCGCACCGACTGCAAGATGGGGCCAGGCGATGCCGATTCCGACGCCGGCGACCAGCAGTCCGATCACCCACGCGACCATCGCACCGGCGCCGGCGTGTTCGGTGAGAAATGCTGCCATGATGCCCAACCCGATCGCGACGAGGATCGGACCGCTGACAACGATTCGTCGCACGATACGAGGGGTAGTCGCCGAGGCGCTCGGGATTTCGCCGAGAGTCCAGCCGAGAGCGAGTGCGGCCCCGAGGAATCCGGCCGCGAGCGGTGCCAGTCCGGCAAGTCGTTGGCCGAAGAGCGGAATGAATGTCTCGACGGTCGACGCAACAGCGAGGACGACGATGGTCAGGTACACCCATTTGAGCGACGACGCGTTGAACGTCGACGGCGGTAGTACGCCGTGGCGCGAGCGACGGTCAGCGGCGACAAAGGCGATCAGTAGCAGCACAGCGGCGAGAACCATTGCTGCGGTCACTGCGAGGTTGGACAGAATTCCGGCAACGCTGACCAGCAAGGCTGCCGCAGTCAGCAATGCCAGGGAGAGGACCGGCGCCGGGCTACTGGTCGTGCTGCCCGGTTCGTGTGCCGGTAGCGCGCTGGGGACGAGAGCTGCGACTGCGATCGTCGCGACAACCAGAACGCCGAAAGCCCATCGCCAGGCTCCGAATTGAGCAAAGACGCCGCCGATTGCAGGGCCGGCGAAGGTGCCGACTCCCCACATTGCCGAAACCAGCGCGGCCCCGCGGGTCCACAGATGTCTGGGGAGCGCGGCATTGATGACGGCGTAACCGAGACCAGCCAGCAGGCCACCTCCCGAACCCTGGATCGTGCGGCCGACCAACAGCAATTCCATGGTCGGGCTGACCGCACAGACGACGGTGCCGAGCGCGAAGATCGCGAGGCCGATCAGGTAGGCCCCGCGCGGTCCCCTGGCGGCGAGGACGTTGGTGACCAACATCGAGGAGATGACGGAAGCGATGAGGAAGACCGTCGCGGTCCAGGCGTAGTACTGCTGACCGCCGATGTCGTCGATGGCAGTCGGAAGCAGGCTGGTCGTCAGGTAGACGTTGGTCGCGTACAGCGCGACGCCGCCTGCGAGGACGGTAGCGGTGCCGAGGTATCGACCGCTCAGGAGCTGCCGCCAGGTTCCGGCGGGAGCATCGGTGGGGGAGTGCATGGTGTCGAAGGTAGAATCTCAAGTGCGCTTCAGGTCAATGTCGCGCAGCCATTGGGAGGCAGAATGATCCGTAAGAGTGACGAACTTCTCTCGATCGGTGAGGTATCGGCGCGCACCGGCGTCGCCGTGTCGGCGGTGCGCTACTACGAAACACTCGGTCTGGTTCCTGCAGAGCGGACGGCAGGAAATATGAGGAAGTTCCCGCGGCACTCGATCCGGCGGGTGTCGCTCATCCAGTTGGCAGTCAGGTTCGGGATACCTCTGGCCGAAGTTGCCGAAGTATTCGGGTCGTTGCCGCAGGGACGAACTCCGACGAAGAAGGACTGGCGCAAGATTTCGACGGAGTGGAATCAGCGCCTCGAGGATCGCAAGCAGGCCATCAGCCGGATGCAGGACGAACTGACGGGCTGTATCGGCTGTGGGTGTCTGTCACTCAAGACATGCAACCTGCTCAACCCTGGAGACGAACTGGGCCGGGAGGGTCCCGGCGCCAGACGTCTCTGAAACTACTGTCGGTCAAACTCTTTCGCGTGGCCGCGACTGAGCATTCCACCGACCACCACGACGCTCGATCTCGATGGGATGCGAGAAGCACTCGCTGATGTTCTGGGTGGTGATCACATTCTCGGCGAGGCCGCTGGCGGTCACGACGCCGTCCTTGATCAGGAGAGCATGTGTGGTGGTGCTCGGAATCTCTTCGATGTGATGCGTCACGAGGATGCTGGCAAGTGACGGGTTCTGATTGCGGAGATCGTCCAGAGCCGTCAAGAGCTGTTCGCGCGCAGCAAGATCGAGCCCGGTCGCCGGTTCGTCGAGCAGGAGCAGGCGTGGTTCCACCATGAGTGCACGGGCGATCAGGGCTCGCCCTCGTTCGCCCTGGGACAAGTTGGGCCACAGTGCGTCCGAACGCGGACTCATCCCGAGTAGATCGATCAGTGCGTCGGCATGAGCCTCTTGCTCCGGCGTCGGCGACCACCGCGGCATTACCTCGGTGGTGTTGGTGAGGCCGGTGATCACGACGTTGCGGACGGTGATCGGAATTCCGATCGTGTGACGCGGGTTCACGTGCCCGATGTCCATCCGCAGTTCCCTCATGTCGACTCGGCCCAGCTTGTGCCCGAGGACGTAGACGGAACCGCGAGTCGGGTGGGCGGTTGCTCCGAGAAGGCTCAGTAGGGTGCTCTTGCCTGCACCGTTCGCGCCGAGGAGCACCCAGTGTTGCCCGGGTTCGATCGAAATGTTGATGTCTTTCAACAAGTATCGGCCGTCGCGGACGAGATCCACGTGTTCGGTCGACAGAACGGTGCCATTGGGGTGTTGCACGAGAACTAACCTCTCTTAGGCGTCGAGCACACGCAACCGCCGTAAGACGGTGTCGATATTTGCTCGGGTTGCCGCTACCGCGGCTTCTGGGTCGGCGTCTTGAAGGGCCTCGACCAACTGATCATGGGCATGTGAGGTGTCGGGGACGCCGGCCTCGTGGGCCATCATCTCGACGAGGGATTCACGAAGGAGTGGACGCACCGACGTGAAGAGCGAGAGCAGCACTGCGTTTCCCGACAGCCGAACGACCTCGGTGTGAAAATCGAGATCGACGTCCACGAACTTCTCGACGTCACCCTCGAAATGACTGTGTCGCATGGTCAGTCGCCGCCGTAGGCCGTCGAGATCCTCGGGTTGTACCCGCTCCGCGGCCAGCCTGGCGGCCTCGATCTCGAGTGCGCGCCGCACTTCGAAGACCTCGAGGATCCGCGAGCGTCGAAGAAGTTTGGTGAATTCGTCGACGTGCTCGAGTTCGGACGCGGCAGCCACGAAGGTTCCGACGCCGTGTCGGACTTCGAGTAGTCCGTCGCGAGCGAGGAGGCGGATTGCCTCGCGAATCGAGGAACGCCCGACGCCGAGTTCGACGGCAAGGGCCGCCTCGCTCGGAATTCGCTGCGTCGGCAACCACTCCGATTGGCGGATCTTCGACCGGAAGATCTGTTCTATTTGCGGCACCAGAGGACCGCTGCGCAGTACGAAACCACTGTGGTCGTCGGACATTGCTACCTCTCGAGTCGAATGGGCCTATGGTAGCAAGTCATCGGACGTCTGAAGACTAACCCCGGGTGACTGTGCCGGAAGCGCACTCACATCATCACGATGGATCGGAGGACTTCTCCCCGGCGTAGACGCTCGTAGGCCTCGGCTGCGCCGTCGAGATCGACAATTTCACTCCGATACTTCTCTAGTGGAAAGCTGCCCTCGGACACCAGCCGAGCGATCCTCGGAAAGTCGCGGCTCGGGACACAATCACCCCAGTGCGAGACGTGATATTCGAGTCGCTTGAGAAAGACAGGGCGCAACGCAACAGCGCTGATTTCGTCGGATCGAGGTGCCCCTGGCGCGACGATCCGACCGCCGGGACGCGTCAGCGCAATCGCCTGTTGTAGTGGTCCGTCGCCGCCGACCGCGTCGATGACGATGTCGAAGCTCGACAACAGCTCCGGTCGCCGGGCCCAGTGCGCACCGTCGACGGTGACATCGGCGCCGAACTCCGATGCAAATGCACGTTTGGCGGGTTCGAAGTCGAAGGCCGTGACGTGGGCGGCCCCGGCCGCCTGTGCGCCGGCGATCGCGCTGAGTCCGACCCCACCACAACCGATGACTGCGACCCTGTCACCGGCAGTGACCTCACCGGTGTTGACCGCTGCGCCGAATCCGGTTGGCACCCCACAGCCGAGAAGCGCACTCAAACCAGCATCGAGAGAGAGTGGGCGTAAGGCGACGTGCTGCCTGTTCATCAGGACCAACTCGGCGAGGCCGCCGGCCCCGAGGACCGGTGTCAGCTCTGTGCCGTCGGGTAGGCGGGGAGCCCGATGGCGCGGCATCTTGTTCACGCAGCGGACACCGCGACCTCGCTTGCAGTCGACACACTCGCCGCACGACACGATCAGCGCCACCACCACTTGATCGCCCACCGTGAGGTCCACGACTTCTGGACCGATCTCGTGGACCACGCCGCTGATCTCATGCCCCACGAGATACGGATAGTCCACCCCGGACGAGCCGTCCATGTAGTGAAGATCGCTGTGGCACAGCCCGCACGCGGTGACTTTGATCAGCACCTCGTCGGCCTGAGGTGCCGGCACCTCGATCTCGACGATTCGAAGTGGCTGATCGGGTCCGGTGGTGACTGCGCCTCGGCATCGGTGGTAGTGCGACATGTCAGCGGCCTCCCATGGGAATTACTGTTCCAGTTGATGATTCGGACATGATGACCGTTTTGATCGCCGTGTAGGCGAGCATTCCGTCCTCCCCCTTTTCAGTGCCGAATCCTGATGACTTGCGCCCACCGATAGTGGATTCCGGTCCGGCGGCGGCGGCATAGGAGTTGATCCAGAAGTAGCCCGTCTCGATGCGTCGGGCCACGGTGAGGGCCTTCGCGAGGTCGCTGGTCCAGCATCCACCGGCGAGGCCGTATTCGGACGTATTGGCGATATCTATCGCGTGGTTCGTGTCGGTGAATCTCTGCACCGTCACGACCGGACCGAAAGTCTCCTCCCGCAGGATCGCCAGATCGGTGAGGTCGCCGACGTCGATCACCGTCGGCAGAAAGTACCCAGACTCGGGAGTTGCTCCGGTGGGTGAATCGCCACCGCACAAGACTTTTGCACCTGCTTCTTCCGCGTCTCGCACGATGCTGCGGACTCGGGAGACGTCCTGGGCGGTGATCAACGATCCGATATCGCTGTTCGGGTCGAACGGATCACCGACTCGCAGTGAACGAGTCTTGGCCACAAGCGATTCGATGAAACGATCGGCGATATTCTCCTGTACGAGAATTCTCGATCCGGAGAAACATCGTTGTCCGGAGTTGCGGAAGATCGCGCCGACGGACCCCTCGACCGCACTGTCGAACGGTGCGTCGTCGAAGATGATGTTCGCAGACTTGCCGCCCAACTCGAGGAGAACGCGTTTGAGTCCGGCCACCGAATCGGATCCGACGCGCGCCCCGACGGTGCTGCTTCCGGTGAACGAGACCATGTCCACCTCCGGCGACGAGACCAATGCGGTCCCGACGTCCGCGAATCCCTGCACGATGTTGACCACTCCGTTGGGCAGGCCGGCCTCGACGAGGTATTCGGCAAAGGCGATTGCAGCCAGCGGACTCTTCTCCGGCGACTTGACCACAACGGTGTTGCCCATCGCGATGGCGGCAGCGATCTTCATCGCGCAGAACATCAATGGTGCATTGAAGGGCATGAAGATGGCCACGACGCCCACAGGTTCACGCCATGTCATCTCCACGTACCCGTCACCGAGCGGCAGGGTGGAGCCCCTCATCCTGCTTGCCCACCCTGCCGCCGACTTGGTCAACGAGGTCGAATTGACCACGTCGAAACTTGCTTCCGGTGAGGTCTTTCCGTTGTCGAGGGTGACCAATGCCGTCAGCCGGTCCATGTCGCGAAGCATTGTGTCCGCGGCGCGGTCCAGGATGGCGGCACGTGTCGTCGCAGAACTGTCCGCCCAGGCCGGAAAGGCTTGACGCGCTGCGCTCACTGCATCCGATACCTGACCTGGTGACGAGGATCGGACTTCGGCGATCTGAGTGCCGGTTGCCGGAAACACGTCGGAGAATATCTGGCCGCCGCCGTCGACGAACATGCCGTCGATCAGCGTGTGCACGCGAGGGAGTCGGGCCGTTTCGACGGCGCGGGCGAAGACTGTCGGATCCGATTGCAGCATAGTCAGTTCTCCTTCGGGAGTCGTCTGCCCAAGAAGTCCAGTAGGTGTCCGTGGAATTCGTCGGGGCGTTCCGCGAAACCGTAGTGTCCAACGCCCTCGAGTTCGTGAATTTCGGAATCCTCGATGCGCTCGGCCATCGCCCGCATACCGGCGACCGGACAGGCCGTGTCCACGGTTCCCGCCAGGAGCAAGGTCGGGACCGCCAGATTGTCGAGAGCCTCACGGCCGTCGTACGACGCGATAGCGCGGATCGAATCGGCGAAGGTAGCGGTTCGCATGGCGAGGATGGCTTCGCGGACCTTGTCCACGAGCGGTCCGGAGGCAGTGGGCCCCATCATCGAATCGAGCAATGGACGCACATACTCTGCGACGGTCTGTCCGTTCTCGATCGGTTCGAGCCGTTCGGCCAGGTATCGCTTCTGGTCTTCCGGAGTGCGCGAAGCAAAACCTGCTGATGCTCCGGACAGGACAACAGCATCGACGAGTGGTTCGTTGTTGGCGGTCAAGGGTGCGATGAGCGCGCCCATGGAGTGACCGAGCAGGACGTTGACGGCCGTAGCTTCTGACTGAACCAGCGACGTCGCTGCTGCGGAGAACGTCGTGATGGACGGAGTCTGCGCTGGCGGGGTCATGCCGTATCCGGGACAATTCCAGACGACGACTCGATAGCCTGCATCAGCGAGAACCGTTGCAGTATTAGCGAAATAGCTGCCGTCGCCGTAGGCTCCGTGAAGCATGAATACGGTGGTTGTCCCGCTTCCGTGGACGGTGTAGTCGATGGTGCCGGTGTTTGCGGCGATCATTTCTCTCCTGGGTGTGTGTCGGTGGTATCCACGGAGTGGTGTGTGTCGGTGGTATCCACGGAGTCGATCCATTTCGTCAGTGCCCGGGCGAGCGCCTCGGGTTCCTCCGCGGGCAACATGTGGGCAGCGTGGGGAATGCCGGCGAAGGTCGCCCCTACTCGATCGGCAAGAGCCTGCTGTTCGCCTGGTGGTACAACAAGGTCGGATTCTGCGGCAATCACGGCAAGCGGAACTTCAGTGGCGAGTAGCAGCTCAGTCCGGTCGGGGCGAGAGGCTATCGCGGCACTGTGCGCGCTGTATCGCTGAGGACCGTAAGCACGCACTCCGCGGAGCCGTTCCGTCAAGACATCGGGATCTTCGACGTTGTCCGCGTGGAATACGAGATCGACGCGGCCCATCGCGAAGTTCTCGAATTCACCGGCCAACGCACGTTCTGCCTTGTCCAATCGGGCCGTTGCGGTGGCTTCGTCATCGGTTCCCTGTGGCGTGTTCACCAGTGCCACCCCGGAAATGCGCTCCGGGCAGTACTCGAGAAGCGCCATGGCGACCACTCCTCCGAAGGAATGCCCGACAAGGAAGAACTGATCGGGTAGATCGACTGCGAGTGCTGCGGCGATCTTGTCGACGTCACCGATTGCGGGAACATTCACGGCTGTTGCGCGCAGTGTTGTCGGAAGTGCGTTGATTACACGGTCCCAGACCAAGGCGTCGTTATTGAGCCCCGGGACAAAAACGATGTCTGTCATCGTGCTGCGCGCCCTTCGCCGGCGATACGGTCACCTTCGACCCAGCAGGAATGGGTGCCCACTGAAATCCGTTCGGGGAGAATGACCGTGCACACCGGATCGCCGGTCAGATCGTCTGCACGATAGATAACGCATTCGGAGCGATCCTGAATCAAGTCGGTGATGAAAACTATGCAGTAGCCGTCGTCTTCTGCGCTAGAACCTGCCGGACGCGCGATTGCGGGCTCACTGCCCCATCGGCCAGGCCCGAATTCCAGGCGGACGGCATTTCCGGTGTGCAGGTCGTAACGTTTGAGGCCGTTCAGATGCCATTCGCCCTTTTCGAACAAGGCGTTGTACGAGTACCGGTACGGGCGTCCGACCACGTCGTTGCTGATGACGGGGAACTCACTCACTTCGTCGTCGAGGGGAAACTCTCTGACCTCTCCGGTGACCATGTTGAACATCCAGCGATAGAGATGCGCGCCGGTGGGATGCATGTCGACGTTTCTACGGATACGGGCGTAGATCGCGTGGGCATCTTCTTCAACTCCGACAGGAGGTTTCACAAGGTTGTCCCAGATGCATCCATCCTGTACTACCCAGTCGCCGTCTTCGAAACAATTGGACAGATGCATGACCCAGCAGGGCTTTGCTTCGAACCAACGAACATCGGCGCTGGTTCCGTAGCGGGGGATAACACCGAATCGCGCTGGAATGTCGTCGTGGAACGAACCTTTGTGGATTCCCTTCTTCAGTAGTTCCTCGTCGAAGAAGTACGGCAGGTCGTGGAGAATCGAATAGTGCTCGGTCATACCGAGGTCGTGGGGCCATCGTGGGCCGGGTAGTTCGATCGGCACGTAGTGAACGAGATTGTCTGCCTTGTTGACTACTCCGTAGTTCATGAACGGAGCCTTCTGTGGATAATTGAAGAACGTCATCTCGCCGGTGGCGTTGTCCACCTTGTAGTGCGACGACAATCCGTCGGGGACAAGTTTCGCCCAATTCTTGTTTGGACCAAGGGTTTCCAGGGTGTCCGGGCTCAAACACCAAGGCTCACTTCCTTGCGACATCGTGGCAATCAGATGACCGGCGTGGGCGATGACGTCGGTACCGGCATTGTCCTTCATCGACCCCATCGATCCCCAGCCTCGACGTTGGTACTCCTGAGGCTGGAGAATTCCCGGCCACAGAGCCTTCTTTGCCCCCTGCTCGGCCAAGAACCCTGTGGTACGGACGAAGGCGTTCCGGTACTCGCATGTGCCGTCACGAAAGCGAATGGCGTGAAGCATGCCGTCGCCGTCGAATGGATGATAGATCCCGGTAGGTGTGGTTGCGTTGTTGTGTGTGTTGCGGACGTAGATGCCGTCCAATTCTTCCGGGATGGAACCGATGATCGTCAGTTCGTCGCCGCTGACGGCGTATTCCTTGCCCTGTGGTCTCCACGCGCCGCGGAGCCACGGATTCTCTTGGTCTTCTTCGGCAGGAACGCTGATGAACAGTGTGTCGTTGACGTCATACATGAGCGCCTCCTCGGGACTCGGTCGGTACGGTAGCGGGGGCGATGCCAGGCCGTGTGGAATCGTGATCGGCGGGTATGGGACGGCGTCGCTTCGTGATTCGTGAGTACAGAGCCGCTGCGCCGCCGGCGATACCGGTGGGCATCAAGAACATCAAGGCCACGAGCAGGGCGCCATAGATCATGTTCGCGCCCGATCCGCCGATCAGGTCTGCGGTGTACGTCGGTAGGAAAGCGAGAACCAGGCCGCCGATCAACGGTCCGATCAGCGTGCCGGATCCGCCGATTAGCAGACCGGTCAAGAGCTGAATTCCCAAGAAGACACCAAACGTCTCGGGCGCGACGACACCGGTGACGAGCACGAACATGGACCCACCCACCGCCGCGAATGCGGCGCTGACGGCAAATGCGATGGTCTTCTGTCGGGAAAGATTGATTCCACTTGTGGCTGCTGCTGTTTCGTTGTCACGGATGGCCGTCAGCGTTCGGGCCGGTCCGTACTTTGCAAAGTTGCGGCAGATGAGAATGCCGATGCCTGTCACTGCCGCGACAACAACAAAATTGATCGAAGTCTGTGTGATGAAGTCGGGTACGCCGTCGGGAATGACCCAGGCAGAGTGAAGCAGTTTGCCGTTCACTCCACCGGTCAGCGATCCGAATCGTGTGATCAGCAAGGGAAATACCACCGCGAAGCTCAAGGTGACTAGTCCGAGGTAGTGCCCTTTCAGTCGAAGGGCTGGAAGGCCGGCGACTATTCCGACGACAAATCCGATGAGTGCGCCGACGGGTAGGGTAGCGATAATCGACAGTCCGTGATCGGTCACCAAGATGGTGCTGGTGTAAGCGCCGATACCGAAGAATGCGCTGTGGCCCAAGGAAATTTGCCCGGCATATCCGGAGACAAGGTTGAGTCCGAGGATGGCCAATGCATATGCCAGCGCAGTCGCCAACTGGAGTATCTTTGCGTCGGGGACGAACACCACCGCGCCCAGTACTGCGATGAGGTAGACGAGAGTCCCGACGATCAGTGTCCGTCGTGAACTCGGTGCGCGCAATGACGAGGGAAATGCGGTCGCGGTCATACTCGCGCAACCTCCTTGCGGCCGAAGAGGCCTTGTGGGCGAACAGTGAGGACCACCAGGAGCATGACCAGCGCAAGTGCCAATCCGGACTGGGCTCCGATAGCGGGAAAAATCGAAGGCACAATGGATTCCACAAGTCCAACCAGCAATCCACCCACCACGGCCCCGCCAAAGCTGTCGAAGCCGCCGACACATGCCGCAGTGAATCCGTAGATCAGGACGTTGGCCATCATCGTGAAACTCAGCGCGCTTGCAGCTTGTGACGTCATAACGCCTGCAAGAGTTCCCGGCACAGCGGCTAGAGCCCACCCGAGTGCGAAGGTTGCAGCCACGGGAATTCCCACGAGGGCGGCAGACGATCGGTTCGAGATGACGGCGCGATATGCCAATCCGAGTTTGGTCTTGGAGAGCAACAGCCAGAGGAACACCAGCAGAGCAGCCAGCGTCAGCCAGATGCCTATGGTGATGTAGCTCAGTGTGAATGGTGGAGTTCCATCGAGAACGGTGATCCGGTCGTCGACACCGTCGGGGAACGGAGCAAGTGGCGTTTTGTTGTCGACGCCCCACACCACCCCGCCGAAAGCGTTGGCAAAGAGGAAGAGTCCGAGGACAGCGATCAATGCCGCTGCGTGTCCGCGCTTTTCGAGTGGCCGCATGATGAAGTACTGAATCGCCGCACTGGCAACTGCGGAGATCACCATCGAGGCGATGATCGCGACCCAGATCGGAAGTCCAGCAGCGATCAAACTGAACGACAGCAATGCCGAGAGCATTGCAAATTCACCTTGCGCGAAGTTGAGGTGGCCGGTGGTGCGAAACACTGTGACCAGTGCTATGGCCAACAGTGCGTACAGAGCTCCGTTGGACAATCCGGTCGACACCGTTGTCAAGATGCTTGCCGGATCACTTCCGGCCGCGAGAATGCTTGTGGAAGTTGTCATGTCATAACCCCAGATAGGCTTGGCGGACACCGTCGTGGCTCTGCAGTTCGGTGGCCGATCCGGACAGCACGGTGTGACCGGCTTCGAGGACGTAGCCGCGGTCTGCGATTGCAAGGGCCAGTTCCGCGCTTTGTTCGACCACAAGCATCGACGTGTTCAAATCCTTGTTGATCGTGGAGAGGAGATTAAAGAGCTCTTGGACGACCAGCGGTGCGAGCCCGAGAGACGGTTCGTCTAGTAGGAGCAAGCGGGGGCGGGACATCATTGCCCTGGCGACAGCGAGCATCTGTTGCTCGCCTCCGCTCAACGTTCCGGATTTCTGCTCACGACGCTCGGCCAACCGTGGAAACCGTTCGAACCACATCGCGATGTCGGCACTGATCTCGGCTCGGCCTTTTCGCAGATACGCGCCGGCGTACAGGTTGTCGAGAACCGTCAGGTCCTTGAAAGTCCCTCGCCCTTGCGGAACCATCGCAACGCCGCGGCGAACGATGCTGCGAGTCGACTTTCCGACTAGTTCTGTGCCGTCGAAAATTGCGCTGCCAGAGGTCGACACGAGGCTGCACAGCGCTCGCAACGTGGTTGTCTTCCCGGCGCCGTTTGCGCCGAGTAGAACGACGATCTCACCCTGCTCGACAGAAAGATCGACGCCGTGCAGTACCGGTAACTGTCCGTATCGTGCAGAGAGTCCACGAACTTCGAGAAAGCTGCTCATTGTCCCCACTTTCCTAGATACGCTTCGATCACGCGCGGGTCGCTTGTGACGTCCTTCGGAAGGCCGTCGGCGATCTTTCGGCCACGATCGAGCACGACAACGTGGTCACACACGCTTGTCACCATTCCCATGTGGTGCTCGACGAGAAGCACTGTGAGGTCGAGTCGCTCCTTGATCTGCGACAGATCAGCTGCAAGTTCGTGAACTTCGCTGTGGATCAACCCGTTTGCAGGCTCGTCCAGTAGCAAAATTCTCGGATCGGACGCCAACGCTCGAGCAAGCTCAACCCGTTTCAGTGTTCCGATCGGCAGATCTGCTGCCATGGACCCTGCCAGATGTGACAGTCCCAAATCTTCGAGGATTGCGAAGGCCTTTTCCTGAGATTGCATTTCGCGTGCCCTGGCACCGATTCCGACCGCTGTGCGGATCCAGCTTGCTTTCTGCTCGAGGCGCACGCCGACAGTGACGTTGTCGAGTACGGACAGTGAAGGAAATAGTGCAATTTCCTGGAACGTGCGGGCGACGCCGAGTTCCGGAATCCTGTGAACGGGTACGGCGAGGAGGTCCAGTTCGCCGAACAATTCGATGGAACCGCTACTGGGTTGATAAATGCGGCTCATGATGTTGAATGCGCTGGTCTTGCCGGCCCCGTTCGGGCCGATGAGACCGCAAATACTCTGGGGCGCAACGTCGAAGGAGAGCTTGTCCAAAGCCTGGATTCCACCGAACGACAGTGAGAGGTCGGTAATGGCGAGGGCGGGAGCGTTCATGGCATGTCCTGAAATTCCGGTGGGATCAGGGTGCAGACGCGGTGACGTCTACACCGGTCGGCTCCCACGATTTGGTGGGCGCGTCGTACGCGAGCATCGAACCGTCCCCGACGGGGAATGGAACGTCACCGTTGATGACCGTTCGGGAGTCGGGGAAGTTCAGTGGCAGTACCGTGTCAGTGGACCAGACTGCATTGATCAGATTGATCCGGTTCAAACCACCCTCTGCGGAGGCCGCGCGCTGGAGTTGCTCGACGAGGAGCGCCGCGAACCGGTATCCGTCTGCCACGTAGGTCGAGCGTGGATCGTAGGAGGGTTGGTACTTCTGCATGGCCTCCAAGTACTCCCTCATGCTGGGTTCTGTTGCAGCAGTAGTATCGGCCGGGTCGAGAGAGCTCCGTACGGTCAGCAATCCGTCCGCGAGTTCACCCAGTGGCTCAAAGAATTGTGTGGTGTCGCGGCAGGAGGGCGGCACCACGATCGGTCCGCCGAATCCTGCTCGACGGGCGGCAGAGACGAGTTGGTTGCAGAATGCCCCACTTGTTGCCGCAACGATGGCATCAGGCGATTTCGCCAACATTTCGGTTACCTGATTGCTCATGGAGACGGCAGTCGAGTCGTGTGACTGCGAAGCGACGATCTCCACGGATGTTCCCTCGATGCCCCGAGTGAATGCTTCGTCGAGGGCCTTGCCGGTGTCCGAATTCCATACCAGTTCTGCAACTTTTGCACCGGAAGGAAACTTCTTGTCGATGAACTCAGCGGTGGCTTCGCCCCAGGCGTCGTACGGGAGGAAGCTCGATGTCGACCACGGGTGGTTAGCGGGATCGTAGAACGAATGATCGCCTGTTGATGCGTAAAGTTGTGGTACGCAATTTGTTTCATACATTTGTCGGGTGGCGAGGTTCTGTGGGGTGCCCAGCTGAAAGATCGTGGCGAACACGTTGTCCTGTTCGATCAAGGCTTTCACGTTGGCCACCGCACGGGCGGGGTCGAGCGCATCGTCCTTGGCGTTGAGCGTTACCTTGTGCCCGTCGACACCGCCGTCGGCATTGATCTTGTCGAAGTAGGCATTGATTCCACCGAGCGACAGCGCGGACGAGGCGCCGGAACCTGATTGGGCGAGTGAGGTTCCGATTACGATGTCGGCTCCAGTGGAGAGTGATTCACTAGCTCCTGCAGGGCATTTCGTCGTGTCGATCGTCACCTTGCCGGCGGTGATCTCGCCGCCGCCCGACGTTGCCTGCGTGCCGCTTGTCGAGCAGCCTGTGAGGGCCAGACCGAGGACAACAGGAGCGGCGAAGTACGAGATCCGTCGACGGGACGCACCTCGTCGAGTGTTCGAGAATGAGGATGAAATGGGCATGAAAAGTCTCGCTTTCACTGATTCGCGGGAGATGACGCGACGTCGGCAGATGAAGGCGCCAGGACGCTCCCGGTGACCGCACAACTGCTGCGGGTGCAACGGGTAATCGGGTGACCGCGAATTCAGGCGCGGATACCGAGTTTCGAGCGGGAGAGCTACAGGGGCGACCTGCTCAGATCTGGCAGATGTGGTCGAACCCTCGCGCGGCTGGCTTGGATTATCTTCTCGTGTAGTGCTTCTGAACTAGATCTGATCGGTTTCGGAGGTATCTGCGGCTCGGGCGAGACGCAGGATCGAGAGAATATGGTCGGTCATCAATCGGCTGGCCTCTGTGCCGTCGCCGGATTCGATTGCTGCATAGATCCGTTCGTGGTCCAGGTGCCACCACGGATTGGTTTCGGGATCGTGTTCATTGAGCCTGGTGATCCCTCGCGGGCCCGTGGTCAGAGATCGCATGATGCCGCTGAGGACCGGGTTCTTGGTCATTCGAACCAGTTCCTCGTGAAACCCGAAGACATCTTCGGTTTCACCGTCTGCTGTGTGTGCGTGCATTGCTCGGTGCAGAGAGGCAAGGTCGCGTTCTGTGCGCCTCTCAGCTGCTGTCGAGGCGATGAAGGGTTCGATACCCAGTCTGGCTTCGACAACGTCGGTCAGCGAGCGGTTTCCTTCGAACAGCATGTCGGATACGCGAATGACTGCCGCATCCGACGGCCGTTCGGTGAGAAATACTCCTGAGCCGTGTCTTGTTTCGATCATTCCGACCGCTTCGAGTGACGAAAGAGCTTGTCGCAGTGAATGGCGTGACACGCCCAACGTGGCGGCAAGTTCTCTCTCGGGCGGCAGAGCGGTGCCTGGCGAGAAGCGTCCTCCCCGGATCATGTCCTGGAGGTGATCGCGAACCTGGTCATGTACCGGGATGCGCTTGATCTCGAACGGCTTGCTCATCTTCGTATTGTCTCCGATCGCGGTGAACCGGTGGGCGCACGGTGGACCCGAGGCGAGTGTTTGATTGGTTGAACCAATCTGAAATGAGATTAGGCTCACAGATGGACCCAGTCAAGGGTTGGCTCGAATTTCGTCCGTCAGTGGCGGTTATCGACTGGTCGGAAGGTGTAGACGACGCCGGGTATTCGCATTGTTCATCGAGTCATGGTGCAGGCTAGGTACAGCGAGATTGCGGTGCTCGATCGTCGATGGCGCGTTCCATCTTCTGCAGTCGGTAGGTCAAAGTGTTGCGGTGGATATGAACGCGCTGTGCTGCGGAGGTGCTGTTGAACGCAGATTCTCGCCAATTCGATCGCGGCGGCGTTGACCTGGCATGGGTCAGTTACGGGTGACGCCGAGGAGCAGTGCGATCAGGTCGAGGGCCGTCTCGATCTCCGCCTTTTCCCGCCCGAGTAGAGGGGCGTAGAGGTGTACGTCGCAGATGCGAACGAGAGCTTCGCCCAGCACTTGCGGCGAAAGCGTGATCGTCAGTTGGCCGGCGTCGACCTGGGACTGCAAGATTTCGGCGGTGATGGAGGCGGAGATCGATTCGATGGAGCCGGGCATCATCGCGAGTTTGATGAACACCATCGGTTCGCGTTTGGTCAGCGCTCGCAGTTCGGTCGACGATTCCACCGATCGCATGACGCGGCCGAACACGTCGAGGATGTACTCCGGACCTTGCCCCGACGCTTGTGACATCGCCTTCCGGTATGTCCGTTCGGTGGCCTCGGCCAGCACTGTTCCGAGCAGTTCGTCGCGATTGCCGACCCAGCGGTAGAGCGTCGCGCGGCCTACTCCGAGACGTTCGGCGAGCAGTGACATGTCGAGTGGTTCCTCCGCGAGGTACATGCTCGCGGCGGTGTCGATCGCGCGTCGGCGTTCGAGGTCGGTAGGCATCGGGACATTCTCTCCGGTTGTCCGGTACTGCACAATTTCGGCGGTCGAACAGAGGTGGGCTTCGGGTGGATCGAACCTATTGACGAACCAAGCGACGTGAGACACACTAGCTCATTGTCTCATGTTAGTGATGGCGATCACAGTCAGGGGTTCGATCGATGAGTTCAGTACAAACCGTTCGTGGGCCGGTGGACACAGCCGATCTGGGAAAGGTGTTGATGCACGAGCATGTCTTCGTTCTGGGGGAGGAGATGCGTCAGAACTATCCCGACTACCCGGAGCCTTGGGACGAGGAGGCTCGAGTAGCCGATGCGGTGACCAAGCTGTCCGAACTGAAGTCGCGAGGGATCAGCACGATCGTCGATCCCACGGTCATCGGACTCGGTCGCTACATCCCGCGTATTGCGCGGATCAACGAGCAGGTCGATCTCAACATCATCGTCGCCACCGGCGTCTACACGTACAACGACATTCCGTTCCAATTCCATTACACCGGTCCAGGTTTGCTGTTCGACGTGCGCGAGCCGATGGTTGATCTATTTGTGAAGGACATCAAGGACGGCATTGCCGGCACAGACATCCGCGCGTCATTCCTCAAGTGCGCCATCGAAGAACCTGGTCTGACTCCCGGTGTCGAGCGTGTGATGCGAGCGGTCGGTCAGGCGCAGGTCGAAACCGGGGTACCGATCACGGTTCACACGAACCCGCACACGGAATCGGGCCTCGTTGCGCAGAAGGTTCTGGCCGAGGAAGGTGCAGATCTGAGCAAGGTCGTCATCGGGCACTCGGGTGATTCGACCGACCTGGACTACCTGTGTGCACTTGCCGATGCGGGTTCGCTACTCGGGATGGACCGTTTCGGTCTCGATGTTCTGCTCCCGTTCGAAGAGCGGGTGAACACCGTCGTGGAACTGGCCCGCCGAGGCTATGCCGAGAAAATGGTTCTGGCACATGATGCCTCGTGCTTCATCGACTGGTTCTCGAGTGAGGCCAAGGCAGCCGCAGTGCCGAACTGGAATTTCACCCACATCAGCGATCAGGTCATTCCCACGCTGCTCGAACGTGGCGTCACCGAAGATCAGATCAACACCATGCTGGTGGACAATCCGCGTCGGTACTTCGAGAGCTGAGTTATGACCAACGTGTACGAGAGCAAGCCATGGCTCGCCAATTACGACGCCGACACTCCGCCGAATGTGGACATCGAGCATGTCAATGCCCTCGCGATGTTCCGTGCGTCGCTGGAGCGCGATCGCACCGCCCCGATCATCAGGTACTTCGACAGGACCGTCAGCTTTGCCGAGCTCGACGAGATGTCGGACGCGCTTGCGGTAGCCCTCGCCGTGGACGGAATCGGGTTCGGCGACAGAGTTTCCTTTGTCCTGCAGAATGTTCCGCAGTTCGTCATCGCGACGGTCGCAGTCTGGAAACTCGGCGCTGTCGTCGTTCCGGTCAATCCGATGTACCGGGACCGTGAGCTGTCCACCGTACTCGCGGACAGCGGCGCGGTAGCAGTCATCTGTCTCGAGTCCTCGGCCGAGACCGTGGCGACTGCGTCCGAGGGCACCGAAGTGCGACGGGTCATCACCACGTCGGAACGGGATTTTCAGTCGCGCGACGATGAACGGATCTTCGGTTCGGCGTCCAGGATTCGACATGATGGATTTCCGGACCTACTGGAACTGATCGAGGCTCATCGAGGACAGAAGCCCGAGAAGGTCGATCTGTCCCCGGAAGACCTTGCCTACCTTCCTTATACGTCGGGGACGACCGGCCCGCCGAAGGGGTCGATGAACACGCACGCAAATGTCGTGTTCGCAGCGCAGATCTATCGGGACTGGTTGGGGCTGCGCCCCGGCGGCGCGATGTTCGCGGTGGCGCCACTGTTCCATATCACCGGGTTGATCGGGCACGTCGCGGCTCCACTCCTGGCCGGCGCGCCCACGATTCTGACCTGCCGATTCCATCCCCTCGTTGCAGCGGAGTCGATTTCGGAGCATCGGGCTACCGCGATCATCGGAGCGATCACGGTATTCATCGCGTGGACGGACAGCGCCGCAGTCTCGAAGGAATCGTTGAGCTCTCTCGAGTCGGTGTATTCAGGTGGCGCGCCGATCCCGCACGCCGCGTTGGAAGCGTTCCGGGCGAAGTTCGGTCACTACGTTCACAACGGCTACGGGCTGACCGAGACGAACAGCCCGGCGATCGTGGTGCCGAATTCGCGTGAAGCGCCGGTAGATCCGGCGTCGGGGGCCGTTGCTGTCGGCGTACCGGTATCGAATACGTACGCCGAGGTGGTGGACGAGAACGACAAGCCGGTACAGATCGGGGAGTACGGCGAGATCGTGGTCTCCGGTCCCCAGGTTGCACTCGGATACTGGAACAAGCCGGACGAGACCGCACATGCGATGCCGGACGGGCGTTTTCACACCGGCGACATCGGATTCATGGACGGCGACGGTTGGTTTTACATCGTCGACCGGATGAAGGATCAGATAAATGCCTCGGGCTTCAAAGTGTGGCCACGCGAAGTGGAAGATGTTCTCTACGAACACCCTGCCGTACGAGAGGCTGCCGTCGTCGGTGTCATGGATCCGTATCGCGGCGAAACCGTGAAGGCCTTCGTGTCCTTCAAGGACGGTGCCGAGGCGACCACCGAGGATCTGGTCGAGTTCTGCAAGGAAAGGCTTGCAGCATACAAGTATCCACGCATCGTCGAGGTCATGAATGACCTGCCGAAAACAGTGAGCGGCAAGATTCTTCGTCGTGAACTGCGGGTACCGAACTAGATCTGCCTGACAAACGAATTGCCGGCCGCCGACAAGGTGAGCCGGCCATTCGTCGTGGTGATCGGCGAGCATCGATAGGGGATTTAGTCCCTTATGCGGCAATGCATTTCAGTGATTGACATCACTCTTTTTGTATCGCAGACTGATCGCAACGCCACAGAGTTGAAGTTGGTGTCAGTTTCTACTTCTGGCCCGGTTTCACTTCTCAACTCCCGGCGCGACGAGCGTCCGACCCATCGAGGAGTAACCCATGACGAGATCGGCAGTGGATTCGAACACGCAGGCAGGGGGCCTGTCCGATCAGGAACGGAAGAAGAAGAAAGCGCACCGCAAACTTCTCGGCGCGGGACTGCTCGGCAGTTCCATCGAGTGGTACGACTTCTTCTTGTACGGAACGGCTGCGGCACTGGTCTTTCCGCATGTGTTCTTCCCCGATTCATCCGCACTGATGGGCACATTGCTCTCGTTCAGTACGTTCTGGGCCGGCTTCGTTGCCCGCCCCATCGGCGGTTTGGTCGCCGGACACTTCGGCGACAAGTACGGACGCAAGCCCGCCGTCGTCACCTGCCTGTTGCTGATGGCTGTCGCGACATTCCTGATCGGCGCGATTCCGAGTGCGTCGGCAATCGGCGTCGTCGCTCCGATTCTTCTGGTGACACTGCGATTCATCCAAGGTCTCGCCTGCGGTGGCCAGTGGGGCGGAATCGTCCTTCTCCTCACTGAATCCGCGAGCCCCAAGAAGCGCGGATTCTCAGGCACTTTCGGTCAGATGGGTGTCTCGTTCGGTGTAGTGCTGGGCAACCTGGTCTTCCTTGTCGCGACCGCGACCATTTCCAACGAAGCATTCCTGAGCTGGGGTTGGCGAGTTCCGTTCTTCGCCAGCGCGCTGCTCTTCCCTGTGGTTCTGTACATCCAGACGAAGGTCGAGGACACGCCGGAATTCCTCGAGTTGCAGGAAGACGCCAAGAAGAACCAAAAGGATGTCGTCGTTCAGGCTCCACTGGCGCAGGCGCTCAAGGATCACTGGCGCAAGATCCTGCTCGGTTGCGGACTTCTGGCCGCCACCAATGCACTGTTCTACATCAGCATTGCCGGCGTACTCAGCTACGGCACAACCGAACTGGGGTTGAAGCGGAACTCACTGCTCATCATCTCGCTCCTGAGCGCGTTGCTGACAGTCGGCGTGGTGCTGTGGTCCGGGAAGATGTCCGACAAGATCGGTCGTCGTCCGATGATCCTGATCGGCGCCGCGGCGATCGTGGTCTGGGCATTCCCGTACTTCTGGTTGATCAACACCAAGTCCCTGCCGCTGTTCTTCATCGCAGTCACGGTCGGCAGCGTGTTCCAGTCGATGACCTACGGGCCGATCGCGGCATACATGGGTGAACTGTTCGCACCCAACGTGCGCTACTCGGCAGCATCGTTGGCCTACCAGTTGGCTGCGATCACGGTCAGTGGCGGCACCCCGTTCATCATGACAGCACTTATCGCGAAGACCGGAACCACGACATGGGTTGCCGTGTTCGTAGCACTCATGGGTCTGGTGACCTTCTTCAGCGCTTGGGTACTGAAAGAGACCAATCCGAAGGAAGTTCGGGACGATCCGAACGCAATTCCGGGCGCGCACCTCTACGCCAGGTAATACCTTCGGTCTCGAACAGACGCCCGCTATCGGTCACCGGTAGCGGGCGTCTGACGTATAACTGGAGCATGGCTGCAGCACGCACAGGCTCCGAAGATGCTTCGTCGACAGTGTCACGGGAACTCCCCTCCACTCAGCGTGGTTTGCGTACGCGTCGAGCGTTGATCGATGCGGCTCGCACCGTCTTCGAACGGACCGGTTATCTGGACTCGCGTCTGATCGACATCACGGTGGAGGCGCAGTGCTCGGCCGGTACGTTCTACACCTACTTCGCAAGCAAGGAGGAGATCTTCGCGGCTGTGATGGAGCTGGCGCGCGAAGACATGATGCATCCGGGCATGCCGCACACTCCGAAAGGAGCGGATCCCGCTGAGGTCATCGCGGCGAGCAACCGCGCGTACCTCGAGGCGTACCGACGTAACGCGAAGCTGATGGGACTGCTCGAGCAGGTCGCAAGTATCGATCCGGAGTTCCGGGTTCTCCGCCTCGAGCGTGCTGACGCGTTTGTTCGACGCAACGCGCGCAGTATCGAGAAGCTGCAGAAAGCCGGTCTGGCGGACGCGAACCTGGATCCGCTACTGACGTCTCGGGCACTCTCCGGGATGATCAGTCGACTTGCGTTCGGGTACTTCGTATCCCGCGGCGGCGAGGACGGCGCCGCCGGAGTGACCTTCGATGGTCTGCTCGATACGGTCAACCGGTTGTGGATCAACACTTTACAATTCTCGCTGCGCCAAAACTGATGTTGACGCCGGGTTCATGTTTGGTGTCTGATGGAGCAATGACACCTACGCGTACGGCAGTGCTCGTCGATTTCGGTGGAGTTCTCACCTCCAGTGTTCTTCAGGCCTTCGAAGATTTCGGGGCCTCGCTTGGGGGAGACCCACGACTTCCGTTGACGCTGCTCTCCCGCGACGACGTCTCGAAGAGGCTGCTCTCCGATCACGAATCCGGAAAGATCGACCAGGAGGCCTTCGAGGCCGGATTCGGAGAACGTCTACGAGCGCACGGCGCAGTCGTCGACAGCGTTGGATTGGTCGACCGTATGCAAGCCGGGCTGATTCGAGACGAGGAGATGGTGCGTCTGCTCGCGGACGTGCGGGCGGCGGGACACCCTGTTGCGCTCGTGTCCAATGCTTTCGGGCGTGATTGTTATTCGGGTTTTGTCCTCGAGGACCTGGCCGACGAAGTGGTGATCTCCTCGGAAGTCGGGATTCGTAAGCCCTCCCGTCAGATCTACATCATCGCGTGTGAGCGCCTGGGCGTCGCGCCCGAAGATGCCGTCATGATCGACGATCTGCAACAGAATCTCGACGGTGCGGCACGATTGGGGATCGCCGGCATTCTCCACACCGACGCGGAAAGCACTCGCAGGCAATTGGCATCGACGTTCGGACTACTGCCCACGCAGTGAAACTGTAGGTTTCTCGGTAACACTCGAATACTGCTGGAACACTTTTGGAGGAACGAATGATTGCTGTCATCGCGGATATCACCGTCAAGGACGGAAGCGGCGAGCAGTTCGAAGCCGTAATCGCCGAACTTGCGGAGAAGGTGCGCACGGAGGAGCCCGGAACGGTTCTGTATCAACTGATCCGATCGAAAACGGATGCGAATTCCTACAAGTTCATGGAGCTGTATCAGGACGGTGCTGCCATCAAGGCTCACGGAACGTCCGAGCATTTCCAGGCTGCAGGAAAGGCGATGGCGCCCTTCCTCGCCGGCGCCCCGCAGATCGAGTACTTCGACGCTCTCTGAGCGAGTGAACAGGTGAGCCCCGGCGAAATCTGGCCGGGGCTCACCTGTGTTTTCAGTTCTGCTTCTGGGCGAGGAGTTCGGTTCGGTCGATCGATCGCTTGAGGATCTTTCCCGTCGAACCCTTCGGGAGTGCGTCGATGAACTGGACGACTCGGGGAATCTTGTAGGCGGAGAGACGTTCCCGAGCCCACGAAGTGACGGCGTCTGCTTCGAGGTCGGAGCCTGGACGCACGGCCACCACTGCGGCAACTTCCTCCCCGTAGTAGTCGTCGGGTATGCCGATCACTGCGGCTTCGATGATGTCGGGGTGCTGGTAGAGCACCTCTTCGACCTCGCCCGGATAGACGTTGTATCCACCACGGATGATGAGGTCCTTCACTCGGTCGACGATGCGAAGGTCCCCGTCGGGATCGGTCTCACCGAGGTCTCCGGTGCGGAACCATCCGTCGTCGGAAAGAACGGCGGCGGTGTCTTCAGGGCGCTTCCAGTAACCCTTCATGACCGTCGGTCCTTTGATGAACACCTCGCCCACTGTGCCTGCCTCGCAGACATTTCCGTCGTGATCACGCACCTCGACCTCGGTGCGCGGTACGGCGCGGCCGGTGTATCCGATCTTTGCGACGCGGTCGATGCTGTTGAAAGTCCCGAACGCGCTCGTCTCGGTCAGGCCGTAGCCCTCGAGGATCGTGCAGTTGAACCGTGCTTCGAAGGCGCGAGCGACTTCACCGGGAAGTGATGCGCCACCGGAGATTGCGATCCTGAGTTGTTCGAAGTCGGAGCTGTCCACGTCGGCGGCGGCGTGCAGCATGGCATTCCACATGGTGGGGACACCGGCCATGATGGTGAGCTTGTCCCGGCGGACCAGGTCGAGCATGGCAGCGGGGTCGAACCGGGCGAGCAGGGACAGTGATCCGCCGCCGGTGAAGGTTGCCATCATGACCGAACCCTGGCCGAAGATATGGAAGAGCGGCAGTCCGGTTCCGGTGCGGTCCGAAGGGTTTCCGCGGCTGCTCTCGGCGCCGATCTCACCGGCGGACAACAAATTCCCGACGGTCAGCTGAGCGCCCTTCGGGCGTCCGGTGGTGCCGGAGGTATAGAGAATCGCCGTGGTGTCTGTTGCTTCACGGTCGACCACAGTTGCGGGTGCATGATCGGCCTTCGCCGACTCTTCGGTGAGTGTCCACACCGGGACGCCGCGCGCGCTCCCTGCATCCTGGACTGCGGGACCGAGCTGATGCCACGCGATGGCCAGGGAAATCTCCGCGTCGTCCAGAACGTACTCGACTTCGGGTTGCGCCGACATCGTGTTGATCGGTACCACGACACAACCTGCGGCCTGAATTCCCATGTACGCCACGACGAATTCCGCTACCGACGGTGCCGCTAGGAGAACCCGATCGCCTACGCTCAACCCGGCGTCGCGAATGCGGCCGGCGAACGCCAGGGATGCGTCGTGGAGCTGCCGGTAAGTCCAGTGTTCATCCGTGCCGCGGATCGCAATGCTGTTTCGAATTGCGATGTTGTCCGGTGTGACTTCCGCGTGACGGGTCACCGGGTCGAGAACGCTAACCATGGTTCTGCCTTTCGGGAGGAATCGACCGATTGTGTGTCCTGGGTCTCACCAGAGCGTACACTTGAATCCGGCGTCAACATCGAGTCTGCTGGGATTGTCCCGAAATGATGTTGGCTCGGAAGGATGGGGAGCGCACCGTGCTCGATGACGAATCGCGAATTGCCGCCCTGCCGGTGGCTCCGCCTGCGCTGCTCCGAGATCGGCCCACCACCGAGCGGGGAACCCGCACGCGCGCAGCGCTGATTGCCGCTGCCCGCACGGTATTCGAGCGTAGTGGCTATCTCGATGCCCGTCTGATCGACATCGCCAAAGAAGCCGGCTGCGCGACGGGATCGTTCTACACCTACTTCGCGAACAAGGAAGAGGTCTTCGCCGCCGTCCTCGAGGTCGCGCGAGACGACATGATGCACCCGGGCATGGGACGCGTGGCGGGCGCAGACGATCCGTACGCCGTGCTCGAGGCAAGTAATCGAGCGTATCTGGCGGCGTATCAACGCAATGCGAAATTGATGGGGCTCATGGAGCAGGTTGCTCACATCGACCCGGAGTTCCGAAAGTTCCGCAGCGAGCGTGCCAATGCGTTCATACGCCGTAATGCCCGCGGGATTGCAGATCTGCAGAGTCGTGGTATCGCGGACACGACGCTGGATCCGATGACAGCGTCAATTGCTCTGTCCGGCATGGTGAGTCGGCTCGCCTACAGTCTGTTCACCCTCCATGAGGGTGAGGTGGACGGGCGTTCGCCGGAGTTCGATCAGATTGTCGCCACGGTGACAGACCTGTGGGCTAACGCGCTGAAGTTCCCTGACCGATCCTGAAGCGGCAGGTCGCCCCGGCCGTATCGACGTTCGAGCGGCCGGGACGTGCCGGGTCTTGTTTCAGCTTTTCTCTGTTCAGCTTTTCTCTGTTCAGCTTTTCTCGACGACGCGAGCGACGGATTCGGCCACGACGACTGGCTTGTCGGAACCTTCGCGCTCAACCACCTGGCTCATCTTCACCTGGATTCCGCCGGGCAACTGCTCCGCGGACACGACGGTTGCACGCATGCGGACCCGGGATCCCACGGGAACCGGAGCGGGGAAGCGAACCTTGTCGTAGCCGTAATTGAGGCTGTGCGCGAAGCCGTCGAAGTGGATGAGTTGGTAGGAGAACTGTGGGCCCAGCGAGAGGCTGAAGAGTCCGTGCGCGATCGTGCTGCCGAGCGGGCTCGATGCGGCTCGTTCCGGGTCGACGTGAATCCACTGATGATCGTTTGTGGCTTCGGCGAACGCGTTGATGCGCTCCTGGGTGATGTCGTACCACTCCGTCGGGCCAAGTTCCTGGCCGATGAGCTTCTCGAGCTCGGCGAAGGTGGACGGGCGGACGGGCAATTGGTTTTCAGTCATCGTTGATCCCTTTACTCGCAGTTCAGGAGGACGGAACGGGCCGTTCGGGTGACCGTCGCGATTCGACGGTTGAAACTGACGCCGGATTCAACTATACATGAGGGGAGACGTGGATCACTGTCAGCGCCTAGGTATGACGCAAGCGAGAGGAATCGCTCATGAAGGTTGCCCAGAAGGTAGCAATTGTCACCGGTGGCGGCGGGGGGATCGGCGGTGCGTTGGCGCAGCGACTGGCCGCAGAGGGCGCTCGCGTCGTAGTAGCCGACCTCGACGGGGCGGCAGCTTCGGCAGTGGCAGAGGCGATCAACATGGAGCATCCCGGCGCAGCAGTGTCTGCGGGTGGCGACGTCTCCGACGAGACGGTCATTGCGGGCCTCATCGCGCAGGCGGAAAAGGAATTCGGCCCGGTCGACCTCTACTTCGCCAATGCCGGCGTCACCGGAGGCATGGGCCTCGACATCAGTGAGGACGTCTGGGACACGACGATCGACGTCAACGTTCGCGCCCACATTCGTGCCGCCAGGCTCCTCGTCCCTGGTTGGACCGAGCGCGGGGAAGGCTACTTCATCAGCACTGCCTCTGCTGCCGGCTTGCTCAGTCAGGTCGGGTCCGCCGCGTACTCGGTGACCAAACATGCCGCGGTCGCGTTTGCCGAGTGGCTCTCGATCACCTACGGAGATCAGGGCGTTCGCGTCAGTTGCCTGTGTCCGATGGGTGTCAACACCAAGCTTCTCTACGAAGGCGAGAACTCCGGCGATCCGGTCGGCAAGGCCGCAACCGGGGCCGTGCTTGCGGCAGGCAATGTTCTCGAGCCTGCTGAATGCGCCGAAATCGTTCTTGCCGCAGTAGATGCCGAGGAATTCCTCATCCTTCCGCACAAGAACGTTCTGGACATGTACCGGCAGAAGGGCGCCGACTACGACCGTTGGCTGCGCGGGATGCGCCGGTACCAGGCGTCGCTGCTCGCGGGAACGCGATGACCGAGCAACTCGTCCTCTCCGAGCAGAGAGGAGCGGTGCTGGTCCTGACATTCAATCGGCCCCGCGTTCTCAACGCGTGGACCAACGAGCTCGAAGATCAGTACTACGACCTTTTGGCCGCAGCAGACGAAGATCCCAGTGTCCGAGCAATTGTTGTCACCGGCTCCGGTCGAGGATTCTGCTCGGGGGCTGACCTCGGCAATTTGAAGAACGTCGGCGACGTCTCCGAAAGTGATCTTGTCCGACCACGGGACCGTGATTTCCCGACCACCGTTCGCAAGCCGCTGATCGCTGCCGTCAACGGCGTCGCCGCAGGGCTCGGAATGGTCGAGGCTCTGTACTGTGACGTTCGTTTCGGTTCGAGCGCAACGCGATTCACTACCGCGTTCGCGCGTCGAGGCCTGATTGCGGAGTACGGCATCTCCTGGATGTTGCCCCGCTTGGTCGGTCACAGTCGAGCAGTCGATCTTCTGCTTTCCAGCCGGATGGTGGATGCCGACGAGGCGTACCGTATCGGTTTGATCGACCACCTGGTCAGCGGCGGTGACGTTCTGGATGCGGCGATTGCTTACGCCGAGGACATCGCGGCCAACTGCTCGCCGACGTCCCTCTCCGTCATCAAGTCTCAGATGAGTGCCGACGCGCACTCGACCTTCACCGATTCCGCCAGGCGTGCGGAATCACTGATGCTGAATGCATTTCACGGCCCGGATGTCGTCGAGGGCGTCAACAGCCATCTCGAACATCGAGCCCCCAATTTTCCTTCCCTCTCTGTCAGGAGTTCACATGTCAGTGTTTGAGTTCTCGGATCGCACCAAGAAGTACCAGGCCGAACTGCTCGATTTCATGGACAAGCACGTTTACCCGGCCGAAGCGGTCTACGAAGAGCAGATGCGTGAGTCCGGTAACCCGCACTTCCAGCCGCCGATCATCGACGACTTGAAGAAGGAAGCCAAGGCGCGCGGGCTGTGGAACCTCTTTCACCCGCATCCCGAATGGGGCCCCGGCCTGACCAACCTGGAATACGCACCGCTCGCGGAGATCATGGGCCGCAGCCACCTGGCTTCCGAGGCCACCAACTGCGCCGCTCCGGACACGGGAAACATGGAGGTGCTCACGCTCTTCGGCACCGACGAGCACAAGGAGAAGTACCTCAAGCCGCTTCTCGAAGGCGAAATCCGTTCTGCTTTCGCGATGACCGAGCCCGAGGTTGCCAGTTCCGACGCCACCAACATCCAGCTTCGTATGGACCGTGACGGCGACGAGTACGTACTGAACGGCCGTAAGTGGTTCGCTTCCAACGCTTTGCACCAGAACTGCAAGGTTCTGATCGTCATGGGCAAGACCGACTTCAATGCCGCCACCCACCGTCAGCAGTCGATGATGGTCGTTCCGATCGATGCTCCCGGCGTCACGATCCTGCGCAACCTGCCGGTCTTCGGCTACCAGGACCGCGAAGGACACGGCGAGATCGCTTTCGAGGACGTGCGCGTCCCGGCCAAGGACATTCTCGCCGGCGAGGGCGAAGGATTCGCGATCAGCCAGGCCCGCCTCGGCCCCGGCCGCATCCACCACTGCATGCGTGCAATCGGAATGGCCGAGCGCGCACTGGAACTGATGTGCAAGCGCGCATCCACCCGCATCACCTTCGGAAAGCCCGTCAGCGACAACGCGAATATCCAGGACTGGATCGCCGAGGCTCGTATCGACATCGAGATGGTTCGACTCCTCACGCTCAAGGCCGCTCACATGATGGACACGGTGGGCAACAAGGAAGCGCGCACCGAGATCGCAGCCATCAAGGTTGCGGCGCCGAACATCGCGCTCAAGATCATCGACCGCGCCATCCAGGTTCACGGCGGCGGCGGCGTCACGGACGACTTCCCGCTCGCGATGGCTTACGCCCACATGCGCACCCTTCGCCTGGCTGACGGCCCGGACGAGGTGCACAAGCGCGCGATCGCCAAGCAGGAACTGCGCAAGTACCGCGAAGTCAAGGCGAACTGACATGGCAGGACTGGATCTCACCGGTAAGACGGCAATCGTCACAGGCGCATCGCGGGGCATCGGCCTCGCGACCGCGCAGGCGATTGCGGCGGCGGGCGGAAACGTCGTACTGACTTCGCGCTCACAGGAATCCGCAGATGCGGCTGCCGCGCAGGTGAACGGCAACGCGATCGGCGTCGGCGCTCACGCGACGGACGAGGATGCTGCACGCAAGTGCGTCGAGCAGACGATCGAGCGTTTCGGCAGTCTCGACATCTTGGTGAACAACGCGGGCACCAACCCGTCGTTCGGGCCGATCATCAACCAGGATCACTCGCGCTTCGCCAAGACCTTCGACGTCAACGTGTGGGCTCCAGTCCTGTGGACCGGCCTGGCAGCGCGGGCCTGGATGGGCGAGCACGGTGGTTCCGTGGTCAACACCGCCTCGATCGGCGGCATGGCGTTCGAGGCCGGGATCGGTACGTACAACGCGTCGAAGGCTGCTCTGATCCACATCACCAAGCAGTTGGCGCTCGAGTTGTCACCGAAGATTCGTGTCAACGCCGTTGCTCCGGGAGTGGTGAGAACCAAACTCGCCGAAGCTCTGTGGAAAGAACATGAAGAAGCGGTGTCCGCGTCGACCGCTCTCGGACGCATCGGTGAACCCGAGGACGTGGCCGCTGCCATCGCCTTCCTGGTTTCGGATGCAGCCCAGTGGATCACCGGCGAGATCATGACGATCGACGGTGGCCAGTTGTTGGGTGACGCACTCCCGTTCCGGCAGGGAGCGTCCGTCGGTGGCTAGCGTCGGAGTAGTGGGACTCGATACCGAAGCGGTCACCGGGTGGATAGCAGGCCTGGGGATCGCCTTCACCGGGCCGTTGTCCTTCGATCGAATCGGCCTGGGGCAGTCGAATCTCACGTACCTGGTTCGCGATCAAGACGGCAATCGCTGGGTGCTACGACGCCCACCGCTGGGGCACCTGCTGGCCTCGGCTCACGACGTGGCGCGTGAGGCTCGAATCCTGAGCGCTCTCGAATCCACCGACGTGCCTTCGCCGCGAGTATTCGGGTTGACCGAGGATCCAGCCGTCACCGAAGTTCCGCTGCTCCTCATGGAATTCGTGGACGGCGAAGTGGTGGACCGAATGCCTCTTGCGGAGGCGTTGTCGGAAGATCGTCGCCGGGCAATCGGAATCTCGCTCGCTCAGACGCTGGCGAAAATACACGCCGTCGACCTCGAACAGGCCGGTCTCGACGACCTGGCAAGCCACAAGCCCTACGCTGCACGGCAGCTGAAGCGCTGGGGCGGACAGTGGGAACAGTCGAAGACGCGGGAATGTCCTGACCTGGACGATCTCACCCGACGTCTCATTGCAGCTCAGCCGGCTCACACCGAAACCACGTTGGTGCACGGCGACTTTCACCTACGCAACGTGATCACCTCCGCTGAGAACGGCGAAGTTGTCGCGGCCCTCGACTGGGAACTCTGCACACTCGGTGATCCGTTGGCCGATGTCGGAAGCTTGTTGGCGTACTGGCCGGCGGCCGGGGAGGACACTGGTGGCGATTTCCCGGCGTCAGCGCTCCCGGGATTCCCTTCGCGAGAGGAGATCTCCCGGATCTATCTCGAGGCCACCGGACGGGATCCGGCTGCGCTGAAGTTCTGGCACACCTTGGGGCTGTGGAAGATCGCCGTGATCGCCGAGGGCGTGATGCGTCGCGCCCGCGACGAACCGCAGAATGCCGCGGAGAGCGGAACTCCCACCGTGGAACGTATTGACGCCTTGGTAGCCAAAGCCAGGGAAATTGCAGATCAGGCCGGGATCTGACGAGATCGTCCGGTGTCCGTCGAATCACGAAATTATGGAGGGCCAGTGAGCCAGGAACGTAGAACCGCAATTGTCACGGGTGCAGCACGCGGAATCGGTGCGGCAGTGGCCAAGCGACTGTCGGAAGACGGCTTTGCCGTTGCCGTGCTGGATCTCGACGAAGCAGCGTGTGCCGGAACCGTCGACGCGATCAAGGCCGCAGGCGGCCAAGCACTGGCCGTGGGCGCTGACGTCTCCGACGAGGCTTCGGTTGCTGCAGCGGTGGATCGTGTGGCCGCAGAACTCGGTGCACCTACCGTGCTGATCAACAATGCCGGCATCACTCGCGACAACCTTCTGTTCAAGATGAGCGTCGCCGAGTGGGATTCGGTGATGAACGTCCATCTGCGCGGAGCGTTCCTCATGTCGCGTGCGGTGCAGAAGTACATGGTGGAAGCGAAGTTCGGCCGCATCGTGAACCTCTCGAGCACGTCGGCTCTCGGCAACCGCGGACAGGTCAACTACTCCGCAGCCAAGGCCGGCATGCAGGGATTCACCAAGACATTGGCCTTCGAATTGGGCAAGTTCGGCGTCACCGCCAACGCCATTGCCCCCGGATTCATCGAAACCGAGATGACCGCCGCAACGGCAGAGCGCATGGGAGTCGGCTTCGAGGACTTCAAGACCGCTGCCGCTTCGCAGATTCCGGTCAACCGCGTCGGTCAGCCCGAGGACATCGCGCACACCGCGTCGTTCTTCGTCAGTGAAGGCGCGGGCTTCGTTTCCGGTCAGGTCGTCTACGTCGCCGGTGGACCCAAGGACTGACCGTCCGCTCACCGCTCGAACCGAAGGAATGGGCATGGCTTTCGACGAAGAGGCAGTATCGCGTGATCTCACCGAAAAGGTGAACACGCTTCTCGCGGAGAACGATCCGAACCGTGTGTCGGTGTCGGATTTCCTCGGCGCACGATTCGACGCCGGACTGGCGTGGGTTCATTTCCCCGAAGGTCATGGGGGACTCGGTGTACCGCAGAGCTTTCAGCGTCAGGTGAACGCTCAGCTGGAGGCCGCCGGCGCACCCGGCCCGGCCACCGGCAAGAACGGCATCGGACTCGGCATGGCGGCACCGACCATCGCCGCCTTCGGTACCGAGGAGCAGAAGCAGAAGTTCCTGCGCCCGTTGTGGACTGCGGAGACGGTCTACTGCCAGCTGTTCAGTGAACCGGGCGCAGGGTCGGACCTCGCGGCCGTCGCTACCCGCGCCGTCCGCGACGGCGACGACTGGATAGTCAACGGGCAGAAGGTATGGACGTCGGGCGCGCAGAATGCGCAGCTGGCGATTCTCGTGGCCAGGACCGATCCGTCACGTTCCAAGCATGCGGGTCTGAGCTACTTCATCTGCGACATGACCGACCCGGGCGTCGATGTCCGGCCGCTGCGTCAGATCACCGGCGAGGCCGAATTCAACGAGGTATTCCTCACGGACGTCAGGATTCCGGACGCCAATCGCCTCGGAGCCGAAGGCCAGGGGTGGAAGGTTGCGACCACCACCCTGAACAACGAGCGTGTTGCCATCGGTTCGGGCGCACCGCGTGAGGGAGGCATGATCGGAAAGGTCGCTCAGGCCTGGCGTGACGAGCCCGAGCTGCGTAATCCGGCGATGCACGACGAGTTGATGCGGCTCTGGACCGAATCCGAAGTTGCGCGTCTGACCGGTGAGCGACTGCGCCAGCAGCTCGCCGCCGGCCAGCCTGGCCCCGAAGGCTCGGGAATGAAGCTCGCGTTTGCCGGTTTGGCTCAGCAGATTTCGGGTTTCGACCTCGAGCTGCACGGCGAAGCCGGTCTGCGCTACGACGACTGGACGCTGCGTCGACCGGATTCCGTCGACTTCACCGGGCGTGAACCCGGATACCGGTACCTGCGAGCCAAGGGCAATTCGATCGAGGGCGGAACGTCGGAGATCCTGCGCAACGTCATCGCAGAACGTGTACTCGGGTTGCCGCCCGAGCATCGCGTCGACAAGGACATCGCCTGGAAGGACCTACCCCGATGAGCGCCGATCTGCTGTACTCCGAGACCGAACAAGATCTGCGAGCCAGCGTCAGACGACTGCTGAGCGAGCGGGCCGGCGCCGACACCGTGGTCACGGCGTACGACGACGTGTCCGCCGACTTCACCGGGCTGTGGAAGTCGCTGGCGTCGGAACTCGGTTTGGCGGGACTGCTGGTACCCGAGGAACTGGGCGGTGCAGGTGCGTCGACGCGTGAGGCGGCGGTCGTGATGGAGGAGATCGGACGTGCGGTCGCTCCCGTTCCGTTCTTCTCCAGCGCGGTGCTGGCGACGACGGCGTTGCTGAAGGCCGGCGAGACCGAGGTGCTCGGTCAATTGGCAGCGGGGGATTCGACGGCTGCTCTGGTCGTCCCGTTGTCCACTGCACCAGGAACTTTCACACCTACTGTCAAGGTAACGGCGAGTGGACTCGTCGGCAGCGTCACGACGGTTGCCGGCGTCGCCGAGTCCGATGTTCTTGTTGTTCCGGTTGCCGGTGAGAGCGGCCTGGAGCTGCACACCGTTCGGATCGCCGACGCTACCGTCACGCCGGTTCTGTCCCTGGACATGACGCGCCGATTGGCGGACGTCGAGTTCTCGGGTTCGTCGTCGGTCCGTGTCGACAGCGGCAATGCGGCGCAAGCGGTTGAGGAAGCGTTGCTCTGCGGAAGCGCACTTCTGGCGTCCGAACAGTTCGCTGTAGCTCAGTGGTGCCTCGAAACGACTCTCGCGTATGTGAAGGAGCGCAAGCAGTTCGGCCGGGCGATCGGTTCGTACCAGGCGATCAAGCACCGCCTCGCCGATCTCTGGCTCGAAGTCAGCTCTTCGGGCGCGGCAGCACGCTATGCGGCGGACACCTATGCACGCGGCGACGCCGATGCGGCGATCGCAGCGACGGTGGCCCAGGCATTCTGCAGCGGCGTCGCGGTTCATGCTGCGGAGGAATGCGTCCAACTTCATGGTGGTATCGGAATGACGTGGGAGTATCCGGCGCACCTGTACCTCAAACGGGCGAAGAGCGATCAGCTGTCGCTGGGAACCGCGTATCAGCATCGGGCACGCCTCGCCGAGTTGGTCGACCTCCCGATCTCGTCCTGAAACTCACCCACTATCTGTCTGGAGAATTGCTGTGAAGGCTTGGCGCGTCAACGAACTCGGTCAACCCCGCGATGTGCTCGCGTTGGAGGAGACCGCGGATCCCACCCCGAATGCGACGGAGATGTTGGTCAAGGTGCTGGCGGCTCCGGCCAACTTCCCCGACGTCCTCATGTGCCGGGGTGAGTACCAGATCAAGCCGCCGCTGCCCTTCACACCCGGTGTCGAACTGTGTGGTGAAGTGGTCTCGGTCGGTGAATCGGTGACCAAGTTCGCAGTGGGGGACCGGGTGATCGGTAATCCGAGTCTGCCGTCCGGCGGATTCGCCGAGTACTCGGTACTGGATCAGAACAACACGTTCCCGGCGCCGTCGGCTCTCGACGACGCGGAAGCATCCGCTCTGAGCATCGGCTATCAGACAGCGTGGTTCGCTCTGCATCGCCGCACCCAACTGCTCGAGGGTGAGACGTTGTTGGTCCACGCTGCTGCGGGTGGTGTCGGTAGTGCGGCAGTGCAACTCGGCAAGGCGGCAGGCGCCAAGGTCATCGGTGTCGTCGGCGGCCCGGACAAGGCCGAGTACGCGCGCAAGCTCGGCGCAGACCTCGTCGTAGACCGTCACAGTGAGGACTTCGTGGCAGCGGTCAAGGAGTTCACCGGCGGCAAGGGCGCCGACGTGGTCTTCGATCCGGTCGGCGGCGACGCCTACGCGAAGTCCACCAAGTGCATCGCCTTCGAGGGACGGATCGTCATCATCGGCTTCGCCGGTGGCACGATCCCGCAGCCGGCCCTCAATCACGCTCTCATCAAGAACTATTCGATCATCGGACTGCACTGGGGGCTGTACAAGGCCTACAACCAGCAGGCCATCGACGACTGCCACGTCGAGCTCACCAGGCTCGCCGATGCCGGCTTGGTCAAACCACTGATCAGTGAGCGGCTGTCGTTGACGGACGTTGCCGACGGTATCGGTCGCCTCGGCGACGGCACCACTGTCGGTCGCGTCGTGTTCCAGCCCTGATTCTTTGCTGTGCGCCTTTATTAACCCCCGGCGGTTAATAAAGGCGCACAGCACTTCGTGTTCGACGAAAGGTTTCCCCGATGAGGCAAGCTGTCATCGTTTCCACCGCCCGTACCCCGATCGGTAAGGCGTACCGCGGCGCGTTCAACAACACTCAGGCTCAAGAGCTTGCTGCACATGCCATTTCGAATGCAGTTCAGCGCGCGGGCCTCGAGGGCGGCGAGGTCGAGGACGTCGTCCTCGGCGCTGCGCTGCAGCAGGGATCTTCCGGCGGCAACGTCGCACGGCAAGCGGTGCTGCGGGCCGGGCTTCCGGACTCGGTTTCCGGAATGACGATCGATCGTCAGTGCTCGTCCGGGCTCATGGCCATCGCGACCGCAGCAAAGCAGATCGTGGACGACGGAATGCAGATCGCGGTCGGCGGCGGAGTCGAATCGATCTCGTTGGTCCAGAACGATCACATGAACAACTTCCGCGCGGCTGATCCGTGGCTGAAGGAAAACAAGCCGTCGATCTACATGCCGATGCTGCACACGGCCGAGATCGTCGCCGAGCGCTACGGAGTGACCCGCGAGCAGCAGGACGAGTTCGCGCTCGTCTCGCAGCAGCGGACCGCAGCAGCTCAGAACGCAGGTCGGTTCGATCTCGAGATCGTCCCGCTGCCCTCGATCAAGCAGGTGCAGGACAAGGGGACGGGTGAGATCCGCAGCGAGTCCGTGACGCTGACCCTGGACGAAGGCAACCGCGCTTCCACCACGTTGGAAGGGTTGTCGAGTCTGCGACCGGTTCTGGCCGACGGGACTGTCAGTGCGCATTCCTCCATCACTGCGGGCAACTCGTCTCAGCTCTCGGACGGTGCCTCCGCTTCGGTGCTGATGGAGGCAGGCGAGGCGGAACGCCGCGGGTTGGCTCCTCTCGGTATCTACCGTGGGATGGCTGTCGCGGGTTGTGCTCCCGACGAGATGGGCATCGGACCGGTGTTCGCGATTCCGCGTCTGCTGGATCTTCACGGACTGAAGGTCGACGACATCGATCTCTGGGAACTCAACGAGGCCTTCGCCTCTCAGGCCCTGTACTGCCGCGACAAGCTCGGGATCGATCCCGAGAAGTACAACGTCGACGGCGGCGGTATCTCCGTCGGCCATCCGTACGGAATGACGGGTGCTCGTCTGGTCGGCCATGCTCTTCTGGAAGGAAAACGGCGCGGAGCCAAGCTCGTGGTGGTGACCATGTGCATCGGCGGCGGCATGGGTGCTGCCGGGCTTTTCGAGGTCGCATGAGCTTGATCGAGGGACTGTTCGACGTCAGTGGCAAGACCGTTGTGGTCACCGGTGGATCACGCGGCATCGGATACATGATCGCTCGCGGATTTGTCGAAGGCGGAGCGACGGTCGTCATTTCGGCCCGAAAAGCCGAAGCCTGTGACGAAGCCGCGCGAGAGCTTTCGGAGTTCGGCACCTGCATTTCGCATCCGGCCGATCTGTCCACGGACGAGGGGATCGAGAGCCTCGCTGCGAAGGTCGCCGAGATTTCGCCGACGCTCGACGTACTGGTCAACAACGCCGGTGCCACGTGGGGAGCTCCCGTCGACGATTTTCCGGCCGCCGGCTTCGACAAGATTTTCGACATCAATGTCAAGGCAATCTTCCTCTTGACGCAGAAGCTGTTGCCGCAGTTGCGTTCTGCAGCCACTGCGGAAGATCCCGCGCGCGTGATCAATATCGGATCGATCGACGGACTCGTGGTGTCGGGTTCGGAGAACTTCTCGTACGGAGCCAGTAAGGCTGCGGTGCACATGTTGACGCGCAAGCTCGCGGCAACGCTTGCGGGGGAACAGATCACGGTCAATGCCATTGCGCCGGGCCCGTTCCCGTCGAAGATGATGGCATTCCTCCTCGAGGACGAGCAAAGTGCAAAGGCTGTGGCGGACTCGGTCCCGTTGGGCAGGGTCGGAACTCCCCAGGATGCTGCAGGTCTTGCCATTTTCCTGGCTTCACGTGCCGGGGCTTATCTGACCGGCGCGGTGATTCCACTCGACGGCGGTGCGAGCGGAGCGCGCTGACCTACTGACTGATCTTCTCTGTCCGAAAAGGCCTGAAAGTCTGAACTACTATGACTTTCAGGCCTTTTCGCGTCTTTGTCTGATTGGGTTATCTGTGACTGCAGTTGCTAGATTGTCCGAGGTTCGGGGGGAACGACGACGACAACACCAACAATCCCGGCCATGGGGGAGTCATGTTTCGCGCGGGGAGATCGTTGGGGGTGTTCGGGGTAGTTGCTGCTCTGGCAGCTGCTGCCGTCACGGCGGTGGCTTCGCCGGCGATGGCTGCGCCGGGATGCGTCGGAGTCAGTGGCGTCGGTAGTAGTGGAGGTCCGGCCAATGCGGCGCCGTGGCTCAACGGCAACACCGGAGGGTTGCCAGGTCTGTCCGGTCGTACTACCGCGATCGAAAAGATCACCGGCACATACAGTCCCAACAAGACGGTTGATCGCTTCAATGTCCTGGGAACCGACCTGGGCATCATGTGGGACAACGGTGCGGGGCAGATTCTGACCGCTTTCGGCGATACCACCGGGCTCAGTCGTGACCCCACCTGCGACGGTTTGGTGGGCGAGTGGCGAAGTAATGTGCTCTTCCGCAGCTCGGATCGGGTACTCGCCGACGGGATGCGCATCGACAGCGCGCCGAAGGACGGTACCGGTCAGGCGCGTGAGATCATCTCCGGTCTGAAGATTCCGGGCGTCGAGGCTTCCAGCATCCCCACGAGCGGCATAGCAGTGAACGGTGTGCAGTATCTGAGCTACATGTCGGTGCGCAACTGGGGCGAGGCCGGGCAGTGGAGTACAAACTACTCACAGATTGCCACCTCCTCGGACAACGGCGAGACGTGGACCATGCGTCCGGAGACGCTGCGCCCCAACATCGGTGGGGTTCTTCCCGCGGGTGTCGCCCCCGTCGCCGGTAGCGAGAACTTTCAGATGAGCTCGATGGTGAAGGACGGCGGGTTCGTCTACAACTACGGAACCCCCGCGGGACGATCCGGCGAGGTTCGACTTTCTCGCGTGCCCGAGGGGGCGATCCTCGATCTTTCCGCCTACGAGTACTGGAACGGAAACGGCTGGATCCGAGCTGATCCCGCTGCGGCCGTACCCGTCATGGACGGCCGCATCGGGGAGATCTCCGTTCAGTACAACGAGTTCCTCGGCAAGTTCGTGGCGATGTACGCCGACGCGTTCAGTTCGATCGTGATGCGAACCGCTCCCAGTCCGGTCGGTCCGTGGACGGCACCGGAAACATTGGTCAATCTGGTCGAGGTTCCCGGTATCTACGCTGCATACATCCACCCGTGGTCCAGTGGTTCGGATCTGTACTTCCTTGCCACCACGTGGGCCGACTACAACGTCATGTTGATGCGTACGACGCTCGTTCGCTGATCCGACTCACGTTTGCGCTGACTCAGGTTTGCGCCGAGTTACATTTGCGTTGGTTGGAGGTACACGATCTCCTCGGTGATCGGCGCGTCGTCATCGGCGTCGGTCGGCGGTTCTTGTCGGCGGCGCCACCAGATGGTGAACAGGACGGCTCCGATCACCAAGGCAGCCAGAGCGATTACCGCCACCCAGAATTTCGGCCCGTAGTATCCGACTAGGACCATACGCATGGCGTTGCGCGCCCACGTGAGTGGCATCAGAGCGTGCAGCCACTGCAGAACCGTCGGCATCTGTTCGATGGGGTACACCGCGCCGAAGGCGAAGATCTGAATCATCAAGGCGCCCAAAGCGATGAAGGTTCCGTTGACGGCTCCGAACACAACGGTGAAGAGCCTGCCCGAGCTGACCGCGGCGGCACCCACCAGGATCATCACTGCGATCATCGCCAGAACACTAGGTGGTTCGACGTTTGCCACGGTCAGTGACACCACCGACAACACGAGCGCCGCGACCAAGGTGACCAGGGCGGGAATGCGGTAGCGGCGCAGCCCCTCACGCACCACGCTGGTGTGCGAGTTCAGTGAACGTCCGCGTCGTGGACGGACGACGAACCACGTGAGAATTCCGCACAGGAACAGTGCCACCGAGATTACGGCAGGGACGGCTCCCGGTCCGAAACCGGCTGCGGGATAGTTGTTCCGCGCGTCGACGGCAACCGGGGACGAGAGCAGATTGGCTGTGGTGGCGCGTTCGTCGTCCGAGAACTGCGGCACCTGGGCGGCGCCGTCGGACAAACCGGTGGCGAGTTCTGCGCTGCCCGCGTCGAGCTCGCCGACGCCGGCCGATAGCTGCCCGAGACCGTCACGGAGCGCAATACTTCCGGTGTCCAACTGCCCGAGGCCGGTGGAGAGTTCCTGTGCGCCGGTAGCGAGTTGGCCTGCGCCGTCGGACAGTTGGCCCAGGCCGGTGTTGAGTTCACCTGCACCGGCCGCCGCGGCAAGAAGCCCGCCACGGTAGTCGCTGCTCGGATCAGTGAGTTGGCGCGAGATCTCCCGCGCACCGTCGCGAAGCTGACCGAGCTGACCGATCACGTCGTCGTCCGACGGTTGTGCAGTCAGGGAGGCTCGCAGTCCGCCGAGTGCTTCGACGAGTCCGGCGGAGACCGGATCAGCCGAGTTTCGAAGCATCGACGTGAGGGCGTCGATCTGACCGACGACGGCGTCCGAGGACCCCGCGAGGTCGAGTACCGGGGTGGTGACCATGTCGACCACTTCGCTGATCTGACGGGCGCCTGCGCCGAGTTCGTCGGTTCCCCCGACCAACTGGTTGAGTCCGCTGCTCAGCTCGCCCGAGCCTGCAGCAGCTTCGTTCGCTCCAGCAGCCAGCTCGCCGGCTCCGGCGGCCAGCTCCTTGCCGCCTTGATTCGCTTCACCCATGCCGGTGGCGAGTTCCTTGCTTCCGGCGTAGAGCTCGTTGGTTCCGGCGAGTGCCTCGGAGGATCCGTCGGAGAGTTGTTGCGCGCCAGCGGCTGCTTCACCGAATCCTGTTCCGAGTTCACCCAACCCGACCAGCACCTGGTCGATGGACTGCTCGCCGATCGACTCGGAGACCGCCGAGCGCACCTGAGCGATGATGCTTTCACCGACCGGGCCGGCGACCAGACTGTTGTAATCGTTGTACAAGACGTCGAGTTCGGCCTTGCGGCCCGAACCCGATGCGGCACTGGCCACGTCTGCGCTGAAAGTCTTGGGAATGACGACCGAGAAGTAGTAGGTGCCGTCGTTGACGCCGTCGGCGGCTTCCTGTTCCGAGACGACCTTCCATGCAACGTCTCCGCTCTCGACGAGCGCGGCAACAACTTCATCGCCGGCTTGCAGACGTGTTCCGTCGAGTTCTGTGCCGGCATCGGCGTTGACGATGGCGACGGGCAAGCGGTTGACCGTGTCGCCCGGATCCCACAGTGCCCACATGTAGAACGCCGCAATCGACAGCGGTGCGATGACGAGGACAGCGAGAACTGTCCGGATGATGTGCGTGCGTCGCGTCGTGGCCGCGTTGTCGACTACGGGTTGTGGCGCCATGTGGAGCTCTCTTCTCGTGGACCGAAGCAGTTGTGGCACGAAAGGAAGCCACCAAAACTGCTGGACATACGTCCAGCTCGGTCACGATACAAAGCAAACGGCCATCCTGTGACCGTTTTCGAAGAATTGGGCGTTATCGGCCGCCGTGCTCTGCCTCGATCTTTGCCCACTCCCACCCGCGGAAGTTGGCCAGACGAAGCTCCTCTGCTTCGTCGAAGGTGTACCACTCGGTGCTCGGCGCATCAGGGAGAGTGCCGCGCAAGTATTCGCCCAGGTAGTGAAGTGGGCCTTCCCAGCCGGTTCCGACGCCGTAGCAGCCGGTGTCCGGGTCGTTGCGGAAGACATCGGCGACGGAGGCGTGCTCCAACTCGAGCCAGGTGGCGTCGGGGCCGTCTGCAGTCAGCCTGATCTCGACCTGATCGCTGTATCCGCGATCGCCGGGCGGTGTCCACTGCAGTCGCAGCAGGCGTGGGGCGTCGCAGGCCAGGATCTCGCCACTTGCCTGGCCTTCGAAGGCGTACGAGCCGCCCACCTGGAAGTCTCCGCTCACCGGAAGGAAGAAACGGTTGATGCGGTCAGGGGTCGTGATGGCGTCCCAGACGTCGTCGACCGACGCGTTGTAGCGGCGCTTGAGTACGGCAGTTCGAGCCGCACCTTCCGCGATGTCGCGGTTGCCCATGCTCCGCTCTACCGCGGTGAGGCTGGTGTCCTGGTTCGCGATCTCGGTCATTGTGAGTCTCCTTCGTCGGAAGAATTCGATTGTGAAGATCTGCTCCGCTTCGAGCCGCGTCGTTTCCCGCGTGCGAGTTCTGTGGCCAATGCGTCGAGAGGACCGCTCCAGAACTGCCGGAATCCGTCGAGCCATTGGTCCACTTCTTGCAATGGCGCGGGCTCGACGGCATAGAGACGCCTGGTGCCTTCGCTGCGGACGGTGGCGAATCCGTTTTCTCGGAGCACTCGCAGGTGCCCGGACGCGGTCGGTTGCGAGATTCCGAACTCCGCTGCCACGACTTCGGCGATCTGACCCGCCGAGCGCTCGCCGCTGGACAGGAGTTCCATGATTCTTCGCCGAACTGGGTCTCCGAGAACGTCGAACGCATGCACCAGTCATTTATATCGGCAATGGCCAATATAGGCAAGTGCCGAAACTTGTATTCGGGCGTCGGTCAGTCCGAGAGCGCGAACTCGTCGGCGTCGAAGAGTTCACCGATCAGCCCGCCGAGATGGCGTCGATGTTCGGCCGACAGTGTTGCTGCCGCCTCGGCATCGTGGTCGGCGCACAGCTCGATCAGCTTGTTGTGATGGTCGACGGAGTCCTGGCTGCCGAGAAGGCTCGAGAACTTGCGGTAGTAGATGCGGTGAATTTGTGGGTGAACCTGGTGAATCAGCTTCTTCAACAGCGGATTTGCTGCAGCGTCGATGATGACGCTGTGTAGGCGATCGTCCGCGGTCAGCGCTCGGCCTATGTCGTTTCGCTTGACGGCAGCGGCGAAGTCTTTGTTGGCTGAGCGCATCGCCCCGATCATCTCGTCGGTGAGGTTCGGTACAGCGGTGACGACGGCCAGTTGGTCGAGAGCTTCGATGACTGCGAGTGTTGCCTCGACGTCGCCGCGGTCGAGGGTGGTGATGCGCGTGTACGCACCGGGCTTCGCTTCCACGAGTCCGGTGTCGACCAGCCTTGCGAGCGCTTCGCGGACCGGAGTTCTGCTCAATCCCAGATACTCGGCGAGTTCGCTGTCCTTGATCTTCGAGCCCGGCGCCAGTTCACCGGTGACGATCGCTTCGCGAATGCGTTCGAGAGCGATGTCGCTCATTCGTGCTCGCTCAACCGGTTTACCGCCACGCAACATACTGGATATCGTACTCTGCACGTTGCTTGTCGCAGGTCAGCCCAGGTCGGCCAACGACGCGTGTTTCCGGGCATCCGCAACGCGTAGGAGCAGCGCGCGGGCGAGAATTGTTGCCGGATCGATGATCTGACAGGTTGTGGCGTCGGCGGGCAGTCCGAGCGGAATCTCGGTGCATCCGGCCACGACGACCTGCGCGCCCGATTCGACGAGAAGATCAGCGGCCCTGACGAGTTTGTCGGTGGTCTCGTCTCCGACGTTGCCACTCTTGATTGCTCGGATCGCCGGCATCACCAGTTCGTCCTGGATCGCAGGTCCTGGCACCAGGACGTCAATCGAGTATTCCGACAGCCATTGTTGATACAACCCGGTGCGGACCGTCCCCGTGGTGGCCAACAGTCCGACGGATGTGACGGCGGGTGAGAGCGTCCGGATGTGCCGAGCAACTTCGTCGATCATGTGGACGACAGGAAGTCCCAGTTGGGATGAGATGGCGGGCAGGAAGGCGTGGGCGGTATTGCATGGGATGGCGAGCGTCGTTGCGCCCGACTTTCGGAGGACGCGCGCGCCTCGGATCAGCCAGGGGGTGGGGTCCGGGCCGTCCTCGGTGAGTGCCAATGTCCGGTCGGGAACCGTGGGATCGGCCCAGATGACAACTTTTGGGTGCTCCTGATCCGTCGAACCTGGCGTCAGGGCAACGAGTTTGGAGTAGAAGTCCGCAGTAGCGGCCGGCCCCATGCCTCCGAGTATTCCGATGACGGGTTCGCTCATGCCCGCCGGAGAGTTGGCGCTCTGCCGTATTCGTTGCACCTTCATGTTGCAATCCAACCTTTCGCATCCAATATATTGGATACTCGTAATGTTGACTACAGTGAAGGAGGTTGAAGGTAGTTGTCAAGTAGGGTGCGGCGTTCCCGGAATTGCGAAGTTCGAGACCTCGCTCGATCAGCAGGGGTTGGGTTCGCCGATCTTGACGGCTGAGAGCACGGCTTCGATTTCACCGAAAGGGCTTCCGGCAGAAGGTGTCTGATCGACAACAATCCAGTTGGAATCGACCAGTTGGCGCCGACCCGCGCCAGTCGCGTCAGCACTTCTGGAGAAGAAGACTCCGGCCGACTGAATGGTGTCCTGCGCGTCTTGAAGATTCATGCACACGACGTTGGGCATGATCGCAGGAGTTGCAGCGGGCGTCACTTCTGCGGTGACTGGGGTGGTGGCCAGTGGAGTATTCGTCGTACCGGCCACCGAGGTGGTCAATGGAGCCTGAGTCGTCGTGGGTTGAGTTGTCGAGGTTGCAGTGGTGGTCGCGGTGGATGTTGATTCGGCCTCGCTGTCGGTGCTTGTCCCTGAGCATGCGGCAAGAGACGCCAAGGCGAATGCGCTGAGTGCGATGCGAACGGCAGTTGAGGACGGGCGAATCGATGTCGAAAAGAGGTGTGATGCGCGCACAGACGTTCCTTGTCGGTAAAGGGGCGATGAAAGGGGAGATTCGAGCGCAGAGCACATCCGACGCCGTCGATGTGCCTTATGTCGAATAGAACCATAGGCTTTCGGCACCGGATTCGAGAGGAATTGCCTACATGCATTTTCTGGAACTACGACACGCGCAGTGTGAACCCCCAGCGGCGTATTCGCCTGTCCTGGAGAGCTACGGAGATGTGCAGACCGTTCTTCTGGGTACCGACCCGCTTCCCGCCCATCGACGGTTCGACGCCGTGATCGTGATGGGCGGGCCGATGGGCGTCGGCGATCAGGGCGAGGTCGAGTGGTTGGCATCCGAGATCGAATACATTCGCGATCTAGTCGAGAACGATGTCCCGGTGTGGGGAGTGTGTCTGGGTTCGCAGTTGCTCGCCGCGGCGCTGGGTGCTCGCGTCTACACGGGCGCTGTGCCCGAAGTCGGAGTTGAGGAGATCACCTTGACTGTCGAGGGCCGGCAAGATCCCGTGTGGGGAGATCTGCCCTCCACATTTCCTGCAATGCAATGGCATTCGGATACCTTCGACATTCCGAACGGCGCGGTGCGGCTCGCTGGTTCTGCCAAGTATCCGAATCAACTCTTCCGATACAAGCAGAGTTACGCCGTTCAGTTTCACCTCGAAGCGTCCTCCGAGGTGGCGCGCGAATGGATGGAACTGGCCGAGTACCGCGACTCGCTGCATGCTTCGCTGGGAGCGGACGGTCCGCGCGTCTTCATGCAGCAGTTGGGTGCTGCCGAGTCTCAGGGGCTCGAGATTGCCGCAGCGGTGATGGAGAAGTGGTTGAAATCGATCTCTCTTGAATAAGGCCGTTTTGTCCTGATTGACCGATTTACCTGTTACCTTGTGTTGTCGTGGGTGGTTGAACCGATCCGGTCGAGCAAGACACCTCGTAGAGTCCGGATCTCCCCCGCGAAAGGGGAGCGATGCGCCGGATACGGAAGATATCGACAGCTGCAGTGACGTGTGTACTCGCGTCGACCGCGGTCTTGGGGGCGACCCAGGCTCATGCATCCCCGTGGGATTGCAACGTCACCGGCAGCCTGGATCAATCAGGTGGGCCGACCAATCCGATTCCCTGGCTCAACGGAACGGACGGGAAACTTCCGGAACTGCAGGGCCGCACCTCGGCGGTCGAGTACATCACGGGCGCGCTCAGCCCCAACCAAACCGTCGAGCGTTTCAACGTTCTCGGCACGGATCTCGGCATCATGTGGGACAACGGCGCAGGTCAGGTCCTGACAGCCTTCGGTGACACCGTCGGAATCGGATCTGACCCCCTGTGCTCCGGGGTGGTCGGTGACTGGCGCAGCAACGTCCTGTTCCGTAGCTCGGACGGAAATCTGTCCGACGGCATGAACATCGACTCCTCACCGACCGACCGGCCGAATCACTCACGCGAGATCATCGGAAGTCTGAAAGTCACCGGCGTCGAAACCAGCAGCATTCCGACGACGGGTATCTCGGTGGGTGGCGTTCAATACGTCAATTACATGTCGATTCGCTCGTGGGGAGGGTCGGGCGAGTGGGTCACCAACTTCTCGCAGATCGCGTCCTCGCACGACAACGGTGAGACCTGGCAGGTCGAACCGGCCTCGTCCCGGCCCAATCTGCCGTTGACGGGTAACGACAACTTCCAGATGGGTTCCTTCGTCAAAGACGGTGGTTACGTCTACAACTTCGGTACCCCCGCGGGACGTTTCGGCGAGGGACGCCTCTCGCGGGTCAAGGAAGCCTCCATCGCGGACGTCGCGGCGTACGAATACTGGGACGGAAAAGCATGGGTCCCCAACAATCCCGCTGCCGCTGCAGTAGTTCTCGACGGGGATGTCAGCGAACTGTCGGTGCAGTACAACGACTATCTCGGCAAGTTCGTCGCGATGTACTCCAACGAGTGGGGAGCGCTGGTGCTGCGGACGGCGTCGGACCTGACCGGCCCGTGGAGTGCGCCCGACGTAGTGATCGGCACCGACGAGGTTCCGGGACTCTACGGCGCGTACATGCACCCCTGGTCACAGGGGCAGGACCTCTACTTTCTCGCCACCACCTGGTCCGACTACAACGTGATGCTCATGAAGACCACGCTGCACCAGTGAACCGGATGGTTATCGTTGAACGGTGAGCACCACCGACAATGCGCTACTGATCACCGCCCTTCGAGACGTGTTGGTGGGACCACTACCCGAAATCGGCCGACGATTTTCGACGTTGATCGCGGACATGGCGCCGCACACTTCCCTGGTGATCTTCACCCGTGAATGCACCGGTAGGCCGCGCAAGGTCGCCGGGGATCCAGCCGTCGTCGATCGTGTGACCATCGCTGAACTCGACCGTATCCGTACGGATCTCACTGTCGGACAGATCTTTCGGGGAAAATGCGCTGTCGCCGGCCGGGACCGTGAGGTGCTCGCGATGCTTGATCGAACCGATACGCTTCTCGTTCTGACGCCGCACCCCGTACCGGTGAAGACAGCATCCCTCGAATTGATCCAGGCACTGTTCGCAGTGACTGCAACCGGCATTCAGCTCCAGGTCCGGAACGCGAGCCCGGCATATCTCGCCGAGTCGCGGGCAGCGTCGTCCGAGCGTGCGCGCACCGTGGCAGAGATGACGGAGGTGCATGCGGCCACCCTCGAGACGATGCTGGCGACGCTGCGCTCGGCGGATCTCGACGACACACGTGCGCGAACCTCGGCCAGGGAGACTGCGGCTTCGGCCCTGATCGGCCTGCGTTCAGCCGTCGACGTGCACCGCGAGTTGGCCGAGGAGTCGACCACCACGGCTTTTGCGCGGATGCGTGGGGAATTGCGTTCGCTGCTCAAGCATCGGGAAATCGCGTTGGAGTTGGTGGAGCCACCCGTCGACGGGCGTGGGTTACCAGGTGAAGTGGCGCACGGCGCCCGCGCGGTCGTCCGCGGCGCGGTCTTGGCCTTGTCGGATCAGCAGATGCTCTCGCGTATCCGGGTGGCCTGGACGCTCGACGCGGCTTCACTCTCGATCGACATTCGCGACGACGGCGGTGGTGAAGCCGACGTGGTTGACGTGGAACGCCAATTACGTTCGAGGGTAGAGACTTTGGGTGGAACCGTCGAATCCGAGTCGACGCCCGGGTGGGGGAACCGGATCAGCGCAACCATCCCGCTCGACGCCCCCGTCGCCCTACCGAACCGCGACGTCCTCACCGAACTGGCTCCGCGGGAGTTCGAGGTACTCGAGCATCTGGTGGCCGGACGGCGCAACAAGGCGATCTCGGAGCGCCTCGGCGTCAGCGAGAGCACAGTCAAGTTTCATGTTGCCGGGGTCCTGCGGAAATTGGGCGTCGAGAGTCGGGGTGCGGCGGCCGCCGCGGGCGCGGAGGCCGGCGTGAAGCCTGCACCCTAGTCCTTTCGGCCAGGTAGGTCAGTCAGTTCGACCAGGGTTGCGGGCACCTGCTTCGGGCTAACCTTTCAACGAGTGCACATATCGCAATGTGAAAACACGGCGCCATGTGACGACACGTCCTCAATCGCACGAAGCCAGGAGCAAAGCCATGCCACAGCAGGTACGCGGCGTCATCGCCCGATCCAAGGGTGCCCCCGTCGAAATCGTCCCCATCACGATTCCCGATCCCGGTGCCAACGAGGTAGTGGTTGCCATTGCAGCGTGCGGTGTGTGCCACACCGACCTGACCTACCGCGACGGCGGAATCAACGACGAGTACCCGTTCCTGCTCGGGCACGAGGCGTCGGGCATCGTCGAGAGCGTCGGCCCCGGTGTCACTCACGTCGAGGTGGGCGACTTCGTCGTCCTCAACTGGCGTGCCGTGTGCGGGCAGTGTCGTGCGTGTAAGCGTGGCCGCCCGCAGTACTGCTTCGACACGTTCAACGCCGAGCAGAAGATGACGCTCGAAGACGGCACCGAACTGACGCCGGCACTCGGTATCGGCGCATTCGCAGACAAGACGCTGGTTCACGAAGGCCAGTGCACCAAGGTCGACGCCTCGGCCGATCCGGCCGTGGTCGGACTGCTCGGTTGCGGTGTCATGGCCGGCATGGGTGCCGCGATGAACACCGGCAACGTCGGACGCGGTGATTCAGTGGCCGTGATCGGGTGTGGCGGCGTCGGCGACGCAGCGATCATGGGTTCACGCCTGGCCGGTGCCAATACCATCATCGCCATCGACCGGGATCCGCGAAAGCTGGAGTGGGCCACGGAACTTGGTGCCACGCACACGATCAATGCCACCGAGGTCGACGACGTCGTCGAGGCAGTCCAGGAGCTGACCGGAGGTTTCGGTGCCGACGTGGTTGTCGACGCAGTCGGTCGCCCGGAGACCTGGAAGCAGGCGTTCTACGCCCGCGACCTCGCGGGAACTGTAGTGCTGGTGGGTGTTCCGACGCCGGACATGAAGCTGGAAATGCCGCTGGTGGACTTCTTCTCGCGCGGCGGAGCCCTCAAGTCGTCGTGGTACGGCGATTGCCTGCCCGAGCGTGACTTCCCCGTTCTGGTCGACCTGTACCAGCAGGGGCGTCTGCCGCTCGAGAAGTTCGTCAGCGAGCGCATCAAGCTCGACGAGGTCGAGAAGGCATTCGAGACGATGCACCGCGGCGAGGTCCTCCGTTCGGTGGTGGTCCTGTGACATTGCGTGTCGATCGCGTCGTCACCTCGGGCACGTTCAGCCTCGACGGCGGAACCTGGGACGTCGACAACAACATCTGGCTGATCGGTGACGACAACGAAGTGGTGATCGTCGACGCAGCTCACACCGCGCAGCCGATCATCGACGCTGTCGGCGGACGCAAGGTGATCGGAATCGTCTGCACCCACGGTCACAACGATCACGTCACGGTTGCGCCGGAGCTGGCCGAGAAGCTCGACGCTCCGATCTACCTGAACCCGGCCGACGATGTGCTCTGGGAGATGACTCACCCCGGGGTGAAGCATCTGAGCTTGGAAGATGATCAGCGTATTGCTGTGGCGGGCACGGACATTCTGGCCATCCACACACCGGGCCATTCCCCGGGGTCGACCTGCCTCTACCTGCCCGAGGCGGGGGAACTGTTCAGCGGCGACACCTTGTTCTCCGGTGGACCCGGCGCAACGGGGCGGTCGTACTCAGACTTCCCGACCATCATCGGGTCCATTCGCGACAAGCTGTTCGCGCTCCCCGCCGAGACCAAGGTTCACACCGGTCACGGCGACGGCACGACGATCGGCACCGAGGCGCCGCATCTCGAAGAATGGATCCGCGCCGGATCCTGATGTGATCAGAAGTGAAGTGGGGACGCCGGTACCGGCGTCCCCACTTTTGTCACAACGCTGATGCCCAACCGGCGGTGTCGTTCTCACCCGGGATTGCCATCAGGCCGTGCCACAGTTCGAGGATCTCGAACCATTCTGTCTCGGATCGGCTGAGGGGACGTACAGATTCGTAGCCGGCGCGCAGGCTCTGCCGTACCGCGATCGGGGTCGGTCGCCAATCGGTGAACAGGGTGCCCAGATAGACGCTTGCCTTGGCCAGGTCGCTCACCCGGTGGTCGATCACCACGTCGTCGAAGTCGAGTACTCCGGTGGTCCGAGAGTTTCGAGTCAAGATGTTGGCTGCACGGAAGTCGTTGTGTACCAGTTGAATTTGGTCATCGAGCTCGGACGCACGCGCCAGGAGGCCCACGAGCCTACGCGTTGCCTCAGGCGCGAACCCGCGGTCGAAATTCTCGAGCCAACCACCGATGCGCTCCATCAACCCGGTGCTGCGCGACGAGAAAACCGCTCGACATGGGTGGCGCCGAGCGTTCGGTGTATTTCTGCCAGACATGCTCCTGCCGAACGGACCGCCGCGTGGTCCTGCACGTCCAACCAATCTCCCGCCATCTCCGGCAGTACGGTGAACGACACTGCGCACGAAGGACCTTCCAGTGTTTCCCAGGCCAGCAGTGTTTCCCGGACCAGCAGTGTTTCCCGGTCCAATCCGTTCAGGGACGTGATCGGCGACGGAACGGGCACGCCCTGCGCGGCGAGTGCGCTCAGCAGTCGCGTCGACGCCTCCAGCTTCGCGAAGCGCTCTGTGGCGCGCGACCACTTCACCACCAGCCCACCGCGGTCGCTCGCAACCCACACGATCGCGTTCTGGTCACTGATCGCCATTCGCGAGCACTCGAGGGCCGTCAACCCCCAAGTCTGCTCGAGTACCGCCGAGACCCAATGGGTGGCTGCGCCAAAGCTGTTGAATCCGAATCGCTCCTCCAGAGCGGCTTCCGGCTCCACCGACTCCCAGAGCATGGACAACCCGAGTGGCAACATGCTGTCCGACTCTAGTGCGGTGGAGGATATCTGAGTAACGTGTCGTGTTTTGCCATTCCTGGCTAACGAATAAGTTTGGGGTTCGACGAAAGAGCCTGGCAGATCATACTTTAACACTAGTTTGGCTGGCACTTTCGAATGATCTTTTGTGACTGTAGTCGGTCTGCCTCAAGAAAACTGATATCTGTTCTAGTGTGGCTCTGCGGTGACGAACGGAAAGTGGAATCAGGTTTTGACGAAGTCTTGATTCCATGAAGCCTGTGAACTTCGGGCGTCGTGGTGCGGTGCAATCGACACAGGCTCATGTTGCTGCGAGCTGAGAATCTGACACGGCGAATGGCGCGTGTCGCGGAACGAGAGGTAGGAGCGCACGATGTCAGCTGACCTTCTGGCTGCACTGAGGACCCTGATTACCGGGGTGGCACCCATTCTTGGGGGCTCAATAGACATTTTGAACACGATGTCTACCAACGACTATTCGAACGAAGGGTGAGCGGTATGGAATCCGTCGCAGAGGCGACGTCATCGTTGGGCGAGACAGTTGCCCAGATGCTGCCGACATTGTTTTTCATGTTGATTCAACGTCCACTCGAACTTTCGATGGGCTTCTGAGGGGAAGGTAAGGCATGTCGCTTCAGCCAATTATGAGTGATTCTTTGGGGCTTGCTGCAATGGTGTGGCCTGCTCTCTCTGAATACCTCACCGCATTTCTGATCTCTCTATCCTGAGAAGGAGTACAAAGATGTCGTCAGACTACTGGGCAGGGATGGTCAATCTCATGTCGAGTTTCGTTGGGGTTGTATTGTTCGGCCTCAGCACTGCTTCCGCCGAAGGTGCGGGCTGGTCCAGCGCAGAGTCGCTCAGCGCCGGCAGGTGACGCCACTTGATTGGTGGACGAATTCACCAATCTCGTAGCTCGAAAGATGTTTCGGCACAAGTGTTTTCTGAAGTTGATTGATGAGGTGGGCGCACGTGGTGCGCCCACCTCTCTTCGTGCAATCGAACACTGGTGATTGTGCCGAGGAAGTGTTGCATGAGCGTCTTCGCTATCTGACTGCCTGTGTGGCTGGCGGGACCACATCCTGCGCCCTAGTGGCAACGAAGGATCTCGAAAAGTGATGTTGTGCAACATTTTTGAGAATGTCTAAATCGCCGACAAGCGTAACAAAAAGTGCATATAGTGTATGTAGCACGACGGTTAGTTCAGTTCACGGCCGGAGCGTCGAACTGCCGAGTGCCCAAGACGGGGAAACTCAGATCATCGCCACAGCTGCATGAACCATGTGTCTTCCCTGCGCTCTGAATGGCGTGCAAACAGGAGGTTTCCGAGCCGCACAGTGGACAGAAGATTCGAATAGCGATTCGTTCGCGTTTCATCTACGAAAGGTGTTCACAGTCATGGGATTTAAGAGAGTCGGAATTGGTGCGGGTGTTCTTGCGTCCGCCGCTGCCCTCGCGTTCGCAGGAACCGCTTCTGCCGCTCCCGCGGTCGAGGCCGTACCTACCGCTGATTACCAGCTGTGTGGCAATGTTTACAGCGGTGCGGGGTTGGAGTACAACGCCGCACCACCGGCGGCCGCACAAGGTGTCTCCGGGGTCGTAATCTCCGGCGTGATTAGCACGGCACCCTCCACGACGTATACCGCGACCACCGATTCAGCGGGGCGTTACTGTATCCAGGCTCCGAATACGATGAAGGCTGATGTACTGGGCGGAGCCACGGTCAAGCTCACTGCCGGCACCCCGCCGTCACCGTTCACCACCATCACCAACAATCCGTGGAAGAGTGCAGCAGTTTTCGGGACTACGAACATCGGAACGATCATTTTTGCAGCGCATCAGTACGGATCGCTCAGTTCCAACTCGGCGTACCACTTTAATTTCGTTGCCTCGTAGATAATCCGTCGACTGATTTGACCGAGCGACATCTTGAGTCCGCACGTGAGGTCTGACTGTCGGCTGACGAGGTAGTTCAAGGATGGGTGGGTGCAATCCAATGCACCCACCCCGTTTCACTTGTGCTCACATGATCGAACGGCAGCCAGACGACTGGTGCGATCGATCGACGATGATTGCTGTGCCCTGCGGTTCAGTCACCCTGCCGCAGTTCGCTGAAGATCAAGTTGGTCTGGGTATTGGCGATGGCCGGATCGTTGAGGTGCGCGCTGACGAAATCGCGAAGCCGAGTGGGAGATTCACACGAGACGTGCACCAGGAGATCACGGTCCCCACTCATCAGGAACACTCGCTGAACGGAATCCAGTCCGCTCAGGTGCTCGGCAATTTCCGTCATCCGGCTCCTGGCGTGGGAGTGAATCAGAATCGACACCATCGCCGAGATCTCGAGGCCGAGTAGCTCGAGGTCTATGTCTGCGTGAAACCCCTTGATGACGCCCGATTCGCGTAGCGCACGCATCCGCGCCAGAGCGGTCGACGGCGCTATCCCGACCTTCTCGGCGAGTGCATTGTTGGGGATGCGTGCATCCCGGACGAGTTCGCGGAGAATCGCCGTATCGACGTCGTCGAGCCGAACATGATTCGGCCGAGCCGCGGCTGCCGCCCGTTCGATCGCATTAATCATCCGATTTCTCCCTGCCGTTGCGAAAATATTCAGCAACTATTGACCGCGCCCGTCGATGATTCTAGCTTTTGCCAAACACATCGAATTATCAAACGGTCGAGATCGACACAGTCGACTGTTGCGACGAAGGGGTCCGGATGGTTCCGAGGATCGGCCGACACACGGGCGATTCGGGGGCGCGGTTGATCGACATCAGCCCGCCGATCTCCGAATCGACGCCCGTGTGGCCAGGCGATACCGCCTTCACCCGCGCTGTTACGTCAGACCTCGGCGACAGTGACGCCGTCACGATCAACCGAATCACCACCACTCCTCATATCGGTGCTCACGCCGATGCGCCGGCGCACACCCGCATCGGCGGTGCGCCCATCGGTTCTGTTCCCCTCGAGCCCTATCTCGGCGAAGCACTGGTGGTCGACATGACGGGCGTCGACGGTGCCGCATGCATCAGGCCCGTCGAAGAGACGGTGGAGCGACTCGGCGGCCATCTGCCGCAGCGGCTGATTCTGAGGACTTACCCGAAGTACCCGCGCGAGTGGGACAACGACTTCGCCGGCGTTTCTCCGGAGCTGACCCACTGGTTCGCCGACCGCGGTGGAGTTCTGATCGGAATCGACGGCGCCTCGTTCGATCCGATGGACAGCAAGACCATGGACGGGCACCACGCGGCAAGCGATCGTGGCGTCGCGATCCTCGAAGGACTGTGCCTCGACGAGGTCGACGAAGGCTACTACGAGTTGATCGCACTGCCGCTGAAGTTCCTCGACCTCGATGCCAGCCCGGTACGCGCCGTGCTCCGGACTCTGCCTTCATCACTTTCAACGCCGACACATGCAGGAGAAGAATCGTCATGACATCGACAACCACCCTTTCGTTGGATGACTGCGTCAAGGCCGACGCAGTGGATCCCCTGAGGGAGTTCCGCCGCGAGTTCGCGATTCCGGAGGGCGTTCTCTACTTCGACGGAAACTCGCTCGGCGCGCGTCCCATTGCCGCACAGGAATGCGCCGCGAGAGTAATCGGCGACGAGTGGGGCAACGGCTTGGTTCGCAGTTGGAACGAGGCTGGATGGTTCGACCTCCCGGTCCGCCTCGGTGACAAACTCGCCCCGTTGCTGGGAGCAGGTGAAGGCGAAGTGGTAGTGACGGATTCGACGTCGATCAACCTGTTCAAGGCATTGGCCTCCGCACTGTCCATCGCGGCTGCTCAGGATCCCAGCCGGAAGGTGATCGTCTCCGAGCGCGACAATTTCCCCACTGACCTCTACATTGCGGAGGGCATCATCTCGCTGCTCGATCAGGGATACGAACTACGCCTGATCGACCAACCGGGCGACCTCACCGAAGCAGTAGGACCAGACACCGCCGTAGTGATGTTGTCGCACGTCAACTACCGCACCGGAAACCTGTATGCGATGACGGAAGTCACTGCAGCAGTGCAGGAACGTGGCGCCCTCATGATCTGGGATCTCGCACACTCGGCCGGCGCCGTCACTGTCGATCTGAGCGGCGCCGACGCCGACTTCGCGGTCGGGTGTACGTACAAGTACCTCAATGGTGGTCCAGGTTCACCTGCATTCATCTGGGTCAACCGTCGCCATCAGAACACCGGAATCCAGCCGCTGTCCGGGTGGTGGGGGCACGCGCGACCGTTCGCGATGGAGTCGGCCTACGAACCGGGCGCAGGAATACGACGGTTTCTGAGTGGTACTCAACCAATCACGTCGTTGTCACTCGTCGAGTGTGGTCTCGACGTCATGCTCAAAGCTGACATGGCCGACATCCGCAGCAAGTCGCTCGCGCTGGCCGATCTCTTCATCAACCTCGTCGAGGAGCGTTGCGCTGCCTACGGTTTGGAGTTGATCACGCCGCGCGCGCACGAGCGTCGTGGCTCGCACGTGAGTTTTGTTCATCCCGAGGGCTATTCCATCATGAAGGCTCTCATCGCGCGGGGCGTCATCGGCGACTACCGCGAACCAGGAGTGCTGAGGTTCGGTATCACTCCGCTCTATCTCGGATACGCCGACGTGTGGAACGCCGTCGACGTGTTGCGAGACATCCTCGAGAACAAGTCCTGGGATCGCCCCGAATTCCGCGAGCGCGACGCAGTCACCTGATTCTTCCAAGTTTCCGCGGACCGGGAGGTACCGCCTTTCGCAAGGAGCTTTCATGAGTGATTTCAAAAACATTCAGCAGCGAGAATCAGGTCTCAAACGCGAACTCGGCCCCAAGCAGATGAGCATGATCGCGCTCGGCGGTGCAATCGGCACCGGACTCTTCCTCGGCAGTAAGTTCGCCATCGGATTTGCCGGCCCGAGCGTCATCATCAGTTACGCGATCGGCGGGTTGATCGCCCTGCTGCTGATGGGTGCCCTCGCCGAAATGACCGTCGCACATGCGACATCAGGTTCGTTCGGTGCGTACGCAGAGTTCTACGTCGGACCGTTGATCGGCTTCCTCGTTCGCTATCTCTACTGGTCTTGCATCGTCCTCGCGGTCGGTACCGAGGTCACCGCGATCGGTGAATACATGCAGTTCTGGTTCGCCGACGTACCGTCGTGGCTGTGGATCGTGTTGTTCTCCGGAGTGCTGATCGGCGTGAACATGTTCAACGTCAAGGCCTTCGGAACGATGGAGTACTGGTTCTCGACGATCAAGGTCTTCGCGATCGTGGCATTCATCGTGATGGCAGCGTACGTCGTGTTCGGTAGCGGGAACCCGGACTATGGATTCCACAACTACACGGCCGGTGGCGGATTCTTTCCGAATGGTTTGTCCGGCATGTGGTTTGCCGTGATCGTATCGATCTTCAGCTACTTGAGCATCGAGATGATCGCCATTGCGGCCGGTGAGGCGGAAAACCCCGCGGTGGCGGTGAAGAAGGCGTTCCGTGTGACGATCGTCCGGCTGTTCGTCTTCTACATCGCAACCCTTGCTTTGATTCTGGCAATTGCTCCGATGGACAAGATCTTGAGCGGCGGAAGCCCTTTCGTCACGGTAATGCAGGTCGTGAAGATTCCGGGCGCAGACAGTGTGCTGAACTTCGTGGTGATCATTGCCGCGCTGTCCGCGATGAACAGTCAGTTGTACGTGTCTTCGCGAATGATGTTCTCGCTCTCGCGTGCTGGTGACGCGCCGGCCGTTCTCGGCAAGGTCAGGGCCAACGGCTCGCCGGTCAACGCCTTGCTGCTGTCGACGTCGGGCATCGCCGTCGCGACCATCGTCTACGTTCTCTTTCCCGAGCAGGCATTCACGTTGATGATCTCGTTGTCGATGTTCGGAGCGATGGCGACGTGGCTGCTGATCTTCGTGACGCACTGGTTCTTTCGCAAGCGGATGGCAAGCGAAGGACGAACCCTCTCGTTCACGATTCCGTTCTTCCCGGTGGGGACGATACTGGGTGGTGTCCTCATGATCGCGATCCTCGTCACGACATTGTGGGTCGAGGATTTCAAGATGACCTTGGTGTTCGGGGTGCCGTTTGTTCTTGCCGTGATCGGCATCTACTACTTCACCCGATCACGTCGGGCGCAGAGTCGAGCGGTAACGGCTGAACAGGTTCAGGACGAGATCACCGGCACGGTGGTCAAGCGGGTTCCCTGACTCGCATTGGCAATCAAAGGGTTTCGGCGAAGAACTCCATAGTGCGGGTCCAGGCGAGGGCAGCAGAATCCGGGGCGTAGTGGCTGGTCGAAGTGTCGTTGTTGAACGCGTGGCCGGCGTCGGCATAGCGGTACACCCGGGCGAGATCGGACGCGGTTGCGCGCAATTGCTCGACGCTCTCCGGCGGGATACTCGGATCGAGGTCGCCGTAGTGACCGAGCCACGGGACCTGCAGTTGCGCTGCAAGTTCGGTGCCTGCCGCGATTCCGTCCCATCGGGCCTCGGCGACACCGCCGCCGTAGTACGTGACAGCGGAATCGACGAGGGGTACCGCGGCACACCACAGTGACGCGGTGCCGCCCATGCAGAATCCGAGGGAGCCGACTTTGTCTGCTCCCTCGGATCGGCTGTAGTCGACGGCGGCACGTACGTCGTGGCCGATGCTTGTGCTGTCGAGTGCCATGAGCGCATCCTTCGCGGACGGGAAGTCGGTGAAGGAGGTCTGTGCGCCGCGGTGGTAGAGATGCGGGGCGACGGCAAGGTAGCCGGCGTCGGCGAGGCGTTCGAGGATGCTCTCGATGTGTTGGTTCACGCCCCACGCTTCTTGGAGAACTACTACCGCATGTCTCGGTTCACTCGGCGAATCCGGTCGGCTGACGGTCAGCGGTACGTCACGTGTGGTCGTCGTGAAAGTTCCCATGTCCCGACTGTATGCGAGTACGGACTGTATTCGAGCACAGCCTGTAGGTGCACGGTCGAACTAGACTCGTCGAATGTTCAGTTCCGACGTTCCGCCGATCAGCCTGGGCAGTTGGCCGACGCCCGTCGAACCTTTGGCGCGTTGCGCGAAGGCACTCGGATTGGGGCCGGAAGACCTGTGGATCAAACGTGACGATGTCACCGGACTAGGCGGCGGCGGCAACAAGATCCGAAAGCTGCAGTACACCTGCGCTCAGGCTTTGGCCGTCGGCGCGACGACTTTGATCACTACCGGTGCACCGCAAAGCAATCACGCTCGGTTGACTGCATCCGCAGCAGCCCGTTTGGGATTGCGTTGTGTGCTGGTGCTCGGTGGTGCCGAGCCGGAATCCGCGCAGGGAAATCTCGTTCTGGATGCACTCGCGGGCGCTGAGATCGTCTGGGCCGGTGGGGACACGGCATCCGCGGTCGGCGCCGCGGTGCAGGCCGTCGCTGACTCGGGCGGAGTTCCTTTTGTCATTCCCTTCGGTGGTACCAGCGCGGTGGCCGCGCAGGGTTACGTCGACTGCGCACGCGAGATCGAGCAGCAACTCCCCGGAGTGGAACGCGTCGTGGTTGCACTCGGATCGGGCGGAACGATGGCTGGACTTGTCGCGCATCTGGGCGTCGACAGAGTTGTCGGCGTCGATGTCGGGGCTGTTGCCGATCCAGTGTCGACCCTCGCTGGGTTATTGGACGAGATGCCTGGTCCGACCGTCCGAGCCGCGGATCTTCAGATCCTGCGAAACCAAGTTGGACAAGGATATTCGACGCTCACGGAAGCATCAGCCGGCGCGATCCGATGTTTGGCTCGTACGGAGGGCATCTTCCTCGACCCGACGTACACCGGCCGAGCCTTTGCGGGATTGATCCAACTAGTGAAGGACAAAGCCATCACGGCGGGATCAAAAACGGTCTTCCTGCACACCGGTGGGTTACCTGGCCTGTTCGGACATCCCGAACTGTCGACGCTGCGGTGAGCGAGCAGATCGACTACCCGCTCAGCAGCCCGCTCGACGAGTTGTCCGAGTGGCAACGCGTCGTGCGACCGCTGCGCGTCAGTGCCGACGGGTATCTGCGTTTGGCGACCAATCGGCTGTCAGTCGATTCGGACTACACGTGGGAGATGCACCGCCACAGCGATCACGAATTGCTGTGGGCGATCGACGGTGTTCTCGAGGTCCGTACTCCGGAGACTGTGTACACGGTGCCGAGCGGGGTCAGTCTGTGGATCCCGTCCTTTGTTCCGCACGAGGTGACGGCGCGTAGCGGCACAGAATTGTCGTGCACGTGGTTGGTGGCATCCGATGTGACCGGGTTGGATCGTGTGGTGGCCTTGTCCACCCCTCCGCTGCTCGAACAAGTACTCGATCACCTCACCCGAGACGACTTGACCGACGCGGCTCGTCGACGAGCCGAGGCGTTTGCCATCGACCTCGTCGAACCCGTACCGCGACTGATTTTCGATGTGCCGCTGCCGACGACGCCGTGGCTTCGGCAGATCGCAGATCAGTTGGTTGCCAGCCCGGCCGACACCCGATCGGTCGAGGAGTGGGCCACCGACGCGAAGGTCAGTACGAGGACCCTCACACGAAGGTTCCCGGCCGAAACCGGATTGACCTTCTCGGAATGGCGTATGCGACTGCGGGCTCATCATGCGATGCAACTTCTGGCACTTGGTCGAAGCATCTCGTTTGTATCGAGGAAGACGGGTTTCCGTTCCGAAAGCGCGTTCGGTGCGGCTTTTCGTCGGACGATGGGTGTGACCCCGGGGGAGTTCGCAAGCCTGATCGATCATCCGCGCGCGCCAATGACCGATTGGCTACAGGACTAGTCCGAACAGCGACTCAAAGCGCCTCGATCGGACTTGTGTCGTGCCACAGAATGAACTTAGGGTTGGCTAAACAATCACCTCTGTAGGAGTTCTGCGTGCGCGCAATTCGATCATTTTCTTTCGGTTCCAGAGTCATCGCAGCGGCGGCAGTTGTCGTTGTCGGTGCGATGGTGGTGACTGGCTGTTCCTCGTCATCGGCCGACTCCGAGCCGACGGACGTCCGGACGGTTGCCTCGGCATACGGGGACATCGAGGTTCCCGCCTCGCCGGAGCGCGTCGTCGCCGCGTCGTACGACACTCCTTGGCAGCTCATGTCCCTCGGAGTGAAACCGGCTGCTGTGCAGGACTACGGCAAGTGGATCAGTGAATTCACGCCGGAGCAGCAGGCCTTCGTCGACGGGCTCCCGACCATCGGGCCCTACGGGGAAATGAACTTCGAAGCGATCGCTGCGGCAGATCCCGACATCATCGTCGGCGACGCCGACGAGGTGGACCAAGCGGCGTTCGACCGTCTGTCTGGCATTGCGCCCACCGTCATCGTCAAGGGCGAGAGTCGAGGCGACTGGAAGACGATCACCACGGAGATCGCCGAGGCGATCGGCAAGACGGACGTGCTCGAGTCGACGCGCACTGCTTACGAAGAGAATCTCGAACGTGTCCGTGGCGAGTACGCCGACGTGATCGCGACCAACAAGTGGATTCACATTTCACTCGGAGACGCGCCCGGCGCTTTCTCGGTTCAGCAGCCCACCGGTGCGATCGGCAATTTGGTGGTCAACGAACTCGGATTGGCGTACGGGCCCGGTGTTCCGACCAATTACACCGATGCCGGATACGAGTCCTACCCGATGGAGCAGTTGGCCGACATCATGAACGGTGTGACGGTCGTGCTGTATCCCCTGAATGCGGACGGATCGACCAATGCGGCGGTTCAAGCGGTCCTCGACGACAACCTCTTCACGAGGCTGCCGGCGGCGCAGGCCGGGCACGTCTTCGGATTGCAGTCGAGCGTCACAGACTTCGTGACCGCGAACGGTTGGCTGAACGAAGTGAAAACGAAGGTGTTTGCAACGCTCTGACGCTTGCTCACCTTTTCACTGCGTGCCCGCAACTGACCAGTTGAGGGCGCGCAGTCTTTTTGGTCGCCACTACGAGCGGAAATCCTGTCCTCTGCTTATGATTTCTGTCACTGCCGGTTACCGTTACTTCGACGAGAGCGACGCGGTTCGACCTTGCCTTGGCAGGGATCATCGATCCTCGGCGACGTGGGGAGGTGGTCGCCATCCCCGCAGATCCGTGGGGTATTTTGTCCGTATCTACTGTCGGGGTGAGCAGTGATGTGCGGGGGAGTTTTTGGTGAGTACAAGCGCTCGTGCCGTCTTTCGAGCAGGGCGCTCTGGATTTCGGGACCATACCCGTCCGGACATTAGTTCTGGTTTGCTGAGCGTGAACGGTGCGTGGGGCGAATCGTTCGAGGGGACGAAAGGCGAGATCGGCGAATGACAGCGACTTCCGACGCACGGCATACCGAATCGAAGGCTGTCCAGAACACCGACTCGCCGTCTGGCGAAAACCCGCGCTGGCGCGACCGCAAAAGGTACCTGTGGCCGCTCGGATTGCTGATTCCACTCAGCCCGTTCATCTCCTGGTTTCTCGTCGACAACCTTCGTCTCGGATTGTTCTGGGCGACCGGCGCGTGGCTCCTGGTCATCGTCATCCCGATCATCGACATGTTGGCTGGTGAAGACGGCGAAAGTCCGCCGGACGATGCGATCCCACGACTGCAGAAGGACCGCTACTACCGCTGGTGCACTTACGCGTTCCTCCCCTTGCAATACGCCGGTCTGGTCTTCGCCTGCTGGTGCTGGATCAACGCTCCGATGGGAATCGCGGAGAAGATCGCGATGTCGTTCACGGTGGGCGTCGTCGCCGGCGTCGGTATCAACGCGGCCCACGAGCTCGGCCACAAGAGCGAGAAGAGCGAACAGTGGCTCGCGAAAGTGGCGCTTGCGCAATCTCTCTACGGGCACTTCTACGTGGAACACAATTTCGGCCACCATGTGCGTGTAGCTACTCCGCAGGACCCGGCCAGCTCACGGTTCGGTGAGAGCTTCTGGAGGTTCTTGCCACGAAGTGTGTTCGGCGGGCTGCGTTCGGCATGGCGCATCGAGAGCGCGCGACTCCAGAGGAAAGGCAAACGAACCTGGAGCTTCGAGAACAATATTCTCAACGCTTGGGCGATGAGTGTTGTCCTCTTCGCGACGCTGATCGGTATCTTCGGTTGGGAGGTCGCGCCCTGGCTCCTGCTGCAGGCAGTTGCCGGATTCACCTTCCTCGAAGCGGCGAACTACCTCGAGCATTACGGTCTGCTGCGTGGCAAGCGTGCTGACGGCTCGTACGTTCGCGCCAGCCCCGCTGACAGTTGGAACAGCGATCACGTCGTGAGCAATCTGTTTCTCTACCAACTGCAGCGGCACAGCGATCACCACGCCAACCCGAAGCTGCGGTACCAAAGTCTGCGTAGCGCGGCCGAAGCGCCGCAACTTCCGGCCGGCTACGCAGTGATGATCGTGATCGCGTGGATTCCACCACTGTGGCGCCGGGTGATGGACCAGAGATTGTTGGACTACTACGACGGCGACACAGAACGAATCAACGTCGGCTGATCACGTAGCCGTCCGCTGAACTGTTCGGAGTTGTCGTCTCAGCGACCGTCATCCCACACGGTGTTACCGCTTGCGGTCGTCGAAGGGTAGTCCTGGACCGCGTCCCAGTGTTCGACAATTTTGCCGTTCTCGTCGAATCGGAAGATGTCCATCGAGCCGCTGCCGGCCGTTCCCTCACCGGACGAAGCGAAGGTCTGAACAAAGACGAAGTCGCCCTCGGCTACCGTCCGTGGAAACTTGGTGGCCTTGTCTCCGGTAACGGGTTCGATCCCGGCCAGTGCGGTGACAAATGCGTCCTTGCCGTCAGCGAACGAGGGGTTGTGCTGGGTGTAGGTCGGACCGACCAGCTGGTCGGCAGCCTCGGCGGCTTTGCCTTCGTTGAAGGCGAGCTGCAGGAACGTCAACGCGTTGGCCGTGTTGCGCTCCAAGACTTCTGACGACTTGGACGGCGACGAGGTGGGTCCGTCGAACATCGTGTTCGGATTCGCGGACGTTTCCGGCACGTCTTGAATGGCATCCCAGTGTTCGGCGATCTTGCCGTTGTCGACGCGGAAGATGTCGAACACGGCCTGGCCGCGGTCGCCGGGTGCAGACGTGGTGTGAGACTGGAGGGCAACCAGATCGCCCTCGGCGAAAACACGAGTGATCTCGGCGTGTAATCCGGGTGTGGCCTCGACGTAACCGCCTATGCCGCTGACAAATCCGGCTGCCCCGTCGGCGGCAGTGGGGTTGTGTTGGATGTAGACGTCGCCAAGGTACCGGTCGGCGGCTTGCTGTACCTGACGGCCGTTGAACGCCAGTTCGTAGAAGTCCGTGACGACGGTCTTGTTGGATTCGAGTTGATCGCCCTGTTCGGCAACAACGCTCGTGGACGTCGCAGAGCTGCTGGGCGTTGCGGATTCCGCGTCGTTGGAGCACGCGGTGAGCAGGAGAGCGGCGGCAGCGGGAACAGTGATCCAGGCTGCGCGCCTACGAAGGTTGCTCATGTTCAGTGTGCGACGGTGAAACGCTGGCGACGGTGGGCCGGAGTCTCGATCTCGTCGACAAAAGCGTGGGCGTAGTCTTCGCCCGCGATGGCGGAGTTACCCTCGGCGTCCGTCAGGAGAATGTCGCCACCCAACTGGAACGATCCCTTCGGGGCGACGCCGGCATGGGCACCGAACGCTGCGGCCGGGCTCACGTAGAACCAGTCGACATTGCTGTCAGTTGCGCGGAGCGCGTCGAGGACGTCGGCGTGAGCGAGCGCCTCACCCTTGTATGCGTCCGGGAAATCGGGGGTGTCGACGACGCGCGGCCCACCCTCGGCGACCAACAGGCTGCCGGCGCCACCGACTACGGCAATGCGAGCAGCGTTGCGTGCGGCGGCATCGGCGAGGGGAGTGACGGCGTCGAGCAGGCGCTTGCCGTCGATCTCGCGAGCGGGGATGGCAACGACAACGACGTCGTTGTCTGCCGTGATCTGCTCCACGATCGTGTTGTCGTGAACCGAACCCTGCACGGCATTCGTGTCGGTTCCGGACTGCGCGCTGCGAGCGACGACGGTTACCTCGTGGCCGCGTGAAGCGGCTTCTTTCGCGATTGCGCTTCCTGCAAAACCGTTTCCACCGAATACTGCGATCTTCGACATGGCGTGTGCCTTTCCTTGATGTCGTCGTTGTGCTTGTAGTAGTAAATTTATTCACCTGGAAGGTCGATGTCTCGGTCAGATGCGGGCAATAATTGGTGAAAAACAGACATCTTGATGACGGTGGGCCGATTGCTTCGGGTCTAAGTTGCGAACCGTAGGGTTGGTACATGACTCTCACCGCCGACAACAACGCAGGTCCGCTGGCAATCGAGCGCTCGGACGTCGAAGCTGCGCGGACTCGTATCGCAGGACTGGCGCGGCGTACTCCCATCTTTCGAACTGCGGTGCCGACACCACACGGCGAGGTGCCGGTTCTGTTCAAGCTCGAGTACCTCCAACACGGCGGCTCCTTCAAGGTGCGCGGCAGTCTCAATGCCGTGGAACGAGCGGTCGCCGACGGCACCATGCCTGACGCAGGCGTGGTGATCGCGTCCGGCGGCAACGCTGCGATCGGCGCTGCGTGGGCCGCGCGGCGCCGAGGGCTCACCTGCACAGTGGTGGTGCCGGAGACAGCGCCCGAAGCAAAGGTGAAGGCACTTGGGGAGCTGGGTGCAACCGTTCACAAGGTCGGCGACCGGTATGCACTCGCCGCTGCCGCTGCGGCGGACATCGCACGCTCGAGCGGTGCGCTCGAACTGCACGCCTACGACCTGCCCGACATCGTCAGCGGAGCCGGGACCATTGCTCTCGAGATCGAGGACGACGCATCCGGACCGATCACGTATTGCGTTGCAGTCGGCGGCGGCGGGTTGGTCTCTGGAATCGTCGCGGCGGCTCGTCCCGAAGATCAAGTGGTAGCCGTCGAGCCGACCGGGGCTGCCACCTTGCGCACCTCGCTCGATGCGGGGCGTCCGGTCGATATCGAAGTGAACAGTATCGCCGGGGACTCATTGGGGGCCACACGGATTGGCGCCATCGCCTGGGAGACGCTGCATGAGAGTTCGGTTAACAGCGTTGTGGTCGACGATGATTCGATCCGGCAGGCGCGGGCGTTCCTGTGGCGGGAGTTCCGGATCCTGGTGGAGTTGGGAACCGCGGCAGCAATGGTTCCGGTTCTGAACGGAACGGTGACGCCGCCGTCCGACGGTGAATTGTGCGTCGTTTTGTGCGGCGCCAACACGCATCCGACCGACCTGTAATTTTCGCGTATTTCTTTGCCTGCGTGTGAGAAAGTCCCAGGTGGGTACCTCTCGCAGTATGAGTACCAGCAGCATTATCTGGATAATTGTTGCCGTGGTCGTGGTGATAGCGATCGTGGCCGCACTCCTGTGGGTGGCGCGAAACAGGCGCGACGAGCGTCGTCACATCGAGGCAGAACAGATCCGCGAAGACGTCGCAGACAAGTCGCTGCAAGTAGGCGAGCGCGAGGCGCGGGCAGAAGAGACAGCAGCCAAAGCGCGCATGGTGCAGGCAGAGGCCGACGCCAAAGCGGCGGAAGCGTCTGCGCTGCAACATCATGCAGCGCAACATCGGAAAGAGGCGACGAGCTCTCGCGAGGAACTGAACCAGCAACGAGATCATGCAGACACGATCGACCCCAAGGTTCCCAACCCCGAAGAACCGCGGTCGACGCCGGATCAGAACCCTCGAAACCCTTGATCTCGAAACACTTGATGCAGGCGTTCGAGGGAAGCGTCTGCCCGTATATGGTTCGACGATCATGATGAACAAAGAATCGTCACCGCAGGACCAGAAAAGTGTCACGTCCACGGCGGCTGACGTCGCACAGAACAATGTCTTCGAGCGCTTTGCCCGCGCAGGATTTGTCGTCAGCGGCGTGGTTCATCTGCTGATCGGATATATCGCGATCCGCCTTGCTCTCGGTGGATCCGGGTCTGCGGACCAATCGGGTGCGATGGCCGAGTTGGCAGGAAAACCAGGGGGTGTCTTCGCTCTGTGGGTCGGCGTCGTGGCCTTCCTTGCCATGGCGTTGTGGAGATTGGCCGAAGCTGCGTTGGGGAGCTCGTCGTCGCCGTCCTCGGACGACAAGAAGAAGGAGTTCTTCAACCGTGCAAAGGCTCTGGGCATTTCGCTCGTCTATTTCGGTTTTGCTTTCACTGCATTCGGATTCGCCCGCGGAAGCGGGAAGTCCAGCAGCGGTCAGAGTGCGGGAATCACGGCGCGTTTGATGGAGAACACGCTGGGGACTATCGCATTGGTGATCGGTGGGATCGCGATCATCGCTGTTGGTGTTTACCACGTGTACAAGGGCGCGAGCCAGAACTTCCTGGATGATTTGAAAGGCACACCCAGCAACTTCGTGCGCCGACTCGGAACCGTCGGGTACGTCGCCAAGGGCTTGGCCATCGCTGCTGTCGGCGTTCTGGTTCTTCTCGCGGTCAACAGTTCCGAACCCGGCAAGTCCTCCGGACTCGACGGAGCGTTCAAGACGCTGGGTGCGCAGCCGTACGGAGTGGCCCTGCTGATCCTTGCCGGATTGGGCATCATCACCTACGGGCTCTACTGCTTCGTGATGGCACGCTCGACGAAGATGTAGCGCCCGCGGGTAAGTGGGTCTATCCGAATGACCCGGTCTGGAAACCGGCGTCGCTGCCCGACGAACTTCCCGTCGAGCTACCGAATATCGGTCGTCTCGGAACCAGATCATGCATCAGGTTCACTGCTGCAGGGTCGATCATTGCCGCATTTCCACCGTTCGCCAGAATCGTGATCGACCAGCCGCTGTCGGGAACCAACAGGGTGATGCAGTTGGATCCCGAGCTGTCTCCGTTCTTCTTGGCGAACCGTTGTGGGAAGTTCGGCGTCGGGGGTTGGAGCTGCCACGCCATTCCCATTCCGAATGCAGGATTCTCCGGAGCTTGCGTGTCGATCTGCTCGAGCATCGAGGTGAGGACCGGTTTGAGCGGGTTGTTGCCATAGCCGAGAGTTGTTGCGGCCCAGATCGACATGTCCTCGGCGGTGCTGACGAGGCCACCCCCGCCTGCGATCGCACCCGTGTTGTTCCACAGAGTGGCTCTTGTGCCGTCGAGGTAGTACGGAACGGCCAGGTCGGTTGCTTTGGTCTCGATCACGGTACCCATCATCCCGAGCGGGTCGGTGATTTCGCGGGCGACTGCTGCCGCGAAAGGCGGCTTCTCCTGTCCCGGAATGATCTTGTCTGCCATGAGTGTGCCGAGCAGTCCGAACCCGAAGTCCGAGTACAGCCAGTGGCTACCGGGGGCGAACTCCAAGGCCCCGGTAGCCCGGAGTCCTTCCCAGAGCATGTCTCTCGTGTACTTCGCTTTCTCGTCCACACACGATTGTGTGGGATCTGCGCACCCAGCCGAGAGATTGGGTGGGTCGTCGCTAAGACCGGAACGGTGGGTGACCAGTTGGCGAAGCGTGATCTCCTCGCCACCGCTGCCTTTTGGCAGCAGGTTGCCATCCGAGTACTTGCTCGCCAGGTCGTCCAATCCGACTTCTCCCCGAGCGATCAGTTTCGCCAGTAGTGCAGCCGTGAAGGTCTTGGTCTCCGAGGCGATCTCGAATTGCGTTCGTGGAGTGACTCTCACGCCGTTTTCGACGTCGGCCTGGCCGTAGTGGTACGTAGTGGTGACACTCGCTTTGCGGTTCTTCTCATCCGGTTTGACGATGGCGAAGGCAAGACCGGGGACTCCGCTGTTCAGCAGTGTCTCTGCGACGCGCTGTACCGCTTGGGCTTCCGCAGGATCGCCGACCCGCGAACCTGGATTGGGTGCCGTGGGGCCGGCGGCGCTGGCGGTCGAGGAGGTCGCGAGGGTTATGACGGCGGTTGCCGCCAGTCCTGCAACGCTGATGAACTGTCGTCGTGACGTCCGGGCGGACCCTCGATCCTGGTTTTCCATTGTTTGCACATTACAACCAAAGTCGACTGGTTTGACTGTTTTGTCGGAATTGCCAAGGTGTGCTCCTTAGACGATGGTTTTGCTAAATCACGCCGCCGTTGACGTAGATGACCTGGCCATTGACCCAACGAGCTGGGCCGGCGAGAAACGCGACAGCCTCCGCGATGTCCGCCGGTGTGCCGAGGCGTTCCAGGGGAGCCAGCTTGGACAGGTTCTCCACTGTAGCTTCGTCTTTCCCGTCAAGGAATAGATCGGTGGCCGTGGGGCCTGGGGCTACGGCGTTGACCGTGATATCGCGTCCCCGTAGCTCTTTCGCGAGAACCAGAGTGATCGCGTCGACAGCACCTTTGGTGGCGGCGTACGCGGCATAAGTCGGAAACGCCAGCTTCTTCACGGAGGTGGAGAAATTGATGATCGCACCACCGCGTCGGACACGTCTGGCTGCCTGCTGGTCGACCACGAAGGTCCCTCGGACGTTGATCCGATGCATCCGATCGAAATCGTCGAAGTTCAGTTCTGCGACGGTGGAGAGAATCATGATTCCGGCTGCATGGACGACGACGTCGATGCCCCCGAACTCCTCCTCGACCGTATCGAACAGGGCCCCGACTTCACCTTCGTCGGCGACGTCGGCATGCACCGCGATGGCGCGACCGCCCGCTGCGACGATGGTGTCAACTGTTTCCTGGGCGCGTTGAAGATTTCCTGAATAGTGCACGGCGACAGCCATTCCGTCGGCGGCGAGCTTCTCGGCAGTCGCTCGCCCGATGCCGCCGGAAGCTCCGGTGACGATGGCGACGCGGGTGGTGGTGTCAGTCATGATGTAACTCCTGAACTGGTTTGGTTGCATCGGACAGCTTGCGGAGCCACTCCCGTAGTAGGCCGACTTCGTTGGTGGAGAGGGAAGTTGAATCTGCGGCGGCGAGTTGGGCGTCGAGAGTGGATGCAACTCTGTTGAGGGAGGCGTCCGGGTGGGCGTCGGATTCGTCGATGATGGACGCGAAGATTCCGTCGCGAACTCGCTGTGACAGCGTCGGATCGGGGTACTGTTCCGGCCTTACGACGAGCATCAGAGCGACACCCGCATTGGCGGACATCACCATCTGCGTAGCCACGTCGACCGATACGGTCAGAACGCCTGCCGCAGCGCATCGTTCGAGAACGGATCGAAGTAGCGCCTGGGCTTGCAAGGCGGTGTCGGCACTCTGGGCGGAAGGTGAGTGCATCAGTCGGTAATGAGCGGGATGTGCGAGCGCGAAGGCTGTATGCGCATCCCAGCCGGCCCGTAGATCGGCAACTGGGTCATCGGAAGGTGTCGCAGCGCGTTTGCCTTCGAGGTATTCGGAGAATCCTGCCTCGACGACGGCTGCGAGCAGTCCGTCCTTGTCGCCGAACTGACGGTAGAGCGCGGGGGCGCCGACGCCGGCCATCTCGCACACGGCACGGGTGGAGATGTCACCGTTGGGGGAGGTGTTGAGCAACTCGGTTGCTGCGGCCAGAATCTTTGCTCTCGAACTCATGAAAACAACGCTAACACAAATGTGTAATCGTTGCTATCACCGGTTTGGTCGTGCGAACGAACTACAGACACAGGCACCAGAACTTGATCAGATAAGTGAGCCGGTCCGGCCACGGTTCTGTGTGGAGTGACGGCTAGAGCCGTTCTGTTGTCACACTCTGAACGAAGGAATCCTGGTGATCGACTCGGAAACTACTGTTGCGCACAATAATTCGCATTCCGGTTATCTGGGGTGGATTCTGCGGGTCATCAGTGTCGTGGCGTGTGTTGCGGTTGCAACGGTCGTTGCCTCGCTGACGCTCGGGCCGCCATTCGCACGGGCCTGGGCACAGTGGGTTGCTCGTCATCTAGGTGGGGACTTCGAGACGGGAGTCGTTGTCGGATTTGTGACTGGGCTTTTAGGCATTGCTGTGACTTTGTTCGCAGCGCTGATGAGTTCGTTGGCGTGGCGGCGCCGAGGTGGCCCGGCATTCTCGCTTGGTATCGGTGCTATTGCCTTGCTTGCCGTTCTTCCTGGCGCAGTGAATTTGAGTATCGCGGTTGGTGCAGCAGGATCCGGGGTAAGGGCGGCGGGGAGGATCCTCGACGTCGACGGGCCGGCGTTTCGTGGAGCCTGGGTAGCCGGATCAGTGGCGGGACTGTCGCTGTATATGGTCGGGGCGCTGCTGTTAGGGAGGAGCCTTCGTTCGGCATTCGGGCCTGTCAGGCAGGTGGTGTCGCCGCCGCCAGGGGTGGTCGGCGGTACGAATGCCTTGGCCATCGTCGCACTGGTACTTGGAATCTTCGGTGGGGTTCTTGCTATTCCCGTGGGCCATGTGTCGCTGAACCAGATTCGCCGTTCCGGCGAAAGTGGGCGCGGATTGGCAGTGGCCGGCCTCGTTCTCGGCTATCTGTCGCTGGTCGTCATCGTAGGTGTCGTACTAGTGGCTGTGCCCGCGGCCTTTCGATAATTTGGGTCGCGCGTCAGAGTTGGGTGGGCTGGAGTGGCTCGATGTCGTAGGCGCGGGGTCCGAACAGGCTCGCCGTCCGGGTGCGAATGGACGGAAGTGCTTCGTAGAGGCTCCCGCCGAGGCGGTGGAGGGAGTTGAACGATCGCGATTCCCAAACCGGAAACTCTCCGTCGGTGTCGCGTGATGCTGTGTCCCACAGGAGGGCGTCACCGTTTTCGCTCCATCCGAAAACCTGCAGCGAGTCGGGGAGTGACCAATCGCCGTCGGGTTCGATCATCCAATCGAACTCGTCATCCTGTCCTTCTGTGTAGACCGAATGAAGATGAGCGGTGAGGTTGCGGGCGCGCCCTTGCCAGCCGTCGGCAAATCCGGGAAGGACGGGCGGATAGATGAGCCAGAGTCCGAAGGTCCGCGCCCACCCTGCGCGCCGGATGAATGCGCGATATGAATCGGGGAAGCCCTGCCGGTCGGGAAATCGAAAAGAATCCAAAAAGGTGAAATCTATGTGTTGAAGCGTCGGTTGGCCTTTTACCGTCAGCGCGTTGGGTCCCGTGGCAAACACGTCATCAACATTAGCAATGCGAGTCCGTGGGGGATCTCGGGCGGGAGGTCTTGGCTGGTTGTTCCCCGAGTTCGTCGGATCAAATACCTTCAATGACCCGCAAGATTCACCACCAATCGAATCACCAACTCGCCGTCCACCTCTCGGGTCCGTTTCTCGCAGATCACGTTCATCAATGCGGTGCCCTCATCGATGCCGAGTTGGTGTGTGAGTAGCGTGTCGATCGTGTCGTCGGCGCTCGTCAATGCAGCTGCAGCGGAGGCGAGTTGGTGGTTCGTGACTCCTCTGTTGCCCGTCAAGGCAACGCGCAGAGAGCCCCTGGTGAACGTCGTGATCGCGGGTGGTGTCGGTCCACCCGTGTTGGCTTGTCGCACCCCGGCGATGTCCACCCCGGGTAACAAATCGGACGTGGCCTTGGCCGGCACTCCACCAATCGGATGCACGGAGACAACTCGATCGCCGAGGCGTTCCAGAGCGGTGTCGATCGACGCTACTGTGCCGGCGCGGTGAGTCGCGACCAGCACGGCGACCGAGCCTGTGGTTTCGCGTACCCAGTTCTCGGTAGCGAGCGAGTTGACCACGGATGGAAAGTGATTTGTCGTCCACTCCATGCCGAGTTCGGTGCGGTGGACCATTACTACTCGGACGGTTGGGAAGAGAACGGAGGGTGCGAGGGCCGCAGCCAGATTTCCGATGAGACCGTCGCCGAAAATGAGCAGCGTCCCCGGTGACTCACGGGAGAGGCAGGAGAGCGCATACCTGACGACGGCGTACGGTTCGACGAGAGTAGCGCGTGCGCTGGAAAGTTCCAGTGGCAACGGCGTGACCAACCCTCCACTCACCGCGGGCACGCCGATGATGACGCGTTGTTGAAACAACCCCTCGACGTTGTGGCCGAGAAGAAACGATGAATCATGCGGATGCGTCGGGTTGACCACGACTCGATCACCTACCTCGAAGCCGGTGACGCCGTCGCCCACTTCGACGACGCGGGTAGCGCCTTCGTGGCCGACGATGGGCGAGGGGTCGTCCCTGTCTCCGCGCACAATCTGAATGTCAGTCCCGCACAGGCTGACTTTCTCGGGGGCGACGAGAAGTTCGCCGGGTCCGGGAGTTGGAGTCGGCCGCTTTTCGACGCTCGACCGACTGCCCCTTCTCACGATTGCGCGATGGGTGAGTTGCGTTGTCATGAATCCTCTTTCACAGCTTGCTTACGCGGAGGCGACCGGCGGCAATATCGTCGGCACCGGACAGGGTGTCGATGTCGTGAGGACGGCACAGGTATATCGTCTTACGGATTCTCTCGGGAGTCAGTGACGTGTCCGCGTACGATCGCACCGAGGCGAGTTGGGAACAAAGTTCCCTCTCGTATATCTCGGACAGACCTTCGGCGAGCCCGCCACCGATCCCGATGCGATCCAGTCGTGGATCGAGGGCGATCATCGTTCTGACCAGCTCGGCGATCGGCTCGACGACCACGCTCAACAGAAGTGATGCACCAGGGGCGCCTGACTCGAGTGCTGGACCGAACGAATCTCTGTCATAGGGCAATTCGAGAGCCGAGGCGACAGCAGCCAACGCCGAGCCGGACGAGATCGCCGCGACATGTCCGATGCCTCCACATGCGCAGGGCAACTGTCGCACTGTATCCGGCCCCGACGTCACTGCACGAAGGTGGCCGACCTCACCTTGCAACCCCAATGCGTCCACTGGAATCACTCGCTCTCTTGCATCAGCTATCCGCAGTGCGATCCCGCTGCTGATGGTGAGGTAGGCGATGCGCCGATCGGTGGGACGTGTAAACCCACGAGCGAATGACGCCAACCCTGCCGTCACGTCGTTCACGAGTGTCCATCGAACGTCCGGGCGGTGGGATTCGAGGAGGCGCAGCAACGGAATCTCACCGGCAGGAGTGCCGCCCCACAATGGGCCGGATCCATGGGCGACGCCCTTCTGTTCGTCGAGCGCGGCCCCGCACGCCATGTTCACTGCGGCACCCGGCGGTAGATATCGATCCAGTGTCTCGATCAGCTCGCGCAGGAGTTTATCGGGAGTGGCAGACGGTTGCCGGAGCACGCTGGGCGATGGCAGCCGTTCGGTTCGCTCACCGCTGCGGATGCGTAGCCACGTACCTCCCAGATCGACCGATACGGTATCCGTCATAGTTCCGGTACCACGTCGATTACGAGCTCCGATCTCTCTCGGGAGAGTCGTAGTGAAGTAAAATTATTCACTCTCAAAAGGTTTCGTCCGGGCTCGGCTCCGATTGCAACGCATGATGCGCCGGAATCGGCCGCAGCAGCCATGCCGGCCGAGGAGTCTTCGAATACGGTGCAGGAGTCGGCGGAAACCTTCAAGCGCGCCGCCGCTGCAAGAAAGCCCTCGGGATCTGGCTTGCCGGCGCGCACGTCCTCAGCGCATACCGACGCGTGTGGAAGCGGGAGGCCCGCTTCAGTGAGCCTTCGCACCATCATCGATCGAGGGGCCGACGTGACAATCGCCCATTGCTCCCGGGGCACAGACGCCAGAAAGTCCTTGGCGCCGGCGATGGCGCGAACTGGATGCGAGTTCTGCTCTTCGCTTTGCCTGATCCAGTTCAGTTCGGATTCGACGTTTGCTCGATTACCGAGAACCCGAACGATGATGTCGGAAGCGATGCGGCCTGGAAGTGCCTGCGCTACCACCGCCCGATCAACGCCGTGCCGGTCCGCGAATTCGAACCAGACAGCCTCGATCGACGCCTGCGAATCGACGAGGGTTCCGTCCATGTCGAACAGCAGTGCCGAGGTCGAAATGGATTGTCGAATCAAGCTGGGCCGCAGAGTCATAAGACGGCCACCCGACTCATTCCCAAACTTTCGCCGGCAATGCGAATCAGATCGAGATCGTGGTCGGTTGAGCGGCGCAGTCGCTGGTCGCCAGGATCGGTATCGAGCACAATCGTCTGTGCACCGATCTCAGACAGAAAATCGATGTCGGCACGTATCTGGTTGATGGTTCCGTACCCGAGTGGACGGTCTGGTGATTCGACAGATCTTTCGGTGGGGAGAAAGTAGATGCGGGGGACGAACTCACGCCCGGGGGCGAGTGAAGCGACTCCAGCGATGCATAGGCCCCGGGTAGGGTGCAATGGGTGCCATGCAGTGCCTAATCTGTTGGTTCGGTCGATCGCAGCGGGTCCGTTGCCGCCGATCCACAACGGAGGGTGTGGTTGCTGCAGCGGTAGAGGTCCGTTGTGCACGCGATGTGTTCCGGCCGAGCCCGGTGCGTCGTATGTCTCCGACGTCCACGCTGCGATCAGGGTTTCGAGAGTGGTATCCGTCAGTCGGCCTCGACGTGTGAACGGAACGCCGAGGACGTCGAAAGCCTGTGCAGTCCAGCCGACCCCGATGCCCACGATCAACCGTCCGCCGCTGAGTCGATCAATCGTCGCGGTCGCGTGGGCGAGGTGGGCCGGGTGTCGGTGACTGCCGATCAGCACGCCGCTGCCCAGGCGAATCGACTCGGTACCCGCTGCGAGCCAGGACAGCGTGGCCAGGCACTCGTAAAACGGAGCGGGAGAGCGGCGATTCGCGTCGTCGGTCAACACCACGTGATCCGAGAGTAGGACATTGTCGAATCCGGCAGCTTCCGCTGTCCGGGCCCACGCGAGAATCCCCTCGGGGTCGATCTGCGGCCCGAAGTTGGGGAGATTGATTCCGTACTTCACAGCGAACTCGGAATCAGTCGCGCGGCGCCCCCGTGGCGGAACGTCAGGAAGTTTCCCCCGTTGGCGGTCAAAGGGCGAGGGGCCTCCTGCCGGCCGATGTGGTGCTCGAACAACTCGATGTTCAAGTCGCCGACGGATACCATCGCCATCCGGGACGTTCCTTCGACGTCGAGATCGAACTGTGCCGTCATGAACCCGCGATCCGCTGCGATGTCGGTGCGGAGCACCTCGGTTCCCGAATGGGCGGTCACCAGACGCGCTATCGCGGCGTCGAGGTCCGGGACGCTGTAGCCCGTGTGATCCAAACCGCGGCAGGTCGGGAGAAGGGCTGACGCGATGTCCTCTCGTCTGTGGTGGAGTCGGGCCTGGGTCTCGTGGAAGTATCCCGGCTCCTCGGGCCACTGCTGAAGTTCGAAGAGATCGCCCCACGGCGACCGGAAGTACACCCACTTGTTGCCCGCAATCGGACCCTCGGGTACCTCGATCACGTCGCCGAGGACTGTCACGTCGCTTCGCGAATCAAGGTAGCTCACAGCGAGTTCGATATCGCCGACAGTGAAGCAGAGATGGTTGGTACCGATGTCGACCAACCGCGGTGGGGGTTGATGGGGCCAATCCGCTGATACGAAATCCACGACCCCCGACAATCCGATCGGTACGGAGACACGTCCGGGGTATCTTACGACGCGGTTCGCACCCAGGAGTGAAGCGAAGAAGTTGGCGGCGGCGTCCGCATCGGGAACGGTGACACCGACTGTGGACAAGGCATCTTCGACATTCGCGGTCACGGTCATGGGATCAGCAGTACCTTTCCTCGGGTTCCGCCCGCGGCCAGCAGAGCGTGGGCTTGGGGTGCTTCGTCGAACCGGAATGTTCGGGCGACAGGGACGGTGACCGAACCGGTCGATACCAGTTCGGCGAATGATTCGAGGCCCGAGCCGTCCTCGTCGACATAGCTTTTCGCCGGTGTGATTCCACGTTGCGGTGCGGGTTGCTCGTTGTCGTCGATGGAGATGAAGGCGCCGTCGTCTCGCACACTGTCGACGGATTCGGCAATACCCGCCGTGTCGACGATGGCGTCGTACTCCTTCTGCGGCAGGTCGACGGGACTCGCTATGACCCGGCTGAGGCTGAGGGCCAAGAGTTCGTCAGTGTCGCTCTCGCGAGCGAGGGCTTCGACGCGGTGTCCCCGCGAGATCAGCAGCGCCGACGCTATTCGGCCCACCGCGCCGGCAGCACCGGTCACCAACACCGTGGATTCTGGTGCAAGGTCGAGTTTCTCGAGGCATTGCACAGCGGTGAGCGCTGCGAGTGGGATCGCAGCAGCGTGCTCGAGGGTGACGTTCGACGGAGCGGGTGCGAACAAGGACTGGTCGGCGGTGACGCGTTCGGCATAGGTTCCGTAGCGGTGTGCCGGTTGCGCGATCATTCCGATGACGCGGTCTCCTGGCGTGAAGCGTGTTACCGCGGATCCGACTGCGATAACAGTTCCGGAGACGTCCCATCCCAATACGGCTGGGAAGTGCAACTCGATGGGCAAGAACCCCGAACGGGTCTTCAGATCGACAGGGTTGACGGCAGCGGCTGCAACGGAAACAGTGACGTCTCCGGGGCCGGATGTCGGCTCGTCAACCTCGGTGAGAGTGAGAACGCTTGGGTCGCCGGTGGCTTCGATTGCGATGGCTTTCATGCGATTCCTTTCATGAGACCTTGCGTTGGAGAATGATCGACGGCGTAGCGGGCATTCGCTTCGGCTGCAGTCAGAACCAGTCCGCCGTCGACGGTAACGGTGGTCCCCGTGAGATAGCTCGAACCGGACCCGGCGAGGAACGCCGCGGCTGCTGCGACCTCGTGCACACCGGCCGGACGCCCCAACGGGATAGCGGGGCGATCGATGTCCGCATACGAGGATTCGTCATCGATGCCGTTCATCGCGGTGGCGGTTTCTCCCGGTGCGACGGAATTGACGCGCACTCCGTGGGGCGCGAATTCGAGGGCGAGGACACGACTCGACGCCGCCAATGCGGCCTTGCTGGCGCAGTAGATTGCACCGCCGGTGATGGGGACCGTGTCATGGATCGATGTGATGTTGACGATCGATCCTGCGATACCTCGCGCGATCATCCGGCGCCCCACCGACGAGGCCAACGCAAGTGGGGTGATCGAATTGACGGCCATGACCTCGCGCATTCGATCGATGGCGAGTGCATCTGCGGGTGATCGATCGTTGATTCCGGCATTGTTTACCAGGCAGTGGATCTCACCCAGTTCATCTGTGCATCTCAGAACGGCGTCGACTGTCGATTCGGCATTGCGCAGGTCCAGTTGCAGGGGAACGACGTCGATGCGGAACTGCGCATTTAGTTCGCTCACCAACCGTGCGATGCGATCGAGACCATTGCCGTATCCGAGGACGAGGTTGTGACCCTCTTTCGCAAGCGCGAGCGCGATTGCCCGGCCGATACCACTACTCGCTCCGGTTATCACTGTGTATTCGAGCTCACTCAACAGAGATCACCACCTTCGGCCGTGTCCTGTGGCCTTCGAGACGATCGAATGCGGACTGTGCTTCGGTCAGAGGAACCACACTGTCGATCAATGCGGTCAATGCCGGGCGAATCAGCGGGAACAGTTCCGCGGCTCGGCGGTAGTGATCTACCCCGTGACGTACTCCGATGATCGAAATGCCGGCCAGCGCAACCGCTCCGGGATCGATCGATTCCGTGTGCGCCGCGACGCCTACGAGGATGCACTTGCCTCCCGGACGGAGAACGCCTACGGCGGTACCCAGCGCACCGGCGCCGCCAGACGCCTCCACGACCACGTCGTACTGCCCGGTCAGGTGTGTGGCATCGGTGAAACTGTGTGTGACGGTGCCGGAGTCGAGGTGTTCGATCGACCGGGGTTCGAGAACGTCGACGGTGATCGGGTATCGACTCAGCATGGCGATGGACAAGCTGCCGATCGTGCCCGCGCCGACGACGAGAACCCGATCACCCGGCGACACCGAAGCAGCGTCGAGCGCCTCGAGCACCGTCACGAGCGGCTCGATGAGAACGTGCTCCGGTTCGACTGTGACGCGACCGAGTGAAACGACCGTGCGCCGCGGCATGCGGAGGAATTCGGCTGCGGCACCAGGATGTTCGTATAGCCCGACCTCACGCAGATCGGAGCATTGGTTGCGTCGTCCGGCCCCGCAGGCCGAACACGCCTGGCAGAAAATCATCGTGCTCCCGGTGACTACGTCACCCGCCGACAGATCGTGAATATTCGGGCCGGTCTGCTCTACGGTGCCCACCCATTCGTGCCCGAAGTGATGCGGAAACGACGTAAGGCCATCAGTGAGGTATGACGACGTGCCGTGCAACAACTCCAGATCCGTACCGCACAGACCGACATAGGCAACCTTGACGACGACATCGTCAGGCCCGCAGTTGGGACGGTCGATCGTCACGATCGACACGGAACGGGGAGCGTCGATCATCGCAGCTCTCATGGCTTTCACGTCACGCTCCGAGCAGTGCACCGACGAACAGCAGCAGTACTGCGCCCGCCGCGAGGACTGCCCCGATAGCAGGCAGGACTGCAACGCTGTTGCCGCCGGACAGAGCGATCGAGCCGATCCACGCGCCGGCAGCATTCGCAAGTTGGAATCCTGCAATGTTGACCGTGGCAGCAAGGTGCGGGGCTTCGCTTGCAGCACCGATGAGTTTCGAGGCGAGCGGCGGAATAATGGAAAAACCGGTAGCACCGAGTACGAACATCCAGGCGAAGGCAAACCAAGACGTTCCGCCGAAGACGAAGAGAGCGAGAAGTGCCAACGCGAGCGCGGTCAACGCGATGTACAGCGTTTTGTTCAGGTCCTTGTCTGCGTAGTAACCACCGAGTTGATTGCCGACAACAGACCCGACGCCGAATACGAACAACACCACCGTCACCGTCGACACCGAGATGCCGGCATGCTCGGTGAGATACGGCGAGATGTAGGTGAACACCACGAAAAGCGCTGCCTGACTGAGAGCGGTCAGCCCGATCGCCCACAGAACTGGGCCCCGGGTGAACACCCGTAGCTCTGAGCTGACGTTGCCGGTCTGGTGCGAGGGAGCGGCGTTGCGCGTCGAGGCGATCAGCGCAGCGGTGACCAGCAGTTGGAAAACGGCGATGATCGCAAAAGACCAGCGCCAACCCAGTTGTGTACCGATGAGAGTTCCCAAGGGGACGCCGAGGACCGTCGCCAGGTTCAGTCCGAGGGTGACGCGGGCGATCACACGCCCTTGGAATTCAGGCGCCACCAACGACGTCGCCAGCACCAGGCACAGAGCGAAGAACGTCGCGTGTGGCAGAGCAGTGATGATCCGAAATATCACCATGGTTGCGAAGTTCGGTGCCAGCGCAGTTCCGATGTTGCCGATGACGAAGAGAGCCATCAGAGCCGCGATGAGAGGTGTCCGCGGCACCCTGGTGGTAGCGATCGTCAGTAGAGGGCCACCGATGACCACTGTGACGGCATAGATGGTGACGAGCAGTCCGGCTGTGGAGGTGCTGACCCCGAGGTCGGTGGAGATGTCCGGAAGTACGCCGGCCACAAGGTATTCGACAGTGCCGACGCCGAACACTGCCAGGAGCATCCAGATTATTGCGGCATTCGCGTTGGTAGAGCGAGCCGTTGTCGTCAATTCGTGCGGAGTTTCGACCACCATGGCCTATCCCTTCTCGTATCCGGTGTATTCGACGACTGCGCATCCCCATGTGAACCCGACGCCGATGCCGGTGAGCATGATCCGGTCTCCAGGGTGCAGGGCCTTGCTGCGGCGGAGCAGGTCGAGGCCCAGTAGTGGGTCGGCAGCACCGGTGTGGCCGATGGTTCTGCCGAGTTCGACCAAGGTCTGCTCGGCGCGGATCTTCAGCGGCTCGAAACATTGTTTGCGGAGTAGGACGTTGCCGAAATTCGGTACGATCCAGGTGGCGATGTCACCGTGATGAGTGGCGGCATCACCCAAAGCTGTTTCAGCGCATCGAGACAGAGCGGCCGCGTTGCGTGACCAGAACTCGTCGATGGAGTGAGTCTCGGTGAAGCCCCCCACCCGTGCTCGGAGATCGATCGGGTCGGCGGTGCCGTAGACAGGCATGCTTGTGCGCTCGTGCCCGCGGTGCATCTGCTCGAGGTGTGCATCAGTGACTACGGAAGTCGAAAGAATACGAAAGGGACCCGGATCCGGGCCGATGACAGCAGCGGCCGCGCCGTCTCCGTAGGCGAGACCGCTGTCGGAATTCCACCGGTCGAACAGGGGGAGACGCCAAGCGTCGGATGCAGTTACCAGGCCTTTGCCGTGTCCGTCGAACCAGCGGCCGATCAGTTCGATTCCGACGATTGCTCCGGCGCAGGCTGTTCGGATCTCGATCGGCAGGCAGTCGTCGATGCCAAGTTCGTTCTGAATGTAGGCGCCGCAGTTCCACGCCTCCAGGCCGTTGTGCAGAACCACTGCATGCACGAGTAGGTCGATTTCGTTGCTGCTGATTCCGCTGTCGGCCAACGCAGCTCTGCCTGCGAAGACTGCCATCTCCGGCGCGGATTCGCCGATATCAGGGTCCGACACTGCAACCGAAGTCTGTCCGGTCTTCTGCTGTTCGACGGGATCGAACCGTCCTTCGGTCACCATGTCGGAGGCTTGTTCCCGCCTGTCCGGTAGGTATGAGCCGAAGCCTTCGATGTAGAGGCCGCCCCACCTCATGACGCGACCTTCGTCACCGACGTCTCACGGACGCGTAGCTCGTCGCTCTTCCTGTTCAAAAGGGCGGAGGCAGAGTTGATTCCGTCGATCGTGACATCATTGACGAAGTGGTGTCCACCGATCCCGACCGGCAAAGGCAGCCGTTGCCGCCCGTCCCGATGACGCACTGTGTCGGCCAATGCGGCGCCGAGGACGCCCGGTGTGGACAAGACGTCGTTCCAGGTGGGAAGGCCGAGGCGCCTCATTACAGTCAGGACGCGATCAAGTTCAGCTTCACTGATACTTCCCCGCAAATAACCCAGTGCAGACGTCAATGCCATGTCGACAGCTACGGCTTCACCGTGCAGAAGTTCCGGTAGTGCTTCCATCTCGAGCGTGGGCGAGAATGTGTGGCCGTAGTCGACGCAGCGTTCGAGGCAGGATTCCCACAGATTGGGCTGCAGTTCCTCGAGCATCAGGTGGATCGACTCGGCGATGACTTGTGTTGCTGCTGTGTCGAGTTCGTCGGAAGAGCCCTGAAACCTGTCATCGATCAATCGTTCCCCGAAGATTTCCAGCAGTTCGAAGAGGTCGAAGGATTTGATCAAGGCCATCTTGAGTATCTCGGCAAGGCCGTTGGACAAGTGTCGGTTGTCGAGGGTACGCAGGAATGCTCGGTCGACAAAAGTTGCCAGGGCCGGTGCATACGTCCCCAGTCGATTCTTGCCCATGCCGTAGTTGACTCCGGTCTTGACGCCGACCCCGGCGTCGACGAGGCCGATCAGTGTGGTGGGGACCCGGATGTACGGCGTTCCGCGGCGGTAGACGCTCGCGGCGAAACCGACAATGTCGAGTAGAACACCCCCGCCGATCGCGATTACCGGCTCCCTGCGTCGGTCGATGCCGAATCCGTTCATCGCGTCGACCACCCGCACCGCAGAACCCCACTCTTTGACCGTCTCGTCGGCTCGCATCGGTACGAAGGATGCTCGTATTCCGTGGTGTTCGAAGTAGCCTCGAATTCTATCCCCGTGAATTCGGTCGACGTTCGCGTCGATGATGATCAAGCGTCGGTCTCCGCGGTGTAGCGATGCTGCGCTGCACCCGTCGAGTAGTCGAGTGCTGTCCTTGGCGAACAGATTTCGTGCGGCAATCACGTGATACTCGACCTGTTTGACCGCTTCGACCTTCCATGTCGAATCGGTGGCCGCGCTGTGGCTGAGACCCAGTTTGAATGAAGCGGCACTACGCATGTCGATCCCCCTAGACGGTGTGAAAGAGCGTTCGCGAGCTGTGTCAGCAGTACGGCGGTACTTCAGTGAACGAAATGAACTTTCGAGGAGAACAGTAGGACATTCGCATAGTGATCGCTACAAGAGTAGAATAGATCACATTTGGATCGGTAGATGCTGCGGAATTGGGAGGTTGCATGGCCGGGGTGCCGGGACAAGGGCGGAAGTTCGACGTAGACGCGGCCTTGGACAAGGCGATGTATGCCTTCTGGGAGCACGGCTACGAGGGGACATCCGTTGCCATGTTGACTGCTGCGATGCAGATAAATCCACCGAGTCTCTACAGTGCTTTCGGTGGCAAGGAAGGAGTGTTCTTTGCCGCCGTCGATCACTACAACGCGACTCGCGGCGACTTCATGGACCGGGCGTTCGCCGAAGAGCGCGAGGCATCCGAATTGATTCGCCGCCTCTTGAACGACGCGGCGTCCCATTACACCGACGAGTCTTGTCCGGGTGGTTGTCTGATCATCAGCGCGGCGGTCAGCGTGACCGACGCCAACAGTCACATAGCAAACCGATTGCGCGACATGCGAAATGCCAACGTGGTGTTGCTGTCGCAGAGGATCGCAGCCGATATCGCCAACGGACTCATGCCCGCTGACTCCGATCCCGAGGACCTTGCCGAGTTCATCGGTGTAGTCATCCAAGGCATGTCTCAGCGCGCCCGAGACGGTGCAACACAGAGGCAATTGGAACTCGTAGCGAACAGGTCCTTCGACTCGCTGAACTTCTCGAAAGACCTCATCGGCTGAACAGATTTCAGTTGACGGTCGGGGGTCGAGCTGGATTGGGCGATGGAGAGCATCGAGGTCGGTCCTAGTGACCTTCTATCCCAATGTAATTCGTCACTGACCGTGATGGCTGTCGGTTCGTTGGAGGAAGGGGCGGGGCCAGGCGCCGAGTGCGAGAACGGCGAGGATCGTCTGGGCCAATCCAGTGGTGAAGAAGATGCCTTGCAGCGGCGACCGGACGAGGATCATGGCGATTTCGACGAAGATCCAGATCATCATCGTCAGGCCGGCGGCGGCGTGCAGGCCCCATGCCAGGCGGAACCTGTTGTGCTGAGCGAAGAGCGCGGCGGCTTGGATGCCTCCGACGACGACGCCGAGGAGGATTCCGGGCCAGAAATATGAAGGGAAGACGGTTCCCTCGATCCACTCCGGAGGCAGGCCCATCCCGCCGCCGATCGTCAGGCCCGCCATTCCTACGAGCGCAGAGAGCAGGTTGAGCCACGCGATGGCGGACAGACCGATCCGGAGACCCCGTGGAGGGAGCGATGTGGACGTCATGCCTGACAACGATAGAGAGGGTCAGTCGAGCCCGTCCATGTTCCTGCGCGTTGCCGCGCTGGCAGCGTCGGCATCACCCGCGACGATTGCTTCCACCAGATCTCGGTGGGCAGCGGCTTCGTCGTCGATGGATTGGGGGTTTCGTGCCGTGACGTCGGTGATCACGTCCAGGGCCGAGTTGCGGAGCGTTTCGATGAATGAATCGAACACCATCGACAACACGCTGTTGTGCGCAGCATTCACCACGGCGCGATGTAGTTCCATGTCAGCGTCGACAAATTCTGTTGGTGTCGAAGCACTTTCACGGGCTGCGAGTGCTGCCCGTAACAGGTCGACGTCGGCAGAGGTCCGACGCATGGCAGCCAGGCGGCCCGCTTCCACTTCCAGAAGTCTGCGTACTTCGTAAACTTCGCGGCGGTCCGAGCGTTTGAGTTCTCGCTCGAGTTCTGTGACCGGAGTCGAGGACATGACGTAGGTGCCGGATCCTTGATGAGAGTAGAGCTGTCCCGACGCGATCAGTGCACGCACGGCTTCCCTGCCGGTCGAACGCCCGACTCCGAGGAGCGTGCTCAGATCCTGCTCGTTCGGGATTTTCGTCCCGACCGGCCACTCGCCGTCGCCGATGAGGCGCGCAAGTTCGTCTGCGGCTTTCTGTACCAGTGACTGCTGCTTGACCTGGCGCACTGCCATGTGTCTGCTCCTGACTGACTCGGTGAACCGCCGTGGAGCGGCCCACCGAGTGACACTTCATGTCCTCCGATGAATCTTCAGACTACGGTGCAGTCTGTCGGGTTATCGAAGGGCGATGACGTCCAGTTCGCGCTCCGTCTCGTCTTCCGGGTCGAGGCGTCGATCGCGCAAGGTGAATGCGATGACGGCTCCGACCAACAGCACTGCAGTTGTCGCCCCGATCGCCATGCGCGGTCCGAAGTGATCTGCCAGGTAACCGAACAGCGGAGAGGCGATGCCTCCCAATGACATTGCGAGTCCGAGTGTCACCCCACTTGCCGTGCCTGGGCGGTTCGGTAGGTAGTCCTGCGCCAACGTCACCTGTGGCGCGAAGGGCAAGAACATCGCGAATCCGAGACACACGATTCCAAGTTCGGCAATTGCCACGTTCGGAGCCGCGGCGAGCAATGCCAGTGATGGTACGGCAAGCAGGTAACCGAGTCGGATGGATGCACGTCGACCACGACGGTCCGCGAGGACTCCGCCCAGTAGCGTGCCGGCCGCTCCCGCCAAGGTGAAGGAGGACAACACGATTGCTGCACTCGAGGATGATCCGTTCAGTCCGTTGAGTACGTACGGTGAGACCAACGACAGCGTGGTCACATATGGAATTGACCAACACACCGTTACCAGCACGAGTCGGGTGAACGAGCGCCAATCATCTGACACGGGACCGTTCGCTGCTAGCTGCGAACTCAACGATTGGGCTGATTCGGCGTCCGTGCCCGTGCCGGCTGGTCGTGATTGGGCGACGATCCACCAAATAGCCGCTACCACTGCAGGAACTGCGAGCAGGTAGCCGCCGGACAATCCGAGCGAACCGACCACGAGCGTGACGAACGGTGGCGCCAGTGAGGCTCCCAACGTGCCGCCCACGGAGAACACGCTCATGGCCTTCTGCGAGTGACCTCCAGCTGCGCGTGCCAAATTTGTGGCGGGCGGATGGTATGCGGCAATGCCGATGCCGGCCAAAGCAATTGCCAGCCAAGTAACGATGTAGGTGGTGCTCATCGCGGCCACGACAATTCCCGTTGCGGCCGTCACAAAACCTGTGGGTACCAGCCAATTCCGGCTCTTTCGATCGACCAGCATGCCGAATGCGGGTTGCACGACACTGGATAGTCCGGTCGCGGCGAGCGTGATTCCGGCAACCGCGGAGTAGGAATATCCGCGTTCCAGCATCATGAACGGCAACAGTGCAGGCACAGCCCCCTGGTACAGATCGTTCACGACGTGTGTGCCGGTGAGAAACGCAACTTGCCCCTTCTTCATCTCCTTGGGCATCCTTCGTTCAGGTCTTCAAGTCCTCAGGTCCTCTGAGGACTTGAAACCTACATGAACCCACGGACGCACGGTTGTGTTGGAGACCTGGATCTCATTCACGACGACTGCCTAACTCGCAGCAGTCGCGGCATTGCGGGCGGCGAGTTGTGCGAAAGCGTGGGTCAGTTCTGCCGGGCCGACGACATCGATGTCGGTGTCGAATCGGTTGAAGGAGGCTGCCAGCGCCGTCCAGGACCATGATCCGGCTTCGAGGCTGCACTGGTCGGGGCCAAGATCTTCGACGGCGCCGTCCTCGACAAAGGGAAGAACATAACTGGCTGGTCGATGGAGAACGACCTTGCCGTGGCACGGCCATTTGTTGATATGTTCCGATCCCTTGAAGCGTGCGGCCACGTATTCGCTCACGTCACCGCCGGGGATCCCCTTCGGTGTGAACCGCGGGCCGTTCGGGGTGCGTGGAGTGATGCGATCGGCGCGGAAGATTCGCCAGTCGTCTCGCTCGAGATCCCACGCGACGAGGTACCAGCGACGCTTGGAGGTCACCAGATGATGTGGCTCCACGCGGCGTGGGGGTGTTATTTCGATGTTGTCGGTTGAGCGGCCGTTCGAGTAGTCGAAGCGGAGCACCTCGCGAGCGCGCACCGCTGCGGAAATCGCTACGAGCACCTCAGGGGACACCGAGTCTGCGTCGCTGGAATCGGTCGAAATCGTGGTGAACGTGAGTGCGTCGAGGCGATGGCGCAGACGCGACGGCATCACTTGCCGCAAGGTGGTCAGCGCACGCACTGCGTCCTCTTCGATGCCGACGCCGGTCAGCGTCGCCGCCTGCAGAGCGACTGCCAAGGCGATGACCTGATCGTCGTCGAACAGCAGGGGTGGTAGCTCGCTGCCGGCGTCGAGTCGGTATCCGCCGTCCGGGCCCATGGTCGCCGCAATGCTGTAACCCATCTCCCGGAGCCGGTCGATGTCGCGGCGGACCGTGCGGTGGCTGATGTCGAGCCGCTCGGCGAGTAGAGCGCCCGGCCAGTCGCGCCTCGTCTGCAAGAGGGACAGCAGATTCAAGAGCCGAGTGGTGGTCGCCATGTCGTGAGACTACGACGAGTCTAGGACGAAAACAGTCCTATACGGCTGTGAGAGTCGACGTTGTCAGGGAAAACCCGGGCGACGTTCGTACTAGGAGCAGACATGAGCATCAAGTCAACGACCCACCTCAACTTCCGCGGAGACGCCCGCGCGGCTCTGGAGTTCTACCAGTCCGTCTTCGGTGGCCAGGTCACGATCGCAACCTACGGCGACTTCGGAATGCCCAAGGATGTGCCTGGCGCTGAGAACATTGTGTTCGGCCAAGTCGAAACCGCGGACGGCTTCAGCGTGATGGCGTACGACATCCCAGGACAGTCGGGCGGTTCGACCGCCAATGCCGGCACGACGCACCGCGAGAACGGCACCACGATCACCGACCAACCGTTCTTCGTCTCGGTTCGCGGTGAATCGCTCGAAGAGGTGCGGGGTTACTGGGCCAAACTCTCTGTCGGTGGATCCATCATCGAGGGTCTTGCCGCGGCGGCGTGGAGCCCCGGATTCGGCATGCTCACCGATGCGTTCGGGGTGACGTGGATCCTCGACGTCGCTGCCGGCGAAAACCCGGCCTGATCATTCAGACGACAAAGCCGCTGGCACCGAAAGGTGTCCAGCGGCTCCAGCGCGTCGGTGCCCGTCTTGCGCCTCTCGGCAAGTGGCCACTCGAAGTGGCAATTCTGGGGTGGTACCCGGGGCAAAGAACCGAACACCGACACCATCTACAACGAACCTCTGCGGAGAGTTATTCCACGCTGACTTGTGCCGCGGTCAATCGTGGTCCTGCTCATCGCTCAGCTCCAGCAGAGCTGAGATGAGGATCTGAATCAGCCGGTGACACCGGTCAATTCGTTGGGGGCGTGATCGAGGGTGGTCTCGGTCAGGATGCTGCCGTCTTCGAGGTCGACGGCGATCAGCTTCTTCGACGTGGGATCGGTGACGTACGCGGTGTGGTCTTCCACGAAGAGTGCCGGCCTGGGCTCTTGCCACTTGGTGGGCTCGGTCCATGCGTCGATGACGGCGATCTTCTTGGTGACGACGCCGGTGTTCGGGTCGATGACGTGGATGGCGCCGTCGGTGCCGAGCACCAGTGCCTCTCCGTGCGGTCCGCGGCCGAGTGAGCGGAAGGTGTAGCTGGTGCCGAGGTCGACGAGCTTGAGTTCGGACGTCGTCGTGTTGGTCAGCGAGACCCGTTGCGGACGTTCGAGTTCGGCGTCCTTGTCAGTCTTGTAGTCACCCAGGACGATGTCCGACTCCTCCGAACCTGCTTGATTTCCGATGCGGCCGTATGCATCCGGACTCTGGACCTTGGTGATCGCTCCGTTCTTGTACACGAGCAACCCGTCCTGGCAGCCCAGCACGATGGCTTCGCCGGCAGCGGCTGCTTCGCCGTGGACACCGGGGCACTGTTCGTTGCGCAGGATTTCCTTGCGGTCGGCATCGAGGATGGCAATGCCGTTGCGGGACTCCGAATTTCCGATGGTCGTCAACAGGCTGCCGTCGGCAAGTGCGACCGCAACGCCGTGATGGGGTTCTGGCGTGGTGTACGTCTCGACGCGGGGTTGGCGTTTTGCCAACTGTGCCGGATCGAAGATCTCGACGAGTCCCGAGCCGTCGTTGAAGAGAACGGTTTTTCCGGCATGGCGTACAACGTGTCCGGGTTCGTTGGCTGCGAACTCGACCTCGGACATCGCGGGATCGGCTGTGTAGTAGTGGGAATGGTCGCCGTGGGCCGAGGACCACGTGCCGGTGTCGAGCACCTTGAACGCCTCACCCGACGAGATCATGACGTGGCGACCGTCGCCGGCCGGGTTGAGTCGCGTGAAGCCGTCGATCTTGGTCTCGCCGACCACGTCGAGCGACGTTGCATCCAGCACCAGGACGCCACCGTCGTACGAGACTGCGAGACGCGGTGTTGCCGAGGCTTGTTCGGTGGGTGCGGACGCGGTTGTCGTGGTGGTCTCCGACGGGGCCGAGTCCTTGTTGTCGGACGAGCAGCCCGTGACGAGGGCGAGTGAGAGGCCAACTGATGTGGCAAGGGTGAGGCGCCGCGACATGCGGGTGTTGAGGTGCATGGGTATAGATCTACTGCTTAATGTAAATGATTGTCAAAGTCGAGTATGCGAATGTTCGCATGCCAGGGCAGTCGTCACGGGATCAGGAATGTACTGGAGATCGCCTGGCGTGCGCCGAATATCCGGTGCTGATGCGCTCACTTTGGGTATAGCGCTAGTTCAACTAGGCATTAGTGCACCGATGCCGGCAGGAACATGCTGTAGATCACATCGGTCGATCGAAAGCTGGAGAGCAATGGCGCAGTTCATGTTGATTCATGGCGCAGGACACGGAGCCTGGTGCTGGGACTATGTGGTCGAGGCGCTGGAGAGACGTGGGCACACGGGTCTGGCTACCGATCAGCCGGGCTTGGGTCGAGACACGACGAAAGCTGAAGAAATAACTTGGGAATCAACGCTTTCCAAGCTGTCGGCTGAGCTGGTTCAACTGCCTGGGGACGTGATACTTGTCGGCCACTCGATGGGCGGAACACTGACGGCACAACTGACAGAAATGCATCCGACGCGTGTTGCTGCTGCCGTCTACCTGGCCGCGACCCTGCCTGGGGACGGGGAATCCTGCCTTAGTAGTTCGCAAGAGGACAGTAGCGCTGCGCGGTTGTTCTTCGCCTGCGATGAACTCGGGATCGACCCTGAGGTTGCCTTGAAGTTGTACCCGATGCTCTTGTTCGGGGACTGCGCCGACGAGGTGGCGCGAGAATCGATGTCAAACCTTCGCCCGCAACCGATGAGTGTTTTCAGTGGTTCGGTGTCGCTGACGCCGGAACGGGAAGGGTCTGTGCCTCGCTACTACATTGAAACCCTTCGCGATCTTGTCATCACTCCTGCACATCAACGTGAGATGGTCTCCCGGCGCTCCTGTGAGAGGGTATTTACTTTGACGACGGGGCATTCCCCCATGCTCGCGGCAACTGAGGACGTTGCCGATATCCTCGACGAAATCGCCCAAAGTCTGCCGAGTTCAACGCGTTCGTGAGATCGCGACCCGGTCGGGGTAGTCACCACGCTCGAGGATTCGCGAGGCGATGACCCCGAACACGAGTCCCCAGAAAGCGCCTCCGATATTGAGTAGTTCGACGTCGGAGATCGTCACGAGAAACGCGATCAAGGCCCCGAAGGCGAATTTCCCGCCGAATGCGGTCACGAAGGCTCCCTGTAAGGCCTTGAGCATGGCCAGGCCACCCAGAGTGACGGTGAATGCCATCGGAGTTCCCAACATCATCGCGACGAAAGTCGGGGCGAACAGTCCGAAGACGACGGCGAGTAGTCCGCAGAAGATTCCGGCGGTGTATTGGCGTGCCCGCTCTCCCGACGCTGTGAGCAACGCGTTCGTCGGCCCGGTCAGGCACGTCGACACGCACCCCACCGCCGCGTTCACGAGAGAGAACACACCGCAGGCAACCGTTGCTGTCCCGATCGGCGGTTGATGACCGGCTGCTCGGAGGACTGCGATTCCTTGGCCGTTCTGCACGACGACGACTGTGATCGCCAGCGGTACAACCAGTTCGATCATCGCTTGCCAAGACCAGGTTGGCGTGGTCAGCATCGGATGCGCCAGCCACCCATGCGCGTCGCCGACGGAGTTGAATCTTCCGGTCGCGAGTATCACGACCACGCCGACGATCAAAGCGCCGAGAACGGGCGGAACGAATCTTCCCACCTTGGCGAACACGCTCAGAGCGACGAAGGCGGCGATCATCGGCAGGGCGATCACCGCGTCGTGAGCGGGCGCTTCGACCAAATCGGTTCCGAAATGAAGGAAAACACCCGCCACCATTGCCATTACGATGGGCATGGGTAATGCGGCCATGATTGGTGTGACCCACCCGGTCAATCCCAACAACAAGATCAAGGCGCCGGTCGCGAAGAACGCTCCGAGCACTTGCTCCCACGGCAGATGCTCCAACGACGCTCCGACGACAACGGTTCCAGGAATCGTCCAGAAGAAGGCCAGCGGCTGCCGGTACAACCAGGAAGCCGTGATGGTCAAAATGCCGTTGACGAAGAAGGCACCGAAAAGCCAAGACGCCAATTGAGCTTGGCTCAGTCCACCCGCCAACCCCGCGGCGAGAATGACTGCTACCGGCCCGGTCGCCGAGAAGACGATGCCGATGATTCCGTTGGCAATGGACGTTCCGCCGAAGTCGTGCAAGACCCGCTTCGGGCTGTAGAGCGGTTGGGGGAGTGGCTCGGTGACGACGCGAACGGGCGCGGTCGTCGAAGTGTCCGACATGTTCTCAGTTCTCCTGATGTGGATCCGAAAGCCCCCGGTCGCGGAACAAAGCTGCGAGTTCGCTCCGTGATCGCAGTCCGAGCTTCGCGTACGCGCGCGTGAGGTGATATTGAATGGTCTTGACGGAGAGAAACAATTCGCCGGCAGCTTCCTTGTTGGACTTGCCCGCCGCGACAAGGTCGGCGACGGCTCGCTCTTGCGGAGTCAGGTCGGTGATTCCCTTCTCCGTCCGCGAGAGGTTCAACCCGCCCGCGCGGAGTTCGCGCTCGCAGCGCTCGACGTAAGTAGCGGCGCCCAACGAGTGATATAGCTCGCGGGCGGCCCGGAGGACGACGTCTGCCTCTGCGCGTTTTCCCGCCCGGCGGAGAGTTTGGCCGTACGCAAAATTGATTCGGGCTCGGTCGTAGGGGAGTGGCAGCGTCTCGATGCCGAGTAGTGCAGCATCGAAACTTATTCTTGCCGAGTCGAGTTCGCCCCGTGCGCCGTGGATCCGGCCGCGAACGTAGCCGAGACGTGCCGCAGCTGAGCGGTGCTCACGACGTCGTGCCGTCTGCTCGTGTGGTTGCAGAAAGGCGTCGGCATCATCGGCTCGCCCGACCATGACCAGTGCATTGGCGTAGAGATCGACCCACGGCCAGAACCCTGGCTCGTCTAGCCATTGTTGCGCCTTGCTTGCGGTGAGCGGAGCCAGCGCCACCAGGACTTCGGCGTAGTCGGCGGCGGCCTCGGCAACCTGCGCTCTGGCGAGAAGTGCAGGAACGTACATGATCTCGTAGGCGTGGACGCCGGCGTACGCGCGTCGCACGTGGTCACGGGCCAGTTCCCAGTTGCCGCGCAGAGCGTGGATCTGTGCTCCCGACCAGTGGACCAACGGCCGGATCATCTCGATCTCGAACCGATCCACCTCGGCCCCGGCGCCCTCGACGGTCGAGAGCGCTTCGTCCCAGGCGCCGAGCGCGAATTGAGTGCGGGCGAGCCAGGCCTGTGCCCAGAGCGAGATTCTTGCCGAACCACTGGAAAACTCTGTGGACACCGCACTTTCGAGGTCACGTCTGGCAGACTCCGGGTGATCCAAAGCAAGCTCGAGCCATCCGCGTCCCATCTGGAAACGCTGTGCTTGGGCTCCGGGGCGGACGCGATCGGACAGTTCGTCGTATGCCGCGAGCGCATTCTCGGTTCTTCCGGTAGCGCCGAGCCCGAGACCCTTGATCGCTTCGGACTCCACTGCTGCGGGATCCGAAGGGCCCACCAATTCGACTGCGCGGTCAACCCACTCGACGAGGGCTGTGCCATCGAGCCGAGCCAGAGAATGAAGGACCATTCGTTGGGCGATCATCGCAGTGGTGCCTGGCTCACGGTCCACGCTGCAGCTGTCCCACGCTCTGGTCAGAAGATCGGCGGCCTCGGTCGGTCGCCCTCGGTGAATGGCGAGGTAGCCGAGGACGGCGTCGCGGAGAGGCCCGCGCGAAATACTCTCGATCTCCGGCACGAAGACCATGGCGCGGGGGATGTCACCCGATCCGGTCAGCGCGTCGACTCCGCGGAGCAGACGGTCCTCGTGTTCGGTTCGGGCAGTGGTGAGACGGCTTGCCGTGACCATGGCGTCGGCGACTTCCGACCACGCGCCGTCGGATGCTCGTAGTGATGCGTACGCAACGAGTTCGGCGGCGAGGTCCTCGTCGTGGGTGGTGCTGGCGGCGGCAAGGTGGAAAAGCCGTTCACCTTCTCCCCAAGCGATCTCGGCTGCGCGAGTGTGCAGCAGATGCAAGTGCGCGGGGCCCAACGCCCCGCGCACTGCGGCCATGACCATCGTGCTGCTCAGTGACACCTCGGTGCTGCCGCGCTGCTCGTGGACGGAGAGGAGACCGCTGGCAAAGGCGCTGTCCAAGGCGCCGACCACGTCGTCGATTTCGGCTAGCTGAGCAAGATGCGACAATGTTGTGCTGCGCCCGAGAACTGTTGCGGCTTCGATCAACGTTCGTGCTCCCGCCGAACACGTAGCGAGGGCGGCGGCGATCGCCACCGCACGATGACGAGGGACGGGCAAGGTTCGGTGCCACTGGGTCCAATAGGCCGGTGGCAGCTCGTCGAGGAGCGAGACGATGTCGAGTGTGTTGCCCGCGGTGAAATCCTGAAGTTGAAGCGCGACGCCGGAACTGAGGTCGATTCCGCTTCGCATGCGCGCGATGTCGATGATGACGGCTGTGTCGAGGGGGCTGATGTGCAAACGCGTCGACCAGTGCAGGTCGAGAATCTTCCTGACATCCTCGCGCAGGAACGGCGTTTCCTCGGCGACGAGGACGAACAACAGTGGGGCCGTTCGGCCTCGATGAAGGGCGGAGGTGATTGCCTGAAGCGAGTTCACATCGCTGTGATGGGCATCATCGACGACGATCAGGGTCGGGTGCTCCGCTGCGTCGACGATCTCGTGTGCAACGGCTAACGGCTCCGAAGTGGATACCGGACGTTCGAGTAGTTGTTCGATCACCCCGAAGGCATTGTTCGATTCCCACTCCAACCCACGAGCGCGGCGGAGCGTATGAGCGGAGGAGATTTCGGCGAACCGGTCGACGAGAGTGGACTTACCGCTACCGGCATCGCCCTCGACCAGCACGAGAGTCGGCACTCCTGTCTCTGCCGCGGCCAGGGCTCGGCCGAGAACGGCGAGCTCGCGTTCTCGGCCGAGCAACAGGTCACGAAGTGTCACCCGACTACCGTAACGCCGGGCTCACCGCGGGTTTCGTTTTCGGCACGGACTTCATCGGGTCGAAGTACGGTGGTGCCCAGGTCGGGTGCTTGCTTCGGCACGAAGAAGGTGACGATGGCGCCCAGCACCGCGATGCCTGCGAAGACATAGAATGCCGATTCGGAACTGATTCCGGCGCTGATCAAACTTCCTCCGATCAGTGGCCCGAATATCCCGCCCAGACGCCCGAATCCGGCGCACCACGCAACACCTGCGGCCCGAGCGGCCGTCGAATAGTAGTTGGACACGAATCCGTAGATCAGAACCTGAGTACCGATGGTTCCGACACCCGCGATGGCAACGGAGGCGAGGAGTACGGGAAGCGGAAACCCGAATGTGAACAGGAGCAGGGCGAGTGCGGCCAGGCCGAAGGTGGTTGCGACAACCCGCTGCGGACCGGTGACGTCTGCGATCTTGGAGGCGAGAAGTCCACCGATGATGGCACCGCCGTTGAGTACCAACAGGAACGAGAGCGAACCCTTCGCGTTGTATCCCGCGTTTTCCATGATCTTGGGCAGCCAGGTGTTGAGTCCGTAGGTCAGGAGTAGGCCGGCGAAGCTCATGAGGCCGAGAAGCGCGGTGCCCCAGACATATTGTCTGCTCGCCAACGCTCGGAAGCCGACCTTCTCGGCTACGGCGCCGTTGGGTCGATCTGTACCGACAGGCAATGGAATTCCAGTTTTCGAGGAAATGGCGCGAGCTTCCTCGACACGTCCGCGAGCAATCAGCCACGCGGGAGACTCGGGCAGTTTGAACCAGGCGAGTGGGAACAGGAACACCAATGGCAGCGCGCCGATGAGGAACAGTCCGCGCCATCCGATGGAATCGCGGAGAACGATTGCCAGGACGGAAGCCATGACGCCACCGGCCGGGACACCGCTGTAGACGATGGCGTTGAACAGATTGCGGCGTCCCGGCGGCGCGAACTCGGCAATCATGGCTCCGGCGGTGGCGACAAGCCCACCGACACCGATGCCGGTGAAGAACCGCAGCAGACCGAAAGTGGTGATGCTGGTGGCGAATGCTGCCAATGCCATTCCGACCGAGAACCAGATGATGTTGACCAGCATCATCTTTCGGCGACCGAAGTGATCGCCGATCGCTCCACACGTCAGTGCGCCGACCATCACTCCGACGAGTGCATACGAACCCAAAGCGCCGGCCTGAGATGCGGTCAAGGTGCCGATATGGCTGGGGTCGTCCATGAGTACCGGCAGGATCGTGCCGTACACGACCAGGTCGTATCCGTCGAACAGAATGGCAATGGCGGCGATGGTGACCACCCACAACACTGATGAGCGATGGCGGGCACTGGCCCAGGAACCACGTTCGATCGAGGACATGGCGAATCTCCGTTCGAGAGATCAGGAATCGGGGGAGGCTGGATTCAGCCGAGGTCGCCACCGGCAACGGGAAGGACCGTTCCGGTGACATACGAAGCCTCTTCGGAGGCAAGGAAAGTGATGGCGGCAGCCTGTTCGTCCAGGGTGCCGTAACGCTTGAGCAGCGACGAGTCGACGGTCTGGTCGACGATCTGCTGGTACCAGGCCTTCTCCTCGTCGGTCTCGGCGCCCGGCCCGCGTGCCACGACGCGTGGTGGCGCCTCGGTTCCGCCGGGAGCAGTTGCCACGACGCGTATTCCGTACTGCGCGACTTCCATCGCCAGTGCAGCGGTGATCGCGCTGACCCCGCCCTTGGCCGCCGCGTACGGAACACGGTTGACACCGCGGGTGGCGACCGAGGAGACGTTGACGATGGTGCCGCTCGCCTGCTCGATCAGATGGGGCAGTACGGCACGGCACGTCCAGAGTGTGGGGAACAGTGATCGTGTGACCTCGGCTTGTATCTGCTGCGGCGTGTAGTGCTCGTAGGGTTTGGCCCAGATGGTCCCACCGACGTTGTTGACCAGGACGTCGATTCGTCCGAAGCGCTCCAATGCGGAATCTATTGCATTCTGGGCACCTTCGAACGTCTCGAGGTCCGCGGTCACCGAATGGGAACGTTCCAGCGGTGTCGCGATGTCGTGAACCAGTTCAGCTCGATCCACAAGCGCGACGGAACCGCCTTCTGCGGAAACTCTTTCGGCAACGCTGCGCCCGATCCCCTGAGCCGCTCCGGTGACGACCACGACCCGGTCGTCGAACCGGCCGGCGAAGAATCTCGTGCTCACGACGCCACACTTTCCCGAGCGTCAGTGATGGCGCGGTGCATCGTCGACTTGGCGTGTTCGCTGTGCCGGACGATCAGATCACGGGCCGTGGCGCGATCATTCTGCTCGAATGCACGCACGATTCGTGAGTGATCCTCCGCGACATGTTCGTCCACCCAATCGGCGGTGCGGAGCACTCGGTTCATCAGTTGTGTGACCTCGAGACGGTGGTATGCCTGCAGCAGCACTTCGTTTCCGGTGCAGCGGAAGAGGAAGTCGTGGAACAGGGCATTGGTTTCGGTGAATGCCGCTGCGTCCGTGAAATGATCGCGGTCGATGGAAGTGGCCGAGTTCTCCGCCAGAATGCGGTACTCCGTCAACTGCGCCGGAGTGAGGCGGCCGATGGTGAGTTCCATTGCTCCGAGTTCGAGCGCCATCCGAGCGTCGAACTGTGCGTCCGACTCCGTGACCGGCAGGTGTTCTTCACCGATCTCGTACGTGCCGTCTGTAGATTCTTCGGCCGAGGTGGCCGGTGAATCAGCCGGTGCTGCCGCGTTGTTGAACTTTTCGAAGTAGAAGTTGGTGGGTGTGATCGAGACGTCATTGAAGTGCAGACGTACGGCTTCGACCATCGGCGGCGGGCCGCACAGGTACACGTCTACGTTGCCGTCGTCGAGGTGATCGGGCTCGATCAAACCCGTGACATAGCCCTTGTTCGGTGCTGTGCTGTCGGGATCGGATACGCAGTAGTCGAAGGTGAACTGGGGTAGAGACTCCGCGTAGTCATGCAGTTTGTCGAGCTCGACGAGATCGGTGTCGGAGCTGACGCCGTAGACCAGATGAACTGGTCGAGTGGAGCTTTCGGCACGCATCGTCCCCAGTATGGAGAGCAGCGGGGCCAAGCCGGTTCCGCCGCCAAGCAGTAGGGCTCTCCGTTGACCTGACCGGAGGAAGAAGCTACCCATCGGTCCGGTCAATTCGAGAGTGTCACCTACCTGCGCACGTTGACTGAGATACTCGGACATCAGACCACCCGGGGTGATCTTGACCAGGAACGACGCCGACTCGACCTCAGGGCCGGAGCTGAACGAGTACGACCGCGTCGCTTCGGTTCCGGGAACGAGGATGTTCACGTACTGACCGGGGAGGAAGACCAGATCTGCGCGGTTGTCGACTGCGACGGTGAAACCCACCGTGGAATCCGAATGGCGAATGATCTCGGTGATCGTGGACGTGTACGAACCGGCAGCGGTCTTGGCGACCGCCGACGTGGTGGGAATCTGCAACACGAGATCAGATTCCGGCACCATCTGGCACGGAAGGCAGTATCCCTGCTCGGCCTCGTCATCCGTCAGGGCCTCCTCGATGTAGTCGCCGGCGTCGAAAGTGCCTGACTCACAGAGTGATTTGCAGGTGCCGCAAGCTCCGTCGCGGCAGTCGAGCGGAATGTTGATTCGTGCGCGGTACGACGCGTCCGCGACGGTCTCGTCGGTGTTGCATTCGACGAAGCGGGTGATGCCGTCTTCGAAACTCAGGGCTACTTGAAAGGTCGGCGCGGCTTGAATGCTCATGGAAACAGCTCGATTCGAAGGGAAGTCGTGTCAGAAGTGGTAGATGTCGACCACGTGATGGATGTAGTCGTTCTTGAGGACTACCTTCTTCTTCATGATCAACGGCTGCTCGCCCGAGAAGTCGATCGTGTAGTGCGAGGTGCCGAAGTAGGTGTCGACCGTGTTGTAGCGAAAGTACAGCGTGAACCAATTGAAGCGGACGTCGACGACGAAGCCGCGTTCTTCGATCACTTCCACGTTGGTGATGTTGTGACCGGTGCGGGGCTCGGGAAGGCTTGTCGCGCTGGAACGGTCAGTCCTGATTCGGAACACGCGATCCTCGATACCGCCGCGATTCGGGTAGTAGATCAGGGAGATCTCTGCGGCCGGGTCCGTGGTCAGCTCGCCGTCGTCCGCCCATGCGGGCATCCAGTACTCGGAATCGGGGTGGTAGCACTCGATCCACTTCTCGAACTCGCGATCGTCCAGATAGCGAGACTCACGGTAGAGAAACTGCTGCACTGTTTCGAGGGCGACGGCATTGGTGGTGGTGACAGTCATGGTGATCGTCCTCAGATGGTCCGGTTGGAAGCGGCTTGCTCGGCATCTACGGCCGCAAGCATGGCGTCGCGCCAGTACCCGTGCTGAATGGGATACAAGCCTTCGTCCTCGGTCTTGGCTCCGCTCGAGAGCACACGATTCATGCCGAGATCCTTCGCGACGTCGTTCGGACCGGGAATCTGGTGTGTGACACCACGGCTGAGGTCGTTCCACGGGGCTCCGGCTGCCTGGTAGGTCTTCTGGCAGGAACGGAACTCTTCGAGATCGTCCGGGGTGGCCATACCGCTGGCATTGAAGAAGTCCTCGTACTGACGGATGCGGTTGCTGCGCGCTTCGGCGCTCTCTCCCTTGGGAGCGATGCAGTAGATGGTGACTTCGGTCTGGTCCACGGAGATCGGACGGAAGTGCCGGATCTGGCTGCTGAACTGATCCATGAGGTAGACGTTCGGGTACAGGCAGAGGTTCCTCGACGCACCGACCATGAATTCGGCCTTCTTGGAACCGAACTGAGCTTCCAGCTCCGCCTTGCGTTCGAACAGGGGACGGTCCTCGGGATTGCCCCACCACATCCAGAGCAGGAGGTGGCCGTAGTCGTAGGAGAAGTATCCACCGCCCTGCTTCCCCCAGGTGCCGGCATCCATGGCTTTGGTCTCGTTCGACGATTCACCGGCGGTGCGGCGAGCGGTGGTAGCGGCGTAGTTCCAATGCGTCGAAGACACGTGGTAGCCGTCGGCACCGTTCTCGGTCTGCAGCTTCCAGTTGCCGTCGTAGGTGTAGGTGGAAGCACCGCGCAGAACTTCGAGTCCGTCAGGTGACTGATCGACGATCATGTCTATGACCTTCGTGGTGTCACCGAGGTGCTCTTCGAGCGGCAGCACGTCGGGGTTGAGGCTACCGAAGAGGAAGCCGCGATAGTTCTCGAACCGCGCCACCCTGGTCAGGTCGTGTGAGCCGTCCTTGTTGAACTGCTCCGGATAGCCGCCGGTGCGAGCGTCCTTGGCCTTGAGGAGTTTTCCGCTGTTGTTGAAGGTCCAGCCGTGGAACGGGCAGGTGAAGGTGGTTCGGTTGTCGGTCTTACGGCGACAGAGCATCGCACCGCGGTGGCTGCATGCGTTGATCAGCGCACCCAATTCGCCGTCCTTGTTGCGGGTGATCACGATGGGTTGACGGCCCATGTAGGTGGTGAAGTAGTCGCCGACGTTCGGGATCTGGCTCTCGTGCGCGAGGTAGATCCAATTGCCCTCGAAGATGTGCGTCATCTCGAGTTCGAACAGTTGCTCGTCCGTGAAGACGCTGCGCCGCACCTGGTAGCGGCCGGTCTCCGGGTCCTCGACGAGCGCGTCGTCGAGGACAGCGCGGATGTTCGCGAACTGGTCGGTGCCGCGGGCAGCATCCAACATATCCGTCATGGGTGTCCTCCAGATAAGAGTGGGCGCCTACCGAGAAAGCCGAGGGCTGTCGGACCAAATCGGTGGGACCCGCTTTCCGGACGGGGCTGCGTCCGGTACTGAATTCACCTTGACATCGTGTGTCTCGGGTCACACTAGGCAATTGCCTAGTCCTGACCAAGGGTGCAGTGTTCGTCGAATTCTGCTAGATGGGCCATGCCTGCTGAAGACGACGACAAGGGCGGACTCGACAGCGCGAGTCCGCCCCACCTGCCGAGGGGGTTACCGGTTCTTGAAGAACGAGACGTCGTCGTTGCCGATGAGGTCAGGGACCGTCCAGCCGTCGAGGTCGTATTCACTCAGGCACTGCTCGGCCAGTCCCTTCATGGAACTTGCGTGTCCACGATTCTGGGCTGCGAACAGCAGTTCCGCTTTGACGTTCTCGTGATTGCCGGAGTAGTTGCGCTCGTAGAGCTCGTGGCGCCCGCCGAACTCGGTGCCGATCGAATCCCACAGAGCCTTCATGACTTTCACCCGGTCGACGGCGGTGATGCCGTCCGAACCACGAACGTACTTGTCGAGGTACGGGCGTACTTCCGGGCTCTTGAAGTCGAGTGAACTCGAAGGCAGGTAGATCAGGCCTGACGCCACGTCCTGTTCGATGATCTCCTTGATCCGCGGGTACCCCTGGATCATGAACATTCGATAGGTGAGGCCGTACTCGAGCTTCGGGATCACCGAATCGCCGACCCACTGTTCGGGATCGCGTGCCATCGATTCGGTCAACGACCAGAAGAGGTTTCGCCACCCGATCACCTCGCCGACACGGGTCTGAACTCCGCGGAAGCCGCCGGCGCCGGTGGCTTCGAGTGCTTTCATCAACAGTCCGGCGATGAAGTCGAGCTTGACGGCCAGGCGAGTGCAGCCCTGAAAGGTGAAGCGCGGCAGGAAACCCGATTGAGGGAAGAATGCGTTGATCCGGTCGACGTCGCCGTACATGAAGACGTTCTCCCATGGAACCAACACCTTGTCGAAGACGAAGATGGTGTCGTTCTCGTCCATGCGGCTCGACAGCGGGTAATCGAACGGACTGCCCATCACCGCAGCATGTTCGGTGTACGAGGTGCGGCAGATCAGCTTCACACCCGGAGCGTCCATCGGTACCGTGCAGATCAAGGCGAACTGCTTCTTCTTGATCGGCAGACCGTAGTGAGCGATGAAGTTGTAGTTCGTGATCGCCGATCCGGTGGCGACCACCTTGGCGCCGCTGACGATCAAACCGGCGTCGGTTTCCTTCTCCACCTTCATGAAGACGTCGCCGACTTCGTCCGGTGGAAGTTGGCGATCCACCGGGGGATTGATGATCGCGTGGTTCCAGTACAGAACCTTCTCCTGCGATTCGCGGTACCAGCGCTCGGCGTTGTCCTGGAACGGTGCGTACAACTCCTTGTTGGCGTGGAGGGTTCCCAGGAAACTTGCCTTGTAGTCGGGGGAGCGGCCCATCCAGCCGTAGGTCATACGTGCCCACGTCGCGATGGCGTCGCGTTCCTTGAGTAGATCAGCCGACGACGTCGGAGTGCGGAAGAATGGCATGGTGACACCGCCGTTGCCCGTGTCCGTCGGAACGGTCAAGGCGTCCACGTGCTCGCCCGTGTGCAGAGCGTCGTACAGCCTTGCGGTCATGCGGATCGGATTCCGGAACGCGGGGTGCGTCGTGACGTCCTTCACGCGATCACCGTGAAGCCAGATCTCGCGACCGTCCTGCAGGCTCGAGATGTACTCGTCGCCCGTCATCGGCCGGGTGGCGAAGTTCTTCGTGCGGTTGGCTTCGCTGTCGGCGGCCGGATTGACCTGTGGCGCTCCGGAATCTGCGGGGTCGACGCCGGTGGGAGGAATTTCGGTGGTCGTCATGGCAAAGCCTTTCAGATCGTTTGGGGTGCGGGCTGAAGATGAATCGGGGTGAAGGAAGTGGTGGCGTCGAACCATCCGCTGTGGGGGTCGTCCTGACTGCCGTTCCAGACTGTGGTCGACGAGGTGGCGCCTAGGTCGTGAAAAGTGCTTCGGTAGAACAGAAGCGGATCCTTGCCACTCGACTGCGCATCGACGATCTCACCGATGAAGATGATGTGGTCACCACCGTCGTACTCCTTCCACGGGACGCACGAGATAGTTGCTGCGGCGCCGTCGAGCAGGGGAGCGGTCGGTCCGTCGATCCACTTCGGTTCGGTGCGCTGCGGTCGGCCGGCAAAATGCATGGCCGTGTCCACTTGGTCGGCGGCAAGGATGTTGACGGCAAACGGCGCGTTGCCGAGGTAGCCGCACGCCTTGGACTTTCGCGTCATCGTGATCTGGCACAGGCGTGGTTCCAGCGAGATTGCCGTGAATGCGGTGACGGTGGCTCCGTGTGGCTGACCGTCGGCGTTGGTGCAGGTGATGACGGTGACGCCGCTGGCGAATTGGCCGAAGATGCCTCGAAGCTGATTTTGTTCCATGACCGGACCTCCTTGTCGGATGGCTGGTGAGTGAGGGTGCCGCGAAGTGCGGGAGGCGGAGGTGCTGGACGACTCGCGCCGGGAGTGAAGACGAACGTACGGCGAGCGCGGCGTTCGGTCGATCCGTACAGCGCGGTGTCTATCCGGATTGCGCACCCGATCGAAGTCTGTATCCGTTTCCTCTTGGAAGTGACCGGGGACACAGTGTTCAATGATGTTCAGCGCTCATGCTCGGCAATGTGGCTGGTCACGGGTTTGGAAGGTGAAGAAGGGCGATGGTCGACTCCATGATCGGTACAGCTCCCCGCGACTGGGACGAGGCGTGTGATGCGGTTTCGGACGCCTATTTTCCGCACACGCTCACGCCGTTGTCACGGCACGCGGCCAGCGGAGTCGGGGTGTGCACCGCCGAGTTGGGACCGCTGAGGATCGCTCATATTCGATGGGGAGCAGACGTCGCGGTCGAATCCGAGCATCCCGGTGCCTACGGGGTGAACATCCCGCTCTCGGGCGAGCTCGAGTCGGTGTTCGCGGGCTCGCACGTGCTCTCGACGGAGGGCGTTGCGACGGTGTGTCCGCCCGACATCACCACAAGAATCACGCGGTGGAGCGCGGACTGCGAAATTGTCGGAGTCCGGATGGACCGTCAGTACCTCGACCGCGAGATGGAGAAGGTACTTGGCCGGCCCGGAATGCACTTGCCTGATCAGGTGGATCTTCGGGGAGACGACGGAGCCAGATGGCTGAAATTTGTTCGCTCACTGTCGGATCAGATACTCGGCCCGGTCGGCGTGCTGCACAACGAACTGGTGGCAGCTCAGCTCTCCGGTGCCGTGGTCACGGCATTCGTCCTCGCTGCAATGCCCGAAAGTGAGGACGCGGTGCGACATGCCAGGCCACGCATCGTCAAGCGGGTGCTCGACGAGATGCACGACGACCCGGCCCGCGTGTGGACCGCAGCAGAGATGGCCGAGGTGGCGGGCGTCAGCGTACGGAGATTGCAGGAGGGATTTCGGCAGTACGTGGGCCGGAGTCCGTCGGAATGCCTGCTCGACATCCGCCTCGGGCGGGTCCACGCAGATCTGGTGGATGCCGACGACTCGACGACGGTCACCGATGTCGCTGTGAGATGGGGTTTTACGCACACCGGACGATTCGCGTCGTCTTTTCGGCGTAAGTACGGTGTGTTGCCTTCCGAAGTATTGAGAAGTTAGCTCCGGTACCCCATGTCCGCGCTGAGCTGATTCGCCTTCTCGACAAGGAAAGGCGCGACGTCGGTGCGGAAAGCTTCCGGGGTTGTCCTGCCTGCCGAGGTCGAACACGCTGCCACGCCGACGACGCTTCCGCCGGCGTCGCGGACGGGGGCGGCGAGGGAAATCAGGCCGTCTTCCAGTTCCTCGGACGTGAGTGCATAACCCTGCTCGCGCACCACTCGAAGTGCGGTGTGGAATGCGCCTTCGTCGGTGATCGTGGTGGGTGTGAGGGCGTCGAACGTGGAGTTCGCGATGACTTTGTCGACGATTTCGGTTGGCGCCCAAGCTAGCAGGGCGCGGCCCATGGAGGTCGCATATGCAGGCACTCTGGTACCGACGCTGACGTTGATGCTCATGATCCGGCGTACGGGTACACGCGCGGCGTAGACCACGTCGACGCCGTCGAGCACGCCCAGTGACGCCGACTCGTGAGTGTGTTCTGCGATCTCCAGCAGGCGGGGGAGCGCCGCCTCGGTCAGGGCATGCGATGCCGAGAAGTGCTGGCCGATGCTCAGGACGCGCGGGGTGAGCGACCACCGACTGTTGTTGCCGGTGACGTATCCGAGTTTCTGCAGGGTGAGGAGGATACGTCGGACCGCGGGGCGGGAGAGCCCCGTTTCGGCGGCAAGATCTGCGAGCGACGGGTTGGGGTTCTTCTCGTCGAAGGCCATCAGCACAGCAAATCCACGCTCGATGCTCTGGATGTAATCGCGATCGTTCTCGCTCACGGAATGACCTCTCATCTGCGGGTATGCCTGATCAGTGCCCTCGAAGGTTGACAAACCTTGTGACTGGGCGCACAGTACAAGCGTACGCAGAGCGTAACAGATGTACGCAGAGCGTACAACCAGACTTGGGAAGCCGACTCAGCCCAGCAGTACGGCACCCACCCGGTAACAGCCACATACGGCCCCGAGGAGGACCACATGACAACTTCCGAGAGCCCCACCGCAGTAGGTTCGGGCACGGCCGCCACCGACAAGTTCCTCCAGGAACGAGTCAGCGCGGACACCCCGCCCGAGCGCGTCTCGGCCATCGCCAAGGACGTGCTCGAGGCACTTGCCGGCGTCATCGACAAGCACGGCATCACCTACCCCGAGTACCGCGTCCTCAAGCAGTGGCTCATCGACATCGGCCAGTTCGGCGAGTGGCCCCTGTGGCTGGACGTCTTCCTCGAGCACAACGTCGAGGAGGTTGCGTACCGCGGCCAGCATGGCACCAAGGGAAGCATCGAGGGCCCCTACTACGTCGCCGACGCCAAGACGTTGCCATCCAAGTGTGAACTTCCGATGCGTGACAACGAGGTTGGATCGAAGCTGGTCTTCGAGGGCCAGGTTCGCGATCTCGACGGCAACGGGTTGGATGGGGCCACCGTCGAACTCTGGCACGCGGACGACGAGGGCTACTACTCCCATTTCGCGCCGCACATCCCCGACGGGAACCTCCGCGGAACGATCGTGACCGACGGAGCGGGACGGTTCGAGATCACCACGATTCAGCCTGCGCCGTACCAGATCCCGACCGACGGACCCACCGGTTGGTTCATCGAGAAGGCCGGCTGGCACCCGTGGCGTCCGGCTCACCTGCACCTAATGGTGAAGGCACCCGGTAAGCGCACGATCACTACGCAGCTCTATTTCAAGGACGGTGAGTGGATCGAGAACGACGTGGCAACTGCCACGAAGCCCGAACTGATTCTCGATCCGAAGCCGGGTGCCGATGGAATCAACCGGGTCACGTACGACTTCGTGCTCGATCCGGCCTGATCCACAACTGCTCTGAAGAAAGTGATTTGATGACAGACCTGTCGATCGTCTCCATCGAGACGACCATCCTCGACGTTCCGCTGGTTCGCCCCCACAAGTTCGCCACCACGTCGATGACGGCGCAGCCGTTGTTGCTGGTCGCGATTCGCACATCCGACGGTGTTATCGGATATGGCGAAGGTGTCGTTCCGGGCGGTCCGTGGTGGGGCGGCGAATCGGTGGAGACGATGCAGGTCATCATCGAGAAGTACATCGCGCCGGTGGTGGTCGGCAGGCGCGTGGATCAGATCACCGCGATCATGGCCGACATCGAAAAAGTTGTTGCCAATGCACGATTCGCGAAGGCCGCCGTCGACGTGGCGTTGCACGACGCCTGGGCACGTAGCCTGGGAGTCCCCGTGCACACGCTCCTCGGCGGGGCTTTCCGCGAGAGTGTCGACGTCACGTGGGCACTGGGTGCTGCGCCGGCGGACGAGATCATCGAAGAAGCTCACGAAAAGCTCGAATCCCGGCTCAATTTCAACTTCAAACTGAAAATGGGAGCACTCGACCCGGCGGTCGACGTCGCGCGCATCGTCAGCATCGCGCAGGCGCTCGACGGCCACGCCGGCGTCCGCGTCGACGTCAACGCGCGGTGGGATCGCTTCACGGCGCTGCGGCACCTGCCACAACTCGCAGACGGTGGAGTCGAACTGATCGAACAGCCCACTCCGGCAGACCAAATCGAGGTCCTCGCTGAACTCAGTAGGCTACTGCCGATTCCGATCATGGCCGACGAGAGTGTGCAGACCCCACATGACGCTCTGGAAATCGCCCGCCGGAGCGCCGCCGATGTCATCGCCCTCAAGACCACCAAGTGTGGTGGCCTCCAGCGCAGCCGCGACATCGTCGCGATTGCCAAGGCCGCCGGTATCGCGTGCCACGGTGCGACGTCCATCGAAGGTCCGATCGGCACAGCGGCTTCGTTGCACTTCGCGTGCGCCGAGCCCGGAATCAACTTCGGAACAGAGCTTTTCGGCCCACTGCTCTTCAGCGAAGAGTTGCTTCAGGAACCCCTGAAGTATTCCGAGGGTCAGCTGCACCTTCCCGCCGGGCCTGGCCTGGGAGTCGAACTGAACATGGACGCCGTCAAAACCTGGACCAGGAACTAGAGGATAAAACCATGGCACTCTTTCACGTTCGGATGGACGTCGATATTCCGCGCGACCTGGATCCGGCAGTTCGTGCCGATACCGTCGCAACGGAGAAGGCGTACTCGCAAGACCTTCAGCGACAGGGAAAGTGGGTGCATCTGTGGCGAATTGTGGGACAGTTCAGCAACATCAGCATCTTCGACGTCGAGTCGGCTGACGAACTCCATGAGATTCTCTGGAACCTCCCGCTGTTCCCGTACATGACCATCGAGGTCATGCCGTTGACGCAGCACGGATCTTCGATCAAGTAGAGCCTGCGCGGGCGGGCGGGTCAGCGTATTCCGTCGCGGCGCAATGCGACGGACACTGCGGCAGAGCGGGTGTCGACGCCGAGCTTGGCGTAGATGTGCCCGAGGTGTGTTTTCACCGTCGCTTCGCTGATGAAGAGTGCCTTACCCAGCTCGCGGTTGGTCATCCCCTCGGCGAGCAGGCTGAGCAGTTCGGACTCACGGGCGGTGAGCGCTTCCTGCGGGCGCTGCATCTGCTGGACAAGACGAGAGGCCACAGTGGGAGAGAGAACGCTGCGCCCGGCTACCGCGCCGCGCACTGCGCCGAAGATCTCGTCGGGCGTTGAGTCCTTGAGTAGGTAACCGATGGCACCGGCGTCGACGGCCCGCACGACGTCGGCGTCGGTGTCATACGTCGTGAAAACCAGTACGGGAACATCGACACCGTCGCTTCGCAAGCGTTTGATCGCTTCTGCACCGTGCATGCCGGTGCCCATGTCCAGATCCATCATCACCAGATCCGGTGAGGCCGACGGTATCGCCGTGGCCGCCCCCTCACCGGACGATGCTTCGCCGACTACTTCGACGTCCGGCTGAGTGTTCAGCAGCGCTCTCAGCCCGGCTCGCACGACCAGATGATCGTCGACGAGGAACACGCGAATGGTGGTGGTCACCGGATCCTCCGTTCGAGAGGGAACTGGGCCGCGACGACGGTGCCGTCTCCCGGTGCACTTTCCACGGTGAACGATCCGCCGAGCTGTGCGATGCGACTTCGCATCGCACGTAGGCCGTATCCACCGTACCGAGAATGGTCGGCGAGCTTTCCCGGATCGAAGCCGACGCCGTCGTCGAAGATGTCCACGGAGACGGAGTCGTCGAGATACGTGATCGTCACGCCCGCCGTTTCGGCGCGAGCGTGGCGGGCGATGTTGGAGGACGCGCTCGAGACCACTCGCACGATGGCATGAGCTACGTCCGAGGGCAAGATGACGGCTTCACCGACGGTGCGGATCCGAACGGTCGGGACGAACTGGCGGGCGGCGGCCACGACCAAGGCGTCGAAGTCGCCCGTACCGCCCTTGGCCGGTGCCAGATCGTGGACGAGGTCGCGACTCTGCATCAAGCTCGTTCGGATGTTCTCTGCTGCGGCATCGACATCGGCTCGAGACGGCGAACCCGTTGTATTCCAAGTTTGTTCGGCTGCCTCGAGTCGTAGAAGAGCGCTCGCCAGTCCCTGAGTAACGGTGTCGTGGATTTCGCGCGCGAGGCGCTCTCGCTCAGCGGCAACGCCGGCAGCACGTTCGGTATCTGCCAATGCAGATTGCGCTTCTGCTACCTGACGTAGAAGCCGAAGGCGTTCTCGGGCATCTCGTTCCATCTGCCCGTACGCTGCCGCGACCAGTGCCGCGGTGCACAGAGGTCCGAGCAGTGTCACCAATTCGGCACGACCGGTGACTCGGTAGAACGCGATTCCGGCGAGGACGCCCAGGATCCCGACGAGGGGGTAGGCGATCTTGCTCGGGTACAGACGAATACAGAGGAAGAGAACGGGGAACGCACACCACGCGAAACTCGGCGCAAGCCAGACCAGCGCTGCCCAGGTGCTCAGTACCGGCCACATCCACAGTCGTTGGCGAACCACATCTCGCGAAGACACCGTAGCCATCACGGCGTAGAGCAAGGCGAGGACCACGGCCAGGACGAGTACCACCCCGAACCGACCGCTGGTCCCGTGGACTGTGACGTACCGGACTCCTGACGTGGACAGCAGTACGAAGAACGACGCGTGGATCGCATATGCCAACGGGCCGCGCAGGCCGAGTTCGGCGTCGGCGTTCATGGCTCCGTTACTCATCCCTCGAATATTACGGAGGGTGCCAGGCCGTCGTATCAACCATTCGGATGATATCTGCACAACCAGACGGGGCACGGTTCGTCACCCGAGCGCCCGATGTGCGCACCCGCATTCGGACGCGACGCTGTAGTGGACGGTTTCGAACCATTCGACTGAAAGTGTGCCCGACATGAACCACCGCATTTACACACGACTTCCCCGTACGCTCGCTGTCGCCGTTCCGGTTGTCGCAATCCTTGCCAGCGCCGCGTGCTCGACCACCGACACACCGGTGGCGAACGCATCGAGCACGACGTCGATTTCTGCCACGCAGCAGCCTGCTGCGACCGGCGATTCGGCGATTGTCACTCAGAATCGACTCAGCGCCGACGCAGCAGTGAAGGCTGCTGGTGCGGCCCTGGCAAAATGCCGGGCGGACGGGCTCGGATTTGTCACCGTCTCCGTCGTCGACCGTGCGGGAAATGTCATCGCCATGGTGCGCGGCGACAACGCAGCCCAGCACACGGTGGAGGCCTCACGTGAGAAGGCGTACACCTCTGCAGCTTTCGGAGCCGACACCAGTGACCTCTCGCAGCGTACCAAAGGCGAGGGATCGACCATCGCCGACCTCCCCGGCACTCTCTTCCTTGCAGGTGGAGTCACTGTGAAGGCTGGATCCGCGTCGATCGCCGGCATCGGTGTCGGTGGTGCACCGGACGGAATGCAGGACCAAGCGTGTGCTGCAGCAGGTCGTGATGCGATCGCTTCGTCACTCGGCTGAGTGAGCGCATTCAGCGTGCTTCGTGAATTGTGCTTTTCGCCACCTGGATTCGCTCGGCACGACAGTTGTCCGATTGTTGCGATGACCTCGACTTTGTAACACCGGAGCCCCCGGAAATGGACAAACACGTCGACAGTGGAACCGACGATGCACTTACCGAAGCGAGTTTCTTGATGCGCAGTTTCGGGGAAAGACACAACCTTGCAGAGAATCAGATTCAGGTTGCCCGAACGCAATACACGGCGGGCGCGGGTGCTCGTAGCGGCGTTGTTGTCGATCTTCCTCCTCGGCGGCATGTTCGGTCCGACCGCCGCGAGCGCTACTCCGGCGCACACGGCGCCATGGGGTGGTTACGACGAGTTGTGGGTCCCGTCTTCGATGGGAAACATCAAGGTTCAGGTGCAGTGGGCCGCGCGGGGCGGCAACGCCGCGTTGTACCTACTTGACGGTCTTCGCGCGCAAAACGACAGGAATGCTTGGAGTTTCGAAACCAACGCACTCGATCAGTACCGCAACGACAACATCACGTTGGTGATGCCGGTCGGCGGTGAGTCGAGTTTCTACACGGACTGGTACGCGCCGTCCAATTTCAATGCTCAGCCCATAACGTACAGGTGGGAAACGTTTCTCACACGCGAGCTTCCGGACTTCCTTGCAGGGTATGGTGTTTCGCCAACCAACAATGCGATCATCGGGTTGTCGATGGGCGGCAGTGCCGCGTTGAACCTGGCGGGGCATCATCGGGATCAGTTCAAGTTCGCGGGCTCGCTGTCCGGCTACATCAATATCTCGGGCCCGGGTATGCGTGAGGCGATCCGCGTAGCCATGTTCGACGCCGGCCGGTACAACGTCGATTCGATGTGGGGCCCGCCGTGGTCATCCGGGTGGCTTCGCAACGACCCGTTCGTCAACGCGGAATCGCTTCGCGGACTGTCGATGTACATTTCGTCGTCCAACGGCATCCCGGGACCGTACGATCATCCGTCTGCGCCGATCGATTACTTCCACACGGCGACGGGTATGGGGCTGGAGGCGCTCTCGTGGGTGCATGCGCGTGCATTCGAGATTCGTCTGAAATCCATGGGAATCCCAGCGACGTACAGCTTTCCGCCCGCCGGGATTCACTCCTGGCCGTATTGGTCTGCTGAATTGTGGATGGCCAGAGGACAAATTCTCGACACCATGAACGCCTGGTGACGCAGATGTGAGGATCTCTCCGGACTGGCGTATGCGTCAAGTCCGGAGAGAACTCGCTCAGAAGGTGATGATTCCGCGCAGGTTGCGACCGGCATGCATGTCGGCGAAACCGTCGTTGATCTGGTCGAGGCTGTACCGGTTGGTGATGAGTCCGTCGAGTTCGAGCTTGCCGCTGGTATAGAGATCGATCATCCAGGGAATGTCGGCAGTGGGATTGGATGCGCCGAACAAGGATCCTTGAATTCTCTTCTGGTACAAGGTGAGTTCCATCAGGCTCACGGGAATGCCGATGTCCGTCATCTTCCCGAGACCGGTGACGACGCAAGTTCCTGCCTTGCGGATTGACGAGAACGCCTGCGCGACATGTTCTCCGGTGGTGACGCCGACGGTGACGATGGCGGAATCCGCGCCCTGGCCGTTGGTGAACGAGCGCGCGATGTCCGTGGCTTCCTCCATGGTGGCCACGGCATGGGTCGCCCCCAATTTCAATGCACTGTCGCGCTTGAACGCAACCGGGTCCACCGCGATCACGTGGGCGGCGCCGGCATGCGAGGCGCCCTGTACCGCGTTGATTCCGATTCCGCCGACTCCCATGACGATGACGGTCTGCCCGGGGTACACCTGAGCGGAGTTGACCGCGGCGCCCCAACCGGTTCCGACGCCGCAGCCGAGCAGACACAAAGCGTCGAGCGGCAGGTGCTTGTCGACTTTCACGGCCGAGAGAGTGCTGACCGTGGTGTATTCACTGAAGGTGGACAGGCCGCAGGTTTGTGCGACTGGCTGACCGTCGAAAGACATTCTGTAACTGGAGGTTTCGCCGGGCCTGCTGCCGGTCATGATGGCAGCACCGTTGTCGCAGAGGTTCTGGATTCCGCTTGCGCACCAACGGCAGCGGCCGCAGGCGGCGAGGAACGAGAACACGACATGATCGCCCTCGGACCATCCTTCGGTGTTCGACCCGACCTCGACGACGATTCCGGCGCCTTCGTGTCCACCGCAGATGGGATAGCGGCCGACTCCGTGGTCGCCGCTGGCGATGTGATCGTCCGAGTGGCACAGGCCGGAGGCGACCATCTTGACAGTGAGTTCGCCGCTGCGGGGTGAATCGAGTTCGAGGTCGACCACCTCGTATGTGCCTGGTGCTTGGCGAATGACGGCTCCACGAGTGCGCAAGTTGTCTCCTGAGGTGAGAGTTGTTCTTCGGCTACCTCAGTTGTCTACTCGAGAGTTCAGGACGGGCTCGAGGCCCATCTCACTGATCGGACGTTTCGTATTTTTCGGATTCGTCCGGGGTTCGTCCCAAGATGGCGAGTTGCAGTTCGGTGAGCAGTCGCGTGTCCGGCTCGTCCAACGAAATGCCCATGATCTGTTCAGCGCGCCGAATGCGGTAGCGCAGCGTGTTCGGATGTACTTTCAGAGACGAGGCGGCCTTCTTCACATCCCCGAAAGCTGTCAGGTAGGCCGTGAGCGTGAACTGCATGTCAGAGGTGTTCTTGTCGTCGTAGGAGACGAGTCTGTCGATACGAGGGTCTCGCAATCGCTCGTGATCGGCAACGAGGTCGAGTATCTCGCCCAGCAACACCGCGGTGCGTGACGCCGCGAGTGTGGTGACCTTCGAGGTTTCGTGATCATCGGTGGTATCGAGCACGCGGTCCACCTCTCGACGCGCTTCGGGTACGCCGTGCAACCGCGCGATCGGGACCGCGACTGCGGCGCGCACGCTGATGCCCGCACGGTCCTCGACTACTCGCACGGTGTCGTAAGCCCAGTCGCTGACAGCGACCTCGTGGTCGGCCTGAGGGAACAATACGTAGATCCGGTTGTCGATGATCGTCGTGACCGCGTCGCTGCGGAATGCGCTGGCGCGCAGGCGCAAGGCGTTGGTGATTCGATCGAGATTCGATCCGGGCGAGAGTGATGTCGCAAATCCGACGACCGCAGACGGTCCGTCGGTGTTGATGCCGAAAGAACCGGCCAGCGAGTGCATGTCGACCCCACCGGAGCGAACGCCGAACAGCCTTTGCACTTGGGCATTCTCGCGGCTGGAGGCGTCCAAGGTACGCATGAGAATGCGTGCGGCGACCGCCGCTGCACCCCGCAATACCGCTTGGGCGTCGTGGGAAAGAGGTTCAGAGGCGCGCTGCACCCAGATGCTGCCGAGATTGTGTTGGTGTGCAACAGAGCCCGTCGGCGCTGACAGGTCCGGGCGGGTGATGCTCACAGCCAGCCTCTGCGCGGCTCCGATGCTCGGCTCGGAGGGCAGACTGATGACCTCGTCCGATCGCCTGAGATGCTCGAACACGCCTCTGCTCTCTATCCATTCGGTGTATTCGATCGGCCACTCCCGGCCGAGTATGGAGAGCTGACGGAGTTCGTCTTCGCCTTCGTGAGCAGAGGAATATGCGATGACGTGGAGTGCCGTGTCGTCGATCGTCACGAGTCCGCCAGTCAATTCGGCGATCGTTTCCGAGAGCGCGAACAGATCCGAATCACCACCGGCCACAACTCCTGCGACGGCCCGCGAACGGTACATGCTCTGTGTCAGAAGCCGTAGTACGAGCGAATAGACGTGCCCGGAACTAGCCTGCGGATGTACCGCGGCCACTGCGATCCCGATGTTACGTGCGGCGGTGAGAACCGTCGTCGCCTCGCGCGCATTCTTGACGAGCAGAAGCTTCGGGCGACGCCTCGCCTGCCTGCCTTCGAACTTTCGCAGCCACTGCGTCAACGTCGATTCGGGCACCCCTACGGGGAGGTAGATGTCGGAGATCGCACCACGGCTGTCGGTGCCGTCGATATCGGAGGACTCGACGAGGGCGATCGAACGGATTTCGACATCGAGTCCTTCCGGGCTTTCCAGAAGTTCGATCACGGACTTGTCCGTGGAATGCATGAGGGCGCCGAGGGTGGTGCCGACACTCGGCCCGTTATTCCTCGGACCTGTCGACGCTTGCGGGAGGGCTACAGAAAGTGGCTGCACATTTGCTCCTCGGCCGGTGGGTCATTACAGGCTAACCCCGACAGACGAAATGCAGAATAAGGAAATAGGGGACAAATTTATTCGTCAGGCATGGTGATGCCGAGTTCCTGCACCTTTTCGGCGACTGCCTCTGGAAAAACGTTCTTGAACAGATAAAGGTCTTGTCCGATCACCCAACCAGGTGCCAACGCCGTCGCATATCGCTCGAAGTATCCGAGTTGTTTACCGAAAAGAACCAATTCCTCGGGACTCGCAACACCCCACTGCTTGCCCAACTGAATCAGTGCCATGATCAATTCACTGAGCTTGAGTTCACCGAGGTCACGGCCGAGAATCGGGGCCAGGGCCGTTGCGACCTGCATGCCGAGCTGATCGTCGTCGACTTCGTAGTCGGTTGCATATCCCAAGGATCGAATTCCGCGGGCGACACGGGCGAAATCACCGTCGATGAGGGTGGCTCGGAACATGTCGGAAAGGATGGATCTCCATGTCTCGGGAAGGACGCCGACGATGCCGAAGTCGAGCATCGCTATCCGGCCGTCGTCGAGGACCCACAAATTTCCCGCATGGACATCTCCGTGGAACGGACCGTGAACGATGACTGATTCGAGCCAGACCTTCACTCCGCGCCGGATCAGCATGCGGGCTTCGTCGATGCCGTCCGGACCGGCGACGAACCGATCCAGTGGAACGCCGCGCATGCGTTCCATACAGATGACGCGGGGACCACAGTAGTCCCAGTACACCTCCGGTGTCGTGACTCCTTTGTTGTCACCGAATGCGCTGATGTTGTTCCGGAATGTGGTCTGCCGGTCGGCCTCGACCGCGCTGTTCAACTCCGTCATCGTTGCGTTGTGCAGATCGCGAATGATGGCGGTGGCATTGGCAATTCGAAGGAACTCGACAAACTTCTCGAGGATGTTCGCGCCCCAGTACGCCGCCCTCAGGTCGATCAGCATCCGCGCATAGATGTCCGGACGCTGGATCTTGATGACGGCCTCGCGGCCATCGTGCAGAACGCACGCGTGTACCTGCGCTACCGACGCGGCCGCGAGAGGTACGTCGTCGAATTTCGCGAACAGGTCGTCTACGGAGTATCCGAGGTCTTCGTGCACGACGCTTCTGGCCTGCTCGGCAGGAAATGACGGAACGTCGTCGAGGCAACGTAGGCATGCATTGGCGACGGGGCCGGGGAACAGGCCGGACGACGACGCGACCAGTTGACCGAGCTTGACGAAGGTGGGACCCAGCGCGATGAAGCCGTCGACCATCCCGTCGGAGGCAGCGTCAGCCCACGTGCGTCCACGCTTGCGGAAAGGCCACACGATCAGTGCCAGCATGATCGACGTCGACAACACGACGGCGATGATCGCGGAACGCCACAACTGGGCGAGGCCGAAGCGTTCGAGGTCCGGCATGTGGACTTCGAGGGCAGTGGCGGGCACTCCTGACGAGTACGGCCCGACAGGTCGCGTTGGATCCAGCACAGCTCTCCCTCGTTCTACGAGCGCATCCAGCATTTTGCCGTGAGATCACTTACGCGACCCCTTCCGTTAGTCAGTATGCCAAGTCACACATAACTGCCGGAACCGCCTACGCGTTCAGCCTACGATCGGTGAATGCGTGAGCACTTGATCCCGATCGGCGAGGTTGCAAAATCGTTCGGAATTGCGGCGTCGACCTTGCGCTACTACGAGGACGAAGGACTGCTGTCCGCGCGGTCGCGAACTGGCGGCAAACGCTGGTACGGGCAGCGTGAGCTGCGCCGGCTGGCATTGATCCGGATGTACACCGAGACGGGAATGTCCTTGGAACAGGTGCGGTCCTTCATCGAAACCGACACCACGTCCGACCAGTTCTCGACGGTTCTCGCAGATCAAGTGTCGACACTCGAGGCGCAGATCGCCGCTGCTACGCGAGCGAAACTGATCCTCGAGCATCACCTGACGTGTCGGCAAGAGCGTCCGATGCAGTGCCCGTGGTTGCTCGAGCAGCTCGACATACGCGTCGAAGCGGCGCTTGACTTCAAGTTGACTTGAACCTTCATAGTTAGGGCGCACTTACCGCCCTATCCGGAGGTTGACCATGTCGGCACGACGATGGCTGCCGCTCATCGCCGCATGCATCGGAACTTTCCTGTTACTGACGTACGCCACCATCACGACAATCGCGGTGCCGGCCATCGCAGTCGGTTTGGACGGCAGTACGGGCGCGATGTCCTGGGTCGTCGACGCCTACACGCTGGCTCTTGCCGCGCTTCTGGTGGGCATGGGCGCGCTCGGCGATGCGTGGGGACGTAAACGCCTCTACATATGCGGACTGGTCGTGTTCCTGGTTGCAACGGCCGTGTGCGCGATTGCCCCGGACGTCACGGTTCTGGTCGTTGCTCGCGGCGCGCAAGGAATTGCCGGTGCGGCGATGTTCGCGACGCTCCTGCCTCTGCTCGGCGACGCATATTCGGGCCGCGATCGTCACGTCGCCTTTGCTGCGTGGGGCGCCGTCGCTGGATTGGCGGCGGGAATCGGGAACGTTGCAGGAGGGCTGCTGACGCAGTCCTTCGACTGGCGTGCGGTCTTCTATTTCGGAATCCCCGTGGCCGCAGTAGCGCTCGCAATGGCTGTGTTCTGTTTCGCCGACAGTGAGCGCGGCGACGGCAACATCGACTGGGCCGGAATCGTTTTGTTCACCCTCGCTGCCGTTGCCGCGGTTCTCGGCGTGACGTGGGGCGGCGACATCGGGTGGGCTTCGTCGTCGACAGTTCTTGCCTTCCTGATCGCAATCGGTGCGCTGACGGCGTTTGTGTCCTGGCAGCGTCGAGGCAGCAGTCCGATGCTCGATCCGGCATTGTTCCGATCCCTGAAATTCGACGGCGTCCTCGTCGCTGCGTTCGGGTACTACCTCGCGGCCTACGGCCCGCTCGTAGTCCTTTCATTGTGGCTGCAGAACGGGCTGGAACTGTCGGCATCGGCGGCCGCACTCGTGCTCTCGATTCAACCGCTCGCTTTTGTCTTCGTGTCGGCGCTGTGTGGATCACGGCTTCAGCGAGTCGACCTTCGACTGTCGCTCGGATTCGGGACGGTTCTCTGCGGAATCGGTTGCGTGGCCATGCTGTACGTTCTCGCCGAGCCGGTCTGGCCCGCGCTGATCGCCGCGCTGATCGCCGGGCTGATTCTGACCGGTGTCGGTTCCGCGATGGTGTCGCCGGTGCTGCCGGGTGCCGCGATGTCGGACGCCCCGGCAGAGCGCGCCGGGACGGCTTCGGCGACAGCCAACTCGTCGCGTCAATTCGGGCTTGCCGTCGGAATTGCGTTGTGCGGCTCTCTCTTCGCCGGTCCGGACGAGTTCGCCTTGCTGTGGCCGTTGGTCTTCTGCGCCGGCGTCGGAATGCTCACGGGTTTGGTATCGATCCTTCTCTTTTCTCGTTCGTCAACTCCTGCAACAGTTCAGCCAATCGCCGAAAGGGCACACACATGACCACGCTGTTCACTCCACGACCGCACCGGCATCTCGAGATGGACTGGAGTCGCCGCAGGTTCCTCGGCGCTGCAGCAGGATTGGCTGCTGCGCTGGCAGCGGCCGGTTGCTCGCGTTCGGGCGCAGACGCCGGGGGTGAAGGCGATGCAGGCTGGTCCTTCACCGATGATCGCGGCAACCTGATCGAATTAGATTCACCGCCGAGGACATTTGTCACCTACACCGGTATCGCGGGCGCTCTCTGGGATTACGGACTGGTGCCTGTCGGTGTTTTCGGGGCGCTGACACGATCACCGGGATCAACGGACACCAGCATCTCCGGCAACTTGGATTTCTCGAAGACCGACATGGTCGGGCAGCTCTGGGGACAAGTGGAACTCGAGAAGATCGCTGCGCTGGAGTCGGACGTCGTCATCGTCCCTCAGTTGCGTGGTTCGGCACTACTAGACGAGGCGAACTTGGATGCGGTGAAAGGCTTGTCGACAGTACTGTTCGTGGAAACGGCAGCAGGAACCATCGACCGAACCGTGCAAGAGATCGTGGAACTGGCCGTGGAACTCGGAGCGGACCAGGATATGGAGGCTCAGCGAAAAGGCTACGACGCTGCGCGTGCGCGGATCTCCAAAGTTGCTTCTTCGCTGAATAATTCACAGGTTTTGTTCGCGTCCGCAGATGCGGACACGATTCGTGTCAGTCTTTCGGGATTCCCGATCCTCGCAGACCTGGCGGGATTGGGACTTGCCGTCGTCGATCCGGCCGAGGGATCGTCGGTCTACGTCGAGAAACTGGCTTGGGAGATGGCGGACCACTATCCGGCCGACATGATCTTCCTCGACGATCGCCCGTCCAGTTTGCAACTGGATACGCTCGGAACCAATCCTGCGTGGTCCAACTTGCCCGCGGTGAAGGCGGGAAAGATCGGGACCTGGAATCCGGAACCCGTGCTCAGTTATGCCGGGATCGCCCGTACGTACAACAATCTGGCTGACCAGCTGCTGGCATTCTCACATTCCTGACCGCCGCGTCGTCTACGACGTATGGACCTCTTCACCGATCTGTCTGCTCGAGTTGATTCCCTCGATTGGCCTGCGCTGATCGAGGGAATCAACTCCAGTGGGTGTGCCCAGACGGCGCCGATACTCGACGAGTCGGAGTGCCGCGAAATTGCTTCCTGGTACTCGGACGTCGACCGGTTCCGGAGCACCATCGACATGGCTCGATACCGCTTCGGCCAGGGGGAGTACCGGTACTTCGGCGATCCCGTACCGGAGCCGATCACGGCTATGCGATCCGCCTTCTACCGACACCTGCTGCCCGTGGCGCGGGAGTGGGCGTTCAAGCTGGGCGAGGGTGCACCGTGGCCGGATTCTTTCGAAGAATGGATCGATCAGTGTCACGACGCCGGTCAGAATCGCCCTACCCCGATCCTTCTGTCCTACGGACCTGGTGACTGGAATGCATTGCATCGGGACTTGTACGGAGAGTTGGTGTTTCCCTTGCAAGTCGTGATCGGGCTCGACAGACCTCGCATCGACCACGCCGGCGGCGAGTTCTTGCTCGTGGAACAGCGGCCGCGCGCCCAGTCGAAAGGGACGGTGACAGTTCTCGAGCAAGGTCACGCGTTGATCTTCACCACGCGGGATCGACCGGTGCAGAGTTCGCGGGGGTGGTCGAGAGCCCCTGTGCGACATGGTGTCAGTGTGGTGCAATCCGGCACGCGTCGAACATTGGGATTGGTGCTTCATGATGCTGAGTAAGACGTACATTCTCCGCGACGCTCGCAACAAACCCTACGAGAGTTCGACGCCCGGTGTGCTTGGTGGACATCGGAAAACGAAGATCTACGGTCGACTCGACTGTCGAGGGGCTGCGCAGGCAATCGCGCGTGGTGGGTATGTCGCCAGTCGGGTGTTCTTCGCGGACGAGCCGACCGCGATTGCGGCCGGCTATCGCCCCTGTGCCGTCTGCATGCCCGAAGGTTACGCAGCCTGGAAGGCAGTTGCTACGCGCCGAAGCGGTCGCGGTACTCCTTCGGAATGAGCGGCTTGTCGCCGCGGACCTTCAGCTGCTGGACAGCCCAGGTATTGCCGTCCGGGTCGGCGAATCCGAAGAAGGTGCCCCCGTCACGCTCGTCGAAGACGGTGACCTCACTGGCATCGACGCCGCGGTCGATGAGCTCTTGGCGAGCCGTTGCAGCGTCTGCCACGACCAACTGCAATCCCTTCAACGAACCAGGGGCCATCTCGGTTTGCGACGGCAGGTTGCCGATGACGATCGAGCAGCCCGAACCACGCGGAGTGAGCTGGGCGACCGTCATGTGTTCGTTGACGGTGTGGTGGTCGAGATCGAAACCGACCTTGTCACGGTAGAACTCGATGGAGCGGCCGAGGTCACTGACGGGAACGATGACTACTTCGAGGGTCCAGTCCATGAAACTGCCTTTCGCTGAAGAGGTTCGGGTAAACAGGTGGTCAGAGTTGCGCGACGATCTTGTCCAGGCGTTCGTAACCTTCGGTGACGCCGAGCTCCATATTGCTCTCGATCATTCCGTCTCGCGCTTCGAGGCTCGGATATACGGAATGGCCGGAGAGACGGGTGCGTCCGTTGCCCAGGTCCTCGAACGTGATCGATTCGATGCTGACGACGTCGGGAAATCCCTCGTATTCGAAAGTCTGGATGGCAAAGTCGTTCTCGCGAACAACGTGAAATACACCGTTGAACCGGAACTCTTCGCCCTCGGGGTTGCGATGGACGTACTTGTATCGACCGCCGCTCACGAACTCGTATTCGTCGATTTCCATCTCGTATCCGTTGGGGCCGAGCCACTGCTTGACCAGTTCGGGATTCGAATGAGCTGCGAAGACGGCACTGACGGGTGCGTCGAATTCGCGGGTGATGTCGATGTACGGCACGCCCTCAGGAGCCGTGATGCTGACGGGATTGGTGGTAGCCATGGCTAAGTCTCCTTCTGTGTGGTGCTGAGTAGGTGATCGAGCTTGCGGAACTGTTGTTCGTGGATCAGTCGATAGTGGTCGATCCAGGCGGTCAAAGCCTCGAGAGTTGCGGCGTTGAGATGCACCGGCCGCCTCTGGGCTTCGCGGCTGCGGGTGACCAAACCCGCGGCTTCGAGTACCTGAATATGTTTGGAGACGGCCTGTTTCGTGATCTCGAACGGCTCGGCCAAATCGTTGACCGTTTGGGGGCCGGTGCTCAGGCGGGCGATGATCCGCCGTCGTACCGGGTCGGCGAGCGCCATGAACGCTTTGTCGAGACGCTCGTCTGCCCCTGGATCCACGATCACTTGTCAACCATCTCCTTTATCAACCAATCTGTTGATTACGCTACGGGTCCATGCGGAGGGTGTCAATGCTGCGAAACCGATTAGCGTGGAATTCATGAACGCTTTGATTCCTCGGCCACGAATGGAAGTGGCGCCAGGGGCGATTCTCGTTCCGGATTGGCTCAGCATCGAACAACAGCGCACCTTGGTGGCCGAGTGCCGACGGTGGGCGACCGCACCCGTACCGATGCGCTCGGCCGTCGTCCCTGGTGGGCACAAGATGTCGGTGCAAACAGTCTGTCTCGGTTGGCACTGGCAGCCGTACAAATACACGCGCACCGCCGACGACGTGAACGGTGAACCGGTTGCCGCTGTGCCCGACTGGCTCGTTGGCCTCGGCCGTAGCGCAGTTGCCGCGGCCTATGATGGTCCGACTGTGGGGGAGCGGTACACGCCGGACACTGCGCTGATCAATTTCTACGACGAGGGCGCTCGGATGGGCATGCATCAGGACAAGGACGAGCGCTGCGACGCTCCCGTCGTCTCACTGAGCGTCGGGCAGAGTTGTGTCTTTCGGTTCGGGAATTCCGAGAATCGGAACAAGCCGTACACCGACGTCGAACTCCATTCGGGTGATCTCTTCGTCTTCGGTGGGGAGTCTCGGTTCGCGTATCACGGAGTGCCGAAAGTTATTGCGGGAAGTGCAAGTCCCGACATCGGTCTGCCGTCCGGGCGGCTGAACATCACCCTGCGGGATACCGGAATGTCGTGAGTCTCAGGCTGATTTCGGCCTCGCGAATCGAGGGGATCGGTGGGCAGCACTCGAAGAAGAAACGGGCATTCAATTTATCGACATCCCAGGTCATTCTGAAATAGCCACCAACTGTGGTCTTTAGCGAAGACATCAATCTACGTTGAATCCGTCCAATTGGTCTCGTTTCATGTCAAGATCAACTGACGACCTTTCAGGCTGAACGAGATGGAGATTCGATGCATTCGATCACACGAGCGGCCCTCATCGGTGCTGCCGCTCTTCCGTTGGCAATGGCTGCTCCCTCGCTGGCCTCAGCTTCCACAGCTGCCGACGTCACCTTCGCTTACAGTGCTTCCGGCTCGACCGTGAGCAACACCATCACCAACAATTCGGGTGGAGCTCTGCAATGCAGCACCTCGCTCGCGAACGCGCCCGGCGGAGTGCTGCCACCAATCGAAGCCACGATCGGTCCAGGACAGGCGATCTACGAGAGCGGCGTGATCCCCACCGGTACAACAGTTCAGACGATCAACGATATCCCGGACGGCTCCTACGTCGTCCTGGCATCCTGCGGCAGCGTCGATGAACCGACGAGTATGTGGGTATCGGACTACCCAGGACTCGAGCCCTACCTGGCGATGTTCCCTTACACCACATACGCGGTGCAACAAGCATCCTGGGTGGTCTCATTGCCCAGCGCTGGTGCGCCCACATCAACCCCTGGCATGAACTTCGGGAGCTGACACCGGTAGTGGAACTGTGGATCGCCATCTGCCTGAGAGAATCGGTGTCGGGCGCGACCACTGCCGTCATTGTGCAGCCATTGTTTTCGTCCATCAGTGCTCGCACTGTTCGTCTGTAGTGACAGCGCAATAGGTCCTGTTCATTGCGCAGGATGATCCCGAATGAGAACTGAAGAGTTTGGGAGGCAGTTGTTTTGGCGAGAGCAACCTTTGTGTCATCAGTACAGTCTCGACCGAAACCAGTGATCGAGACTGATCATGTCTATCTTGTGCATGTCGAGACCCAGCTGGGCAGCAGCTTTCACTGCGTCGGCGCGGGGGATAGAGCTTTGGGGCAGAGTCCAATTGGTCTCCCGCGCATGATGCTCGAGAAGGTCGATGACTGTCCGCGGGACAGGTTCGTTGACGTGAAGTGTTGAGCCGTAGCGAAATTGCTGTTCTGTCGACAGTTTGTAGATAGATCGGGCGAGTAGGTTTACGTCGACTACTGACAGGATCGCGCTACCATTGTCGATGATCGAGCCGAGTCGAGAGACGATTCGCGTCAGTGTCGGCAGAAACCATCTGTCGCCGGGTCCGTACACGAGATGGGGCCGGACGACGAGGCCTCCGGCGTCGCGCACGAACTCCTCGGCGAGGGCGCGCGTGCGGCTGGCAGGTGAGAGGGGTTTGAGAGGTGCGCCGTTGACGGGCAGGTCTCGAAACGGGCCTGGCCCGTACACCGCGGCGGTGCTGACGTAGAGCAGCCGTTCGACGCCTACGGCGGCGGCGAACGACGCAACGTTTCGTATGCCGTGTTCGTTGACGTGAACGCACTGTTGTTCGTCGTCGCCCACGTACGACACGCAGCAGATGACGGTCGACGCCTGGCTCATTGCAACTCGTAGAGAGGCGCTTTCGTCAATGTCGCCGATAATGGCGGCAATTCCGTTGCGGCTGAGTTGTTTGGCTGCGCTGTCCGTGCGAACGAAACCGATTGCAGCGTTTCCGTCCCGGGAAACCAGCTGGTTCATCACTGCTGAGCCGATGAAACCAGTGGCTCCGAGTACCAGAGTCGTCATGGTGTGTCCGTGTCGAGGGCGTTGCTGCCGGGTCTTTCGACGTATCGTTGAGATTCATTCCGTCGGCAACGAGAGCTGGGTAGATCATGCAGGAGCGTGCGGTCCTCACGCGCCAGGCCGTCATTTTGGGTGCTGCGAAGAGCTTCGAGAAGTTCGGGTACTCCGCCAGTCTGGGCACGATCTTGCAACACGGGGGCGTGTCCAAGGGTGCGATGTATTTTCATTTCGCGTCGAAGGAGGAGCTTGCGCACGCGGTCATCGCAGCGCAGCACGGTATGGCGATGGAGGGTACCCGGAGGGTTGCTGCGCATTCCGACATCGCGGTCGAAACCCTGGTGCTTGTTTCGCAGGAGATGGCTCGGCAGCTTGTGACCGAGCCCATCGCGCGAGGTGGCATGCGGTTGACGATGGAGATCGGCAGTATTCAAGGTCCCATCGAACAGCCGTATCTCGATTGGATCGAGGCTATCAAGCAGGTGGCAACCCAAGCCGCCGAAGCCGGCGATATCGTCCCGGGCACCGATATCGACGCGTTGGCTCGATTTGTGGTGGGGTCGTTCACCGGAGTGCAAATTCTCTCGGAAATGCTTACGGGCAGAACCGATCTGTACGAGCGGTTGAGTCAGATGTGGAACTTGGTGCTGCCAACGATCGTCCGCGAGGACAAGTTGGCGCACGTCATGCAACTGGCGGCGCTTGCACCGAGAGAGTGGGAAGCACCGAGCGCTTGACGTGGAAGACGCGACGAGAAGAACGTGTTCGTTCCCTCTCATGATTGGTCCGCAACTGTAAGTTCAAGTTCCGCGGTGGTTTCCAGTTCTTGAGTGAACCGAACTCGGTGCACATGGCCTGACGCGTCAAGGGGGGTCGTTGACACCTCGCACGGCGTTTCCCATTCAGTGAACCTCGGAAAGACCGCCGAGAGTGAGGCGATCTTGGTTGCTGGGTTGCCGATGTGGAATCGGACCGCTTGTCGGGCGGCCTCGAAAAGAATCATTCCTGGGATGTGGTCGACGGGGTGGTCGAAAAGGGAGTGGTTGCGCGGATCGGGAGTGCAGAACATCGTGTGCCGAGCAGGATCAGTGCTGATGAGCACATCTCCATCGGTTAGGCGTCCGACTCGCTCCGATCCGACCACCGCGGTTCCGGAAGGAAGGATGCGCCGGCTCGGGCGGTGGTCTTCTCGTCCTTGCCGAATTCGACGATATCCCTCGGGGCTGACTCCTCGCGCAACAGCTTTGCATCTGGCGACGTGCCGGTTGCCCTCTCTGAGGATCCCCGACACTTCGACACCCGAGACCGCTCCGTCGCGATGAGTGAGGTTGTCCGCTGTCATCGAGAAACTCAACGGCTCCGCGACTGGTTGCACGTCGAGCGCATCCAACATCTCGAAGCTGAATGTTTCCATGAGGAACTTGTAGTGCAGTGGAATCTCGTATCGGGTGTGGCAGAGAAGCACCACTGCCTGTCGAAATGCTTCTGCCACCCCGAGTGGATCGTGTTGCTCGCTCGATACGTCGAATATCCGGTGCGAGAGCGGGAGTTGCACAGCAACCTGGTACGCCGAGTCCGATTCGATCCGGTAGTCCGTCAAGAAAACCTCGGCAACAGCATGTCTGTGGACGAGATGCCGCGGCACTGTGCGTGTGTATTCCATTGATTGAATGCACCTTTCGATGTTCGCTCGTGTCTTCGGTGTCGTGTAGGAACCAATTTTCGACGTCCGGACACGTCGTCGAATCGTCAAAATTGACGATCTTTGCGAAGGTCGAGTTCGATCAGAGGTAGCACCCATCTCAACGAGTGTGTCTGGGGCACTTCCTGCTAGAAGCGTCCGATCCGAAGTTCCAGCGGGTGTCTGCGTGCGTCGTGACCAGAGCGGCGGAGCATCGCGCATGCCTCCAGTTGGGAGTGCACCCCCAGTTTCTGCAGGATGCTTCGGACGTGGGCGCGAACCGTGGTCGGTGCGATGTGGGCGGTTCGAGCAATCGAGTCGACATTCGAACCGCCGTAGAGAAGACCCACGATCTCGAATTCGCGATCGGTGAGACTGCCGATTCGTGCGGATTCTTCGGTGCGCAACCGGATGCGTTGTACGAGCGAGGACTTCTCGTGTGCAGGTTGAGCGGAATTGGGGTTGAGTGCGGCCTGCAGCTCATCGAGCAGCGATGCGAACGGGAGTTGAGAGTTGAGCGCGGAGTGGGCGCCCGCAGCAAGCCCCCGAATCATGGAGCGGCCGCTACTGAGATCGCCGACCAGGACCGATCCCTCGAGTGCGGAAAGCTCCTTCACCTGCCAATCGACGCCCCCGCTGGGTAGGAGAACAAGCGCTCTACCGTGATCGCTGGTGTGGTGCCTTAACAGGCTCATGTCTGCGGTTTGTGGCGCGGAATAAGCCCCGGCGCTTATTCCGGCAGCGATTGCATTGGCGAACCCTCGATCGCTATGAGTGGTGTACACCGTGACTGTGCTGGAGTGTGTCATAGCGACTACATCACCGGCGGAGGTCCAGTCCGCCCGTTTTCCGCGTTGCGAATCCAAAACCGTTGGTTTCAGCGTGGTTTCGTCAGCGGGCTCGTTATCGGAGTGACCTCTTCACTGATGCGCACGAAGGGTGACAGCGATAGCGCAGTTGTCCGTCCGCCCATGGAGACTCGCGCGTCCGACACCTGATCGTGGACCTTCGAATTATGCTAGGGCGCTGAATATTTGGGCGATGAGTATCCCGCGTAGACGAGCCATTGGACGTTCCGTCGACGACGTGAACGACTCTCCAGTGGCTGGCGGCATTCAGTCGTCTCGATCGAGTTTCCGCGAGGCGGTGCGTCGCACTCTCAATGTTCTGTACCCAGTCGGGTCGAGATATTGACTGTTACCGTCAGTTGCACATACCCTGTACATTGGCGCTGACCTTAGGGAACCCGGCCTGAACCGGCCGATCGTTCTCGGCCACTGCCGACGCCAGATGTAGCTTCGCGACGACCTACGAAACGAGTTTCCTCCATGACAAAGCATGTCGACGTACTGATCATCGGCGCTGGCTTGTCCGGAATCGGCGCGGCTTGCCACCTCATTCGTGAGAAGACCGGAAGCACTTACGCGATCCTCGAGCGTCGCGAGAACATCGGTGGCACCTGGGACCTGTTCAAGTACCCGGGCATCCGTTCGGACTCCGACATGCTCACCTTCGGATTCGGTTTCCGTCCTTGGATCGGCACCAAAGTGCTCGCAGACGGCGCCAGTATCCGTGACTACGTCGAGGAAACCGCCAAGGAATACGGCGTCACCGACCACATCAACTTCGGCCGCAAGGTCGTGTCTATGGACTTCGACCGTACCGCCGCGCAGTGGTCCGTGACCGTCCTGGTCGAGTCGACGGGGGAGACCGAGACGTGGACCGCGAACGTCCTCGTCGGCGCCTGTGGTTACTACAACTACGACAAGGGCTACCGCCCCGCCTTCCCCGGTGAGGACGACTTCCGCGGTCAGATCGTGCACCCGCAGCACTGGCCGGAGGATCTCGATTACACCGGAAAGAAGGTAGTGGTCATCGGTTCCGGTGCCACCGCGATCACGCTGATCCCGTCGATGGCCCCCACCGCCGGTCACGTCACCATGCTGCAGCGCTCGCCCACGTGGATCCAGGCGCTTCCGTCCGAGGACCCTGTTGCCAAGGGGCTCAAGCTCGCACGCGTTCCCGACCAGATTGCTTACAAGATTGGTCGAGCCCGCAATATCGCACTGCAACGCGCCAGCTTTCAGCTTTCTCGCACCAACCCGAAGCTGGCCAAGAAGCTGTTCCTCGCCCAGATCCGCCTGCAGCTCGGCAAGAACGTGGACCTGCGTCACTTCACACCCAGTTACAACCCGTGGGATCAGCGCCTGTGCGTGGTTCCCAACGGGGACCTGTTCAAGGTGCTCAAGAGCGGCAAGGCCGACATCGTCACCGACCGTATCGCCACGTTCACCGAGAAGGGCATCGTGACCGAGTCGGGCCGCGAAATCGAGGCCGACGTCATCGTCACGGCGACCGGCTTGAACGTACAGATTCTGGGCGGCGCGACCATGAGCATCGACGGCGAGCCGGTCAAGCTCAACGAGACTGTGGCCTACAAGAGCGTGCTCTACTCCGACATTCCCAACTTTCTGATGATTCTCGGCTACACCAACGCGTCGTGGACGCTCAAGGCTGACCTGGCCGCGTCCTATCTGTGTCGCGTGCTCAAGATCATGCGCGATCGCAGCTACACGACTTTCGAGGTTCACGCCGAACCCGAGGACTTCGCCGAAGAATCTCTCATGGGCGGAGCCCTGACCTCGGGCTACATCCAGCGCGGCGACGGAGAAATGCCGCGTCAGGGTGCCCGCGGCGCGTGGAAAGTGGTCAACAATTACTACCGCGACCGCAAGCTGATGCACGACGCCGAGATCGAAGACGGTGTGCTGCAGTTCAGCAAGGTAGACATTCCTGTCGTGCCTGATAGCAAGGTCGCCAGCGCATAGTCGACTCCACCGGGGGGTGAACCGGTCGCACCACCCAGACGTCGGTGAATGGGCTAGTGATGTTGCGTCGACGTCCCCAAGCGTCACGGGGTTTGTGATCGGTGAGTTCGCTTCCGCGTTCGTCGGTTGTGCACAACCACGGGAAGAACATAGACAGCAACCATGATCACGGCAAGCAGTCCGAGGTAGAGATAGGGCCAGGTCCAGCCCGCTGATCGAATGACCAGCAACGATCCGCCCATGATCAAGGGCATCCCGGCCGCGGCGAGCAGGTCGACGTCACGGGGCGAGACGGGTGGGGTTCCGAGCAGAGGTACGCGGCTGCCCGAGTTTTCTCTGATCGTGCGCATCACTGACATGCAGTAGAGGGCGGCGCCGGCGATCGCGATCACCGCACCAAGTGCAACTTCGACGACGCCGGTTCTCGTGGACATCAATGCGTAGGCAAACACGCCCACCGTTGCCAAGGTGACCGGCGCCGACTTCCAGATCGGCGTCGACGCATAAGTGTCGGCGGGAACGCTCACCGAGCGCATCGGTTCGAGAGGCTCCATGAGCTCAGCGTGCCATGCGCCACTCGGGAAACAAACTGCCTGTGCCGTTTCTGGCAGGCTGCGGCTGCCTGGATTGGATGTCGGGACCCCTCACTACGATTCTCGTCGTGACCGATTACGACGATCTCGACATGTTCGGTGGCCTCGACGCCTCCTCCCTGCCGCTCCGCCAGCAGCAGATTCTGATGACCATCCGGGATCTCGTGGCTGCCAACGGGTGCACGCCGAGCACACGGCAGATTGGAGACGCGGTTGGTCTGCGCTCGACGTCGACGGTATCCAAGCACCTCAAGAGCCTCGAAGAGAAGGGCTTCCTCCGTAGGGGAGCGGCCATGGCTCGGCAGTTGGACGTGCGGCCGTTCCTCGTGGGAGCGAAGGAACAGTCGTCGTCGAACACCGTGACGGTTCCGGTCGTCGGTGACATTGCGGCCGGCGCGCCGATCCTCGCGGAGGAGCACGCCGACGAGGTGCTGGCGCTTCCCCGCGAGCTCGTCGGCTCCGGCACGGTGTTCGGACTTCGGGTGCGCGGTGAGTCGATGGTCGACGCAGCAATCTGCGACGGCGACGTCGTCGTGGTGCGGCGCCAGGACGAGGCGCATTCCGGCGAGATCGTCGCCGCGATGATCGACGGCGAGGCCACCGTGAAGGTGCTCCGACGCCGCGACGGTCACGTGTACCTCGAGCCTCGTAATCCCGCATACAGCGTCATCGACGGCGATCGCGCGGCCATCTTGGGCAAGGTTGTTTCGGTGATGCGACGTATCTGAGTGGTGTCCGGTCTCAGCGATGGTTGGCGCGGGGACCGTTGTATTCCTCATCGGTGACTTTGTCGCCCCATGTCGTTTCGGTGCTTCCGTCGCCGGGTCCTTCCCACAGCGCAAGGTGGGTCATGAAACGGTCGGGTGCCGCGCCGTGCCAGTGTTCCTCTCCTGCCGGGGTATAGATGGTCTCGCCCGGGTGAACTTCGACGATCTCGCCGCCGCGAGCTTGAACCAGCGCGGTCCCGGAGACGATGTGGAGGGTCTGCCCGAGGACATGGGAATGCCAGTCGGTTCGCGCACAAGGTGCAAAGCGAACCATGTTGGCGCGCATCCTCGACGGCTCCTGGCCGGCGTAGATGACGTCCCACCAGACGTCGCCGGTGAACCAGTCGCTGGGTGCTTTGCTGGTGGGCTGGGGCTTCAAGAGTTCCATGAGGTCTCCTCGGAATCGAAAGGGGCGGTTCAGTTCTGCGTCAGCGGAACAAGTCGAATGGTGTTGGGTGCGGCGGCGCGGCCGGTGACGGAGCCGACGATCTGCGGGCCGTAGCGGTCGTACTTGGTGTGGTAGGCGGAGTCGATCGCCGAGTGCGCATCCGGTGCGGCGGACTCGAACACCACGTCCCGCTCAATTCCTCCTGCGCGGATTCGGCCCCTTCCACTTGCCGTTGCTCGGACGAACCACGGGTTGTCGGTTCCGTATGCCGAGCGCACGTGCAGTTGGTTGTCGGCACGGACGACCCAAATCGTGACGCACGGCCTTGCGGTGCCGTCGCGGCGGTTAGAGGAGATCTGCAATTCCTCGGCACCACCGATCTTGGTCAGTTCAGCCTCGGTCCACGAGTGCGACATCTCGGCTTCCTTTCTCCTGTTCGAATTGCTTTGTGGTACTTCGCGTTCTCGTAGCCGGGACGATCAGTGCGAGGACGATGACGAGACAAGCGGCCAGCAGGGCGGTGCCTGCGGTGAGAGCCGTTGATACGTGATCGGTGAGTGCCGTTGTAGCGTCGTCGGCAGAGGCTCCGGCGCCCGCGGAAACTGCGACGAGGATGCCGAGTCCGAGAGCACTGCCCAGTTGGTGTGCAGTGTTGACCAATCCTGATGCGGCACCGGCATCCTCGGCCTCTACCCCGGAGATACCGGCAGAAGTCAGCGGAGCGAAAGCCAACCCCTGCCCGGCGCCGATCAATATCATCGGAAGTGCTATCGCAGTGAGATACGTGCTACCGGGATGGACCAGACTGAGCCACGCCATCCCGGCGAGGGTGACGGCAATGCCAACCGACAGAATTGCGGAATTTCCGAATCGTGGTGTCAGTCGCGGAATCAGCATCGCCACAGCAAAATTGACGATCGTCATCGGGAAGAAGGCGATGCCAGCTTGGAACGCGCTGAAGCCCATGACGCCTTGGAGTAGCTGAGTCGTGAAGTAGAAAAATCCGATCATGGCGCCCAGATAGAGCATTCGGGCGGCGTACGCCCCGGATCGCTCCCGGCTGCGGAACAACCGCAGTGGCATGATCGGCTGCTCCGCTCTCGCTTCGTTGAGGAAGAGCAAGGTCAGTAGTATCGCCCCGGCCGCCAGTGTCGCAACAGTGATCCGTGAGGTCCACCCCGCTTCGGCCGAGTTGACGGTGCCGAAGACGAGTGCGGTCATGCCGAGTGTGGCGAGAACAGCGCCCGCCACATCGAAACGTCCGGAGTTGGGTTCGGTTTCCGGAATGAACCGGGGCGCGAGCGCGATCATCGCGATTCCGATCGGAACGTTGATGAAAAAGCCTGCGCGCCAAGACACCCAGTCGGCAAGGGCGCCGCCGATCACGAGTCCGAGGCTGGCGCCTATTCCTGCGGCAGCGCCGTACCAGGCAACAGCGCGCGTTCGCTCCGGCCCGGGCGGGAAACTGGCGGTCAGCAGTGACAGCGACGCCGGGGCCACCACTGCGGCTCCGACGCCTTGGAGAGCGCGCGCCGCGATGAGCCACCAACCGTTCGGCGCGACCCCGACGAGAAACGACGCAATCGCGAAAATTGCGAGACCGGAGACGAATACGCGACGACGGCCGAAGATATCCCCGAGACGAGCGCCCAGCAGGAGAAGGCCGCCGAACACCAGGGTGTAGGCGTCCTGGACCCAGGACAGCCCGGTTGCCGAGTAACCCAAGCTGCTTTGGATGCTGGGTAGCCCGGTGAAGATGATCGAATTGTCTAGCAGGATCATGAAATAGCTGATCAGAATGATCGCCAGGATCGCGGTGGAATTGATGCGACCGGCAACGGGACGGTTGGCAGTGTGGGTCACGCGCTTCTTCTTCGCAAGTGGTGGACGTTCGCAAGTGGTGGATTACGGGCGGACGAGGACCTTCAACGATTCACGGGAGTCCATGGCTCGATAGCCTTCCGCTACGTCGTCGAGCCCGACGGTGTGGTCGAAGACCTTGCCCGGCTCGATCTTTCCGTCGAGAACATCCGGCATCAGCTCTTCGATGTACGCGCGCACCGGAGCCGGTCCACCGGTGAGCGTGATGTTGGGTCCGAAGAGCGTCCCGAATCCGATTGGGGCTTCTTCGTATTGGGGTACTCCGACTCGACTGATGACGCCGCCCGGTCGGACAACTCCGAGTGACTGCTCGTAGGCAGGCATGTGACCTACCGCTTCGAGGACGACATGAGTGCCGTCGCCTCCGGTCAGTTCGCGGACTTTCTCGATGCCCTCGTCCCCACGTTCGGCAACTACATCGGTGGCTCCGAACTCGAGACCGAGATCCGTGCGGGTCTTGTGGCGCCCCATGAGGATGATGCGCTCGGCGCCGAGGCGTTTGGCGGAGAGCACTGCCATCAGCCCCACGGCTCCATCGCCGATGACCGTGACCGTCGTGCGTTGGTTGACGCCACCCTTGACCGCCGCGTGATAGCCGGTGCCGAAGACGTCGGAGAGCGTGAGCAGTGACGGCAGGAGTTCGGAGTCCTGACCGACCGGCGCCTTGACCAGGGTGCCGTCTGCCAACGGCACTCGGATGGCCTCCGCCTGCCCGCCTCCGATCCCGTTTCCGGCCCAGAAGCCGCCGTGTCGGCAGGACGTCTGCAAGCCTTCGCGGCAGAAGTCGCAGGTCCCGTCGGACCAGGCGAAGGGGGCGATGACGAAGTCGCCCTTCTTCAACGTGGACACCTCGCGACCGGTCTCTTCAACTACTCCGACAAATTCGTGGCCCATCGGGGAACCACCGGGTGTTGCCGGCATGTTGTGGTAAGGGTGCAGGTCAGAGCCGCAAACGCAGGCCCTGACGACCCGCACGATCGCGTCCGTCGGCTGCTGCAGTACCGGATCGGGCACGGTCTCGACCCGAACGTCTCCGGCGCCGTACATGATGGTTGCTCGCATGGTGTCCCCTCTTGCTTCTGGTGTCGCGTGCTTGGAAGTCGACGTTTCTGCGTGAACCGGTCGACTGCAATCAGTCAACGCGGCGCCTCGCGAGCGCGGGAGTGTCTGTTGTTCCAGGTAACGGCAGTACCTCCCTCGGTCTTCGCCGCTCGAGTAACGTGAACTGCATGGACAACCGAGCCGAGATCCGCGAATTCCTCAGCTCCCGTCGTGCTCGCATCACACCCGAGCAGGCAGGGCTCCCGGCTTACGGCGGAAACCGTCGCGTCAAGGGGTTGCGCCGTGAGGAAGTCGCTCTGCTCGCCGGTGTGAGCATCGACTACTACGTGCGCATGGAACGCGGAAATTTGGCGGGAGCGTCGGACTCGGTGCTCGAAAGTCTTTCCCGAGCACTGCAACTCGACGAAGCCGAAACTACCCATTTGTACGACCTCGCGAAGGCCGCCAGTGCAGGCGCACCGAGTAGAAAGCGGCCCGCCCCCAAGGGCGTGAGCCCGGCGATTCAGCAGATACTCGACGCCATCACCGACGCGCCGGCGTGGGTACGCAATGCCAGGCACGACATGCTGGCGGCCAATCGCATGGCGCGCGCGTTGTATTCGCCAGTCTTGGCTGATCCGCGTAGGCCGGCGAACAACGCCCGCTTCGTGTACCTGGACCCGGCGTCGCAGGACTTCTTCGTAGATTGGGAGCGCGCGGCAGACGACATCGCCGCGATGCTCCGCTCGGAAGCGGGACGCAATCCCCATGACAAGGCGCTGACCGAGCTCATCGGTGAACTTGCCACTCGCAGTGAGGTATTCCGCACCCGGTGGGCGAAGCACAATGTGCGCTTTCATCGGACGGGATTCAAGAAGGTTCGTCACCCCGTCGTCGGCGACCTGGAGCTGAACTTCGAGGCGATGGAACTGCCGTCCAATCCCGGGCTGACGCTGCTGGTCTACACAGCGGCGCCGGGGACGCCCACGGCTGACGCACTCAAACTCTTGGCGAGTTGGGCGGCAACCCAGGATCAGTTGGATCCGGCGAACGACAGCGAAGCGGCGCTCTGAGTTCGGTCGGCAAGTAGACCTGTCGATCAGCTCAGATGCGTTACCGCCCAGGCCACCTGGTCTCCACTCCGTCGCTTGGCTCGATACATCGCGTTGTCGGCGTCGGCAAGTATCCGATCGATGGTTCCTGAAGCGTCCGGGATTGTCGAGGACAGCCACACGCTGGCTCCTACGCTCACGGAAATCGACTGCCGACCGGCGGGCCGCGATATCGAATTGTGAATGTCGACCACGGTTTGTTCGATGCGACGTGGCTCCACGGGCATGAGAATCACGAACTCGTCGCCGCCTGTCCGGGCAACCAACCCGACCTCTCCGACCGCTGAGTTCAGACGCCGACCGACTGTCACCAGCATCCGATCACCTTCTGCGTGACCCAGTTTGTCGTTCACGCTCTTGAACGAATCGACATCGATCACCACCGCGAGGACAACGTGTCCTTGGAGTTCGCCGACACCGAACAGCTGTTGCCAGACGTTGTGCAGCCCACGTCGGTTCAGAGCAGCGGTGAGTGGATCGCGCCAAGAGTGTCGTGCATCGTCGGTCAGGTACAAGACGAGGAAATGCACGGTCATCGCGGCGGACGCGATAACACACCCGATGACGAATCCAGTGGACACCGACAGCGAAGAATCGGTATCCGGATCGGTTACAGCGCGAATTGTCAGTAGGGCAACGACGAACAGCGCGCCGACGATCTGTGCCGTGACTATTCGAGGGCTGTGGAATACCGACGAATAGTTCGCGACGACCACGAACAGAACGGCGCCGGTCAACGCCAGGAAGCTCGAATGGATTCCGGCGAGAAGTATCAAGGACAAGCAGATATTGGTGAGCGAAATGAAACGAACGGATTGGTGGTGGCTCGGCCAGGACCGTCCGAGTGACCAGCGAATCATGCAGTAGAGCGCGATCATGCATGCTGCGCCCGCCGCGAGCCGTTCAGGGAGGTCGGTTGCGCCACCCTTCACGAATTGAGCCAGTACGGCGAGTGCCACGAACACGGCGCACCAAAAGGTGACGACCACTCTGGCTGTCCCCAACATCGATCGAGCAGCCAGAAACCGAGGGAACCATTCACCGTCGTAGGCAAGAGACCACCAGCGACGCAACAGTCCAGTTGTTTGACGAATGTTCTGCCCCAACCCCGCAGCGCCACTGACTCCCATGAAACCCCCTCCGAGATCTTGCGAAAATTCCCGGAAGATTCTTCGTCAAGATTTGATCCCCGAACAAGGTACCCGATAGTTGAACGATGGATTGATGCCTCGTGAGGTGTGGGCCGCTCTAAGGTGCGATCGGTGTGGTCAGGATCTTTCTGAGTGCCGGAAGATCCAGGGTTGCAGCAAGATCTGCAATCGTGACTCCCGACAGCGATGCGCGCCAGGCTTTTTCGGCGTCGGCCATGACTTTGGCAATTCCGCAGGCGGAACGGCATTGCTCCGGTGGAGCGGCGAGGATTCCTTGCTGTCGAATCTCCGTGCACCGGAACGCAGGTTCAGTGCCGTCAACCGCCTGGACGACGTCGAGAACGGTGATTTTCTCGGGAGCCCGGGTGAGGACGTACCCACCGTCTCGGCCCTCGGTCGGATTGACCAGACCGGCGTGCGCGAGCGCTCGCAGATGCTTCGCCAGGTATGTCTTCGACACCCCGTGAAGTTCGGCGAGTCTGGCTGTGGGTACCGGCCCCTCGGCCTGGCTGAGAACCACACAGCAGTGGAGTGACCACTCCACGCCTCCGGAAAGCTTCATGGTTGAACTCTATCGACGTGGTGGAACGTGATGCGGGCCGGACGTCGCTCGAGTGGTCGACGTCAGGCCTTCTCGGCAAGCCACGCGTCGTACGTTGTCCGCGCGATCCATGCGTCGGCGCCGGGTGTCGGGGTGAGTGCCGAGTTGTCGAGTTTCGCACCGAAGTACCCGGCCTCGGGGTCGGAGATCACCGAGCGCTTGTCGCCGGTGACGACGAACAGGCGCCGGACCAGTTCGTCGATGCCCAGTGGTTCGGGCCCGGCGATTTCGACCGTGCCGTCACGCGGCGCACCGGTCACTACCTCGGCGACGTGAGAAACGACGTCCCGTGATGCGATGGGCTGCAGATGTGCCTGTGTTGCATGGACCGTGCCGTCGGTGGTTCCGGCGTCGGCGATTCCGGCGACGAACTCGAAGAACTGGGTCGATCGGACGATCGTGTATGGGGTCGGGCCGGCTTTGACCAGGTCTTCCTGGGCGATTTTGGCTCGCATGTACCCGGAATCGGGCAGTCGATCGGCGCCGACGATGGACAGGATGACGTGGTGACCGACGCCCGCCTTCTCTTCTGCGGCGAGGATATGGCTGGTTCCGTCATGGAAGAAGGCCAAGACGTCTTCGTCCGACCACGACGGGGAATTGGTCAGATCCACGACGACGTCGGCACCATCGACTGCTTCGGCGATTCCTGCGCCGGTGGTGATGTCGATCCCGTCTGCCCGGCCGAGCGCCTTCACGTCGTGCCCGGCGTCAGCGAGCTTGGCGGCGACCTGGCTTCCGATCAGTCCGCTTCCGAAAATGACGATCTTCACGATTTTCTCCTTTACTCGGATAAGTCGTGTCCAAGTATACTCGGACACAACTTATCCAAGTCAAGGGTTGTCTGATCAGTCGAAGAGTTCGGCTGCCAGTGCTTCGTAGGTCGCGAGCGGATCACCCTCGGCGGGAAGTGCTTGGATCGCAACGTGATCGGCACCTGCCGCGACATGCTCCCGAAGTCGATCCGCGATGGACTTCGCGGTACCGCGCGCAACCAGAGCGTCGATGACACGATCGTTTCCTTCGTTCGCCAACTCTTCGGGCGCAAAACCGAGGCGCTCGAGATTGCTCGTGTAGTTGCGCAGATACAGATACGGGTTGGCGACGGCGGGGCGACCGATTGCTCTGGCCTTCTCCGGATCGGTTTCCAGAACAACCTTGTGCTCGGGGGCAAGAATCTTCGAAGGGCCGAGGATTTCACGAGCTTCGGCGGTGTGTTCGGGGATGGTCAGGTACGGATGCGCGCCGGCAGCGCGATCTGCGGACAGTTTCAACACTTTCGGTCCCAGTGCGGCGAGGACGCGCCGCGATTCCGGGACCTGGGCCTCGTCGAGTTCGTCGAGGTACGACACGAGCGAGGCGTACGGCTTGGTGTAGTCGCCGGTCGCCTCCGGATGTCCGACGCCTACGCCGAGCAGGAATCGCCCCGGATGTGCGGCTTCGAGTCGGTGATAGGACTCCGCCACCTCGGCCGCAGGTGAGGACCAGATGTTGACGATTCCGGTTGCCACGGTGATGTGCTCGGTCGCGTCGAGAAGTTTCTCGGCGATCCGTAGATCGGCGCGTGGTGAGCCGCCGATCCAGATGGTGCCGAAACCGAGTTTCTCGATCGCTGTTCCCAGTCCCGGCGGCAAACCAGCCGCTCCTCGCCAGATTCCGTAGGTGCCCAGGTCAGGTGTTTTCGTAGTCTCCGTCACAGCGGGTGCAACTCGGCTGCTGCCGGGATCTATTCCTTCCGTCGTCATTTGCCCGGCGCGCGGTAGTCGGTCGGTCGCTTGACTGCCTCGTCGATCTGCTCCGGCGTGAGCAGCGTGATCGACTCCGAGCGTGCTGCACCTGCCGCAGCCGTGCGAATGCTCAATGCGGCTGCCGCGACGTCGTCCGGTAGGTTGCCGATGACGAACATGTCGTGACCGCCCAGTGCGAAGTGGCAGGATTCGACTGTGCCGCCGATGCTTTCGACCATTCGGGTTATCGCGTCGCGCCGCGCAGTGCCTCCCTCCTGCTGTAGGCCGGCGGCGCCGGAAGGTGAGTACGTCACTTGCCAGAGGTATTTCGGCATTTCCACTCCTTGCTCGGGATGGGTACTTCGATCGTGTACCCGTAGGGCGCTCGGTGGCAATGGGTAGGGGACAATCACGGCATGGTTGGAACTCCGGTGATCGTGACTATCGTGTCCGTGTGTGTGGGTTTTGTGATCTTCATGCTGGCTGCCAGTGGTGCACGCGGAAAGTGGGACCGTCGCCTCGTGATCGCGTTGTTCGTCGGCGCGGTGGTGTGCCTGACCGTCGTACCGGTATCCGTCGCGCTCAGTGCCGGAGTTTGAAACACGGAGTGTCAAAACGCTCGAGTGCCGCTTAGTCTGAATCGATGGCAGATATTCGGGTAGGTATCTCCGGGTGGACGTATCCCGCGTGGCGCGGAGATTTCTATCCGAAAGGTCTTGCTCACCGCAAAGAATTATCTTATGCCGCAGAGAGATTGACGTCGATCGAGATCAATGGCTCGTTCTATGCCCTGCAGAAGCCGGAAAGCTACACCAAATGGCGCAGTGAAACTCCCGAAGATTTTGTGTTCGCGATCAAGGGCGGCCGGTACATCACGCACATGAAACGACTGCTCGACGCCCGTGACGGACTCGCCAACTTCTTCGCCGCCGGAACACTCGCCCTCGGCCCCAAACTCGGACCGATCCTGTGGCAACTACCTCCGACGCTGCAGTTCGAACCGCAGCGGTTGACCGACTTCTTCGACGGTCTTCCCCGCACCACGCAGGCTGCAGCCGATCTGGCAGCACAGCACGACGACAAACTCACCGAAGACCGAGTGTTCGCCCAGACCGAGAGGGACGTGCCGATTCGCTACGCGGTGGAAGCGCGGCACGCCAGCTTCGAGACCGACGAAGCCGTGGACCTGATGCGCGAGCACTCCATCGGTTTTGTCGTCGCAGACACCGCCGGCAGATATCCCCGCATCACCACTCCGACTACCGATTTTGTCTACGTGCGGATGCACGGGGACAAGGAACTGTATGCGAGTGGGTACACCGACGAAGCTCTGGACAAGTGGTCCAAGCGCTTTCGGGATTGGATGGACGAAGGCCTCGACGTGTACGTCTACTTCGACAACGACATGAAAGGCTTTGCGCCGCACAACGCAATGTCCTTGTTGGAGCGGCTGCGCTGACGGATCGCCTGGCCTGTCGGTGGGATGTGGAAGGCTTCCGCATGAACGCGAGGACCGAGGAGATACCACGATGACGCCAGACCAGCGGACGCCGGAACAGCGGACGCCAGAACAGAGCTGGCCGACGCATTGGCCGAAGGTCGCCCGTGACATCGCCGATGCCACGGCCGACGCACTCGCGGCGGTGCGGGCGGCAAATCGTGACGGACTGCTCGTGGCTGTCGAGGAACTGCGCGGGCTCTCGTTCGAGCAGGTCAGCTCGGTTCACGCGGCGATCGTGCGCGAATTGCTCGAGGACACGCATCCGGACGGCTTGTCCAGCGAGGACGTGCAGGATGCGCTGACTGCCTGCGCCAAGTCCACAATCGTGTGGCTGCCGGATCTGGACGTGCAGGCGCTCGCTGCGGTCTACACCGGGGCGCTCGGGATTTCGGATTTGGAGGACGATTCGTTCCGCATCGGGCACGGCGCGTACCTGCGTTCGGCGGTTCTGGTCATCGGAAGTCTGTCGACCGGAGTGAAGAAAGCTCAGAGCGCGTACGTCATTCGTGCAATCGACGAAATCGCACGTGCTCAGACCATCGAGATGCCCTGAGCGTCAGCTCGTAAATCGAATTAGGCTGAGGTCATGTCCAAGATCGCCAGCGCAGATCGTGTTTCGTTTGCCGAACTCCTCGAGTTCATCAGGCCGCGTCATCGGGCCACGTTCGTCACGGTGAAGAAATCCGGCGAGTTGCAGATCTCTCCGGTGACGTGCGGGGTCGACGACGAGGGCCGGATCGTCATCTCCACGTACCCGGAACGGGCCAAGGCCGCGAATGTTCGCCGCACCCCGGCGGTGTCTCTGTGTATCCACTCCGACGAGTGGAACGGCCCGTACGTCCAGGTGAACGGAACCGCGGAGTTGATCGACCTCCCGGACTCGGTGGAACCGTTGGTCGACTACTACCGATCCATCGCCGGTGATCATCCCGACTGGGACGAGTACCGCGAAGCCATGCGCAAGCAGGGCAAGAGCCTGATCCGCGTCACCGTCGACTCCTGGGGTCCGATCGCAACAGGTGGGTTTCCGCCCGGACGCTGACGCTATCGAGCGGGTGGCGAGAGTTCGACTACGTGCGCATCTCTGGCGGCCAGCGGTTCTTTGCAGTGTGCGCAGACAACTTGGGCGTGCAGGATCTCACCGCAACGATGCTCGACGACGGTAGGCGGCGGACCCGTCGTCGCAAAGGTATCTCCCCATTCCATGAGTGCCATCAGGATCGGGTAGAGCGCCTTCCCTGATTCGGTGGCGACGTATTCGTAGCGCGGTGGATGGTCTTCGTAGCGACGCTTCGTGAGGACGTCGGCCTCGACGAGGGTGCGCAGACGCGCGGCGAGGATGTCGCGGCTCGCACCCGTGCCCGCGGCGATCTCGTCGAACCGTCGTTGCCCGAGGACGATTTCTCGGAGCACCAACAGTGACCACTTCTCGCCGACGACCTCCAAGGCGTTGGCGATGGAGCAGTTGCGTCCTTTTGTCGCCGTCATCTCTGGGGCCCCTGTTAGTTGGAAAAGTTAGTTGGGAATTCCAACTTAGCACTTGACGGTATGTATTCGAGGGCGGAAGGTAGGTCGAGAAATCCAACGGAGCAGATGAGGGGTCGTCATGACGGAATTGAATCTCGAGGCAGCAAGCGGATTTGTCAGCGCTGCCGGATTGCAACTGGACGAGGTGTCCGGCACGAAGGTCGTCGGGCACATCGATCTGTCCGAGGCGCATCACACTCCGTGGGGTGTAGTCCACGGCGGTGTCTACACGACCGCCGTCGAGTCGGCCGCGAGCATCGGAGCCAGCACTGCAGTGGCGGATCGTGGCGAATTCGCCGTCGGCGTCCACAACGGAACGGATTTCCTGCGGGCGCGTACGGGTGGGCGGGTGGACGTCGTGGCTGTGCCGATTCAGCAGGGACGCGTTCAGCAGTTGTGGTCGGTGGTCATCACCGATCCGGAATCGGGCAAAGAGGTGGCGCGCGGTCAGGTGCGATTGCAGAACGTACCGCTGCCGAAGTAGATCAGTCCCAGATTCCAGAGTCGATGTTGCGTGAGATTCGTTTGAGCAGTGCCGTCAACTGGGCACGTTCGTCCTCGTCGAGTCCGGTCAGTACTTGACGGTCTCGCTCGACGCGTCGGGGAAACTCTGCCTCGACCAATGCGCGACCGGCATCGGTGAGTTGAAGCAGAACCACCCGTCCGTCGTGTTCGAAACGCTGACGCTCGACAAAGCCCAGCTTGGCCAGACGGTCCGCGTGTTTTGTGGTGGCGGCGCCGCTGACCATCGTGACGGCGGTGACTTCGCTCGCTCGCAGGGGACGGTCACTGCGAGCGAGTGCACTCATCACGTCGAATTCGGCGCGAGAGACCCCGCTGGACGCCAGGGCGCGGTCGAGCTGGTGAAGAGACTGAGCGTTGATGCGGGCGATCCGGCCCATCACTTCGACGGGGGCGGTGTCGAACTCCGGGTAGGCGCGCTTCCATTCGCGACGGACTTTGTCGATGAAGTCGTCTTCGGATCTGTCAGTCGCACCCATGGCCCCATCTTAGCGACAGAATTCACATTACTTCACAAGTAATTTACTGGTGAAATAAATGTATGCTGAGTCCGTGACCCGAACCGAAACCGCAGCCAGGACGCCCAGCCGTCTCACTCATTCGAGTGAGGCCATTGCACATACGGTCTCCGGGGCGACGTGGCGAGCGGCTTTTCGCGTCGGATCCGCCGACGCGACCATCGCCCCCGCGATCAGGGTCGGGCTCGCCACCGCCGTAGTCCTCGTGGTCGGCGGACTGCTCGGGCATCGGGAGTTGGCCGGCTTCGCGGCCTTGGGTGCGCTGTGCGCCGCGTTCGGTAGGTACGAGCCGTATCCCCGGTTGGCGGGCAAGCTGGCGATGGTCGGTGCCGCATTGGTGGTTTCCATCGCTTTCGGCAGCGCAATGGGTGTTGTGGGCGTTCCGATGTGGTTGCAGATCGGCATCCTGTCGTTGCTGGCCGGTGCGTCGTACTGCTTCATGTCGGGCTTCCGGATCACCGGACCAGGGCCCGTCATCCTCGTCTTCGCGGCGACCGGTGCAGCCGGATATGCCTCCAGTGTCGATGATCTGGCGAGGCTGGTGACTGCCGGTGCGCTCGGAGTTGTGGTCGGTTGGGTGGCCGCGATGCTCCCAGCGCTCGTACTGCCGATGGGGCCTGCCCGTCTGGCAGTTGCTCGTGCAGTCTCCGCGGTGGGGCGTCTCGAACAGTCCGGCACAGACGCAGTGGAACCGGCGCTCGGATCGATTGCCAACGCCCGCTTGGTCATTGCGTCGAGCGGTCGGATCAAGTCGACCGTCGATCACGGACGCGAACTGGTCGCGGTGCTCGACGAAGCAGAAGCGGCAGTACAGCAATGGCAGTTGCACGGCGATGCGACTTTGATCCGGAGTATTGCTCAGCACGAGAAGGAGCTTCGGAAGCTCAAGCGCTCCAGCATGATCGAACACGACCTCGCGCCGGCGCCCACGCTTGCCGCCCCCGAGGGCTATTTTCTCGAAGGATTGCGCCGACTGTATTCACGCCCGGTGCGGATGAATGCTCTCCGCATCGTGGCGGCCTCGGCTCTGGCCGGTTGGCTCGCGGCAGGAGCCGGGTTGGAGCATCCGCTGTGGGCGTCGATGGGTGCCATCGCCGCGATGCAGGGACTGAACTACAAGCAGACCGTCCAGCGCGGGATCCAGCGGTTGGTGGGAAATGTCGGCGGCGCCGTCGTGGCCGCTGGGCTCATCGCATTGACACTGGGCTACTGGCAAGCCGTTGCCGTGATCGTGATTCTGCAGACTGCTGCGGAGCTGCTCGTGATCAAGAACTATGCGCTGACGTCACTGGCCGTCACTCCGATGGCACTGCTTCTCATCGGTTTCAGTGCTCCGATCGGGACCGAAGCGGCAGTGGCTCGCGTCGCGGACACTCTCATCGGCGTGGTGATCGGTATCGTCGTCGCCGCTGTCACGATCAGTCGATCGGATCGCCACCACGTCACCGTGTAACCGGTACTGCTGTGTTTCCGGTACTGCTGTGTTTCCGGTACTGCTGTGTTTCCGGTACTGCGTAGGCTCCTGCAGGTGGAGGACAGCACGCCGATCGACGGCCGAAAACTGCGTTACCAGCATCGCCGTGCCGAATTGCTCGAGCAGGTAACCGCGTATGTCACGGCGAACGGCGTCGGTGAACTGTCCATGCGGCCGTTGGCCAAGGACCTGGGGATCAGCCATGCGACACTCATCCACCATTTCGGTTCGAAGGAACAACTACTCACTGAAGTAGTCGCAACCCTGCGAGACAGCTCTTCTCTCGACATCTCTTCCGGGACCGACATCGTCGAGATGTTGACGAGTTACTGGAATAGGCGCACATCAGCGGAATCGTTGCCGAACTTTCGCTTGATGTTCGAGATCTACGGACAGGCGTTGTTGCATCCGGAGCGGTATCGCGAGTTTCTCGATCATGTGGTGGGGGACTGGTTGGGTGGTTTGACGGAAGCTGCGCTCGCGCATGGATGTCCGCCCGATCGCGCTGATCGCTACGCGACGATCGTGTTGGCGCAGATTCGGGGGTTGACGCTCGATCTCGTGACGACCGGTGACCGCGTCAGAATCGACGCGGCGTTTGCCGAATTCGCGGCCGCGATGGGCGCTCTGGTCAGCTCGTGGAAGGCGATCTGACGGTCCGATTGCCGTGACGCTTCAGGCGATCTGCTCGAACAGGGACACGATGATCCCTTCCGGCCCACGCACGTAGGCCATGCGCACGCTGTTCTCGTACTCGCCGATCCCGCCGATGAGCCCGTAACCGTCCGCTGCCACCGCGTCGACCGCCGCCTGGAGATCGCCCACCTCGAAAGACACGTTGCGCAGACCGATCTCGTTGGCCATCGGAGCAGGCGATCCGGGTACGTGGTCGGGCGTGACGAAGGACGAGAGCTCGAGCCGTGACCCTTCGCCCGGAGGGCGCAGCATGGCGATTTCACACTTGGCTCCAGGGATACCGCAGACGGTTTCCACGAACTCGCCCTCCACGGATCCGGTGCCCTCCACCTCGAGACCCAGAACGACGAAGAACGCCGTCGCTGATTCGAGGTCCGCGACGGTGATGCCGATGTGGTCGAAACGCTGTACGTGTGCCATGGACACATCCTCCTACTGTTTCTTCGTGCCGGTTCGATACTGGGTCGGAGTCGGGGCCGGGATCTCGACATGTACGTGTCGCAAAGCTGCAAGATTTTGCTTGACCGATCGGTTAAACAAAATCTACGATAACGTCCAACGAGGTCGCCCACCGCACGAACCGGAGTCGTCAGACGTGAAATTCCAGTCGAAGTCGTTTGCCCGCATATCCATCGCAGCCCTCTGTGCTGCAACGATTGGCTCCGCCGTTGCTGCGCCCATCGCGTCCGCGCAGGCGCCGAGCGCGTCGCAAGCCACCGGCACTGTGGTGTCGAGTGAGCCGCTACCGAAGGATCTGTGGATTCCGGGTACCGCCGACGCCAAGCGATTCACGTACTGGACCATCGGTTCCAACGCCGGGCCCGCGCTGAGCAGTGGCGCGTACTACGTCCCGGCCGGCCCGGCACCGGAAGGTGGTTGGCCCGTCATCGCCTGGGCGCACGGCACCACCGGACTCGACGATTCCTGTGCCCCTTCGCTGGTCGGTCCCGGCCTGCCCGAACGTGACTACCCGTACCTGGGGCGCTGGCTCTCGGAGGGCTACGCCGTCGTCGCCACCGACTACGTCGGTCTGGGTACACCAGGGCTGATGCCGTACCTCGACGGAAAGGTGGAGGCGCACAGCGTAGTCGACTCGGTCAAGGCGGCCCGGGTCATCGACTCCTCCATCTCGAATCGTTGGGCAGTGGTCGGACAGTCGCAGGGCGGCGGTGCGGCCATCACGACGGCCCGCTACGCAACCGAGTACGGAGGGGATTCGCTCGACTACCGCGGTGGCGTGGGTACCGGAGTGCCGGCCAACATCGAGTTGACCCTCCTGCCTGCCGGTCCGGGCTTCCCTCCCATCGCCCTCGGCGGCGGGTTGACGTCGTACGCGCTCTACATCCTCGCGGGCTTGCGGGAAGCGCACCCCGAGATCGACTTGAATTCCTACCTGAACGACTTGGGAAGGGAAAAGGTCGACTCGGCCGAAAAGCTCTGCGCCGCAGACCTGGACGAGGCATCCAAGGATCTGGTCCTCGGTGACATCTTCTCCCGCCCGCTCAGTCAGATCCCGAACTTCCAGGGTCTGCTGAACGATTACATGGGTGTGCCGACCAGTGGATACGACCGCCCTATCTTTATCGGCCAGGGCCTGCTTGACGTGGATGTCCCTGCACCGTCTGCACTTTCGCTGGTTGCAGCGTTGGTCGCCAACGGTGAACCGGTCACGTTCAAGACCTACAACACCGATCACAGCGGCGCTTTGGTCGAATCGCAGGCCGACACGATTCCGTTCGTCGCGAACCTGTTCCGCTAGGCATACCGAGAATCCAGATCATCCGCGGGGTCGCTGTCGCACAAGTGCGACAGCGACCCCGCGGTCATTTCTGTGACTCTTTGATTGCGTCCAGCCTCGCCTCTAGACCGTCGAGGACACGGTCGAGTGTGTAGCGATAGTGTTCTGCCCGTGTTGCTTCCGCAGCATCCGGTGGACCGGCAAATTTCCCGATCAGTGTCTCCATCGATGAACGGGGATCTGAGGGTCCGTCGTTGCTCAGGCGTTCCAGCATCGCGCTGTGATCGGGTGAAGGCTGTCCGCTGGGAATGCGCCTGGCGTCGTTCATGGCAATCAGTGTGGTTGTCGAAGTGAAGGCGACGGTGTAAGCCTGAGCGGCTTCTTCCCCGAACCCGGCGGCGGTCAGTGAAGCCAATCCGGCCTCCATGAGTTCCCGGCTGCGCTGGGTGGCAACTCCGTTCATCAGCAGCCACTGTGCCGCGCCTGGACACTCGATCAAGGCCTCTCGCATCTGCAAGAGCAGATGCGTCAGCCATTGACGCCAATCTTCTTGTGCGGATGGCACGTTCACGGCCGACACCGCACTGTCGACCACCGCAGCCGAGAGTGCGTCCCGATCTCCGACGAGTCGATAGACGACGGAGAACGACGTATCGAGTTCGCTGAGCAGCTGCCGCAGCGACCAGCCCTCGACTCCGTGCTCGCGACTGAGCCCGAGCGCCACGGTCAGCACGGCGTCCGCAGTTATCCCGGTGTTGTAACTCCGGCGGCGCTGTGATTTCGCGGCGGACTTCTTGTCAGGTGATGGCGCAGTCATGGTCCGACCGAGCTTAGCGGCGTCGGATCGGGTCGCGTAGTCGACGCAACCGATTGACGGATGAACTTAGGTGAGGTTTACTTGCCAAATCCGAGCAGTGCTCCGATTTGTATCGAACCCCCGATTTTTCGAAGCTGAAGGACATTATGAAGTTGAAAACGCGACCCGGTTACCTATCGAGGCTGGGAGCTTCGCTGCTGGTCAGTGTCGTTGCCCTGACTGCGGCCGCCTGTAGCTCGAGTGAGGCGGGACCGACGACGGAACCTGCCGAGGGAACGCGTGTTGTGTCCCACGAATTCGGTGAGACGTCGGTTCCAGGCGACCTCGGGCGAATTGTTTCCCTCGACGAATACGCCGCACTCGGTCTCCTTGCCGTCGGCATCACCCCTGACGTGGTCTTCACGTCGTGGGGATCGGAGATCGGCCAGGACATCTTGGCGTCAGCGGGTACCGAGGTGGTCACGGTGCCGCCGCTCGGTGCACCCCCGATCGAGCAGGTCCTCGCCCAGGATCCTGGACTGGTCATCTTCACGTCGATGGGCGATCGGAGCTACTACGACTCCCTCGCGTCGACCGTCCCCACAGTGCCGGTCCCGGCCGTCACAACTCCGTGGCGTGAGAATCTTGCCTTCTTCGGACGCGCTTTTGATCGTCAGTCGGTCGCCGACAAGTTGACTGTCGCTTTGGAAGGCAAGATCGCTGACGTCTCTGCTCGGTCCGGTGGTGAAGCGAACACCGTGTCGGTGTTGATGAGCAGTTCTGGAATCCTTGCCACCACCACCGAGCAGGCGCCGCCGTCGTTGCTGTTGGCGGAGAGCGGCTTCGGGCGTCCGGAATCCCAGCGAGCGAATGCCGCTGGAGGACTGCCGTATGCGCCCCTGTCCGACGAGGCGATCCCGGCGCAGGATGCTCGGATCGTAGCCGTGTTCGACGAGGGCGTGTACGAGTTCGGCAAGGTTGCCGGTGTTCCCGGGTTCTCGAGTCTTTCAGCGGTGCAGGAGAACCGAGTGGCCAAGGTCAACGGAGACATGTGGCTCGCCACTCATCCCTTCGCCACTTTCTGGATGATCGAGGACATGGATGCCATGGCTGCCGGCAATCTGACCGGCACCGGAACCGAAGCTGTTGCCGCGACGCGCTATCAGGAATTCACGGCGCTGACGGCATGAGTTCGAGTGCGTTGAGTCGGCGCCTGGCTCTGCGATGGGGAGCGGTGACTCTCGGCTCTGCGGCTGTGGGTTCTGCGGCTTTGGGTTCTGTGGCACTGAGTGCGTGCAGCCGTGGCTCGGCGAACGAAACCAGTTCTGAGATTTCACCGTTCGACGACGAAGTACGTGCTGCCGAACAGGCGAGATTTCGTAGCGGGCACACAGTCCAACGGAATCTGACAGCTGCACCCGCTCGGGTGAGTCTGGGCGCCAGAGGGGTGGACACATGGTCGTACGGTGCAGAAGCGGTGGGTCCGGAGATTCGAATCTCCAAGGGAGACCGGCTCAACGTTCGGTTGCAGAACGACCTTCCGACGGAGACCTCGGTGCACTGGCACGGCATTGCGATCCGCAACGACATGGACGGTGTCCCACCGGTCACCCAGGAACGAATCCGACCAGGTGCAGAGTTCACCTACGACTTCGTGGCCCCGGATCACGGAACATATTGGTACCACTCCCATTCAGGATTGCAGGCCGATCGAGGGCTATTCGGTGCACTCGTGGTCGAGGACCCGAACGACCGGACCGGAGCCGACGAGGACGTCGTCATCGTGATCGACGACTGGCTCGACGGGCTGGGAACAACCCCGGATGCAGTGCTTCGCGCATTGTCACCGGACGTGCAGGGAGGACACCACGGGCACGGCGGAGCTCCACCGGAAGTCGATGATGCAGAGATTGATTCTGCCGCAGAACTTCTCGCCAGCGGTCACGGAAATTCCGAGGCGCTCGGTGGAATGGCAACGCACATCACGTATCCACTGCACCTGATCAACGGACGGCCTGTGGAAGATCCCTTCGTCGTCAGTGCAGCGGCCGGAACACGGCTTCGATTGCGGGTGATCAATGCCGGGGCGGAGACTCCGTACCGTTTCTCGGTCGCCGGGCACGAGTTGACCGTTGTCAGTGCTGACGGGCAGGACATCGCCTACACAGCCGGAGACGAGATTCTGATCGCACCCGCGCAGCGATACGACGTATTGGTGACGGTGCAGTCCGGTTCGTGGCCTGTCGCCGCGAAGGTGGAAGGAAAGCCAGGTGGCGCCGCGTGCCTGCTTCGGACACCGGATTCGGTTGCGAGCGTCGACCTGACTTCTCCTGCAGTGCTGTCAGGGTCCGGCGGCCGACTCGTTCTGGAACCGACGCTTCGACCGTCGGGCGCGTGGGAACAGCGGGTACCGGATCGTGAGTATTCGGTTGATCTCATCCAGGCCGGGGATCGATACGTCTGGGGAATGGCGGGCACCGATGTGGGTCGGTTGATCATGAAGCAGGGCGAGCGAATACGAATCGTCATGAACAACAACACCGATATGTGGCATCCGATGCACACCCACGGGCACACCTTCTCGGTTCCCTCGTACGGCGGGCTTCGCCGAGACACCGTGATCGTACTTCCGCGTGCACAATTGGCGATCGACTTCGACGCCGACAATCCAGGACGGTGGATGTTCCACTGTCACAACGCGTACCACTTCGAGGCCGGGATGACTGCCGACCTCCACTACGTTCGATGAGGAGAGCAGAATGTCAGTTCGCACCGGGTTGACCACATTGATCGCTGTTGCAGCGGTGTTCACGCTGACGTCGTGCGGAGGTGAATCACAGGGTTCCACCGAGCAAGCGCCGGTCGAGATCTCGGTGAAGAACCTTGCGTACTCACCGAACTCCGTCACTGTGCACACAGGACAGACGGTCACGTGGATTTTCGAGGACCAGGGAATGCCGCACGATGTCGTGTTCGCCGAGCTGGGGATCAAGAGCGATCTCCAAGGAAGCGGAACCTACAGTCAGACCTTCGACAAAGCCGGAACGTTCACCTACACGTGCACACCACATCCGAACATGACCGGCACGATCATCGTCGAAGAGTGAGTAACTCGATGACAGTGAAGGAGACTGTGGCCTTCGAAGACTCGCCTGGTCTGGTCGACCGAGACGCTTTGGGTCGCATGATCGCTCCCGTGAGAAATCGCCTGCTCCTGGGTGCGGGTTTGTCGGCGCTGTCGGTGCCGCTACGATTCCTGCCCTACGTTTCGGTGGTCGAGATCGCGCGGGTGCTCCTGACCGACTCGTCGTTGAACCTGGTCTGGCTGTGGGCCGCAATCGGTGCAGCGGGCACAATTCTCGGTTTTGTCGTCTACAACGCAGCCCTGACCGTGTGCCACACCGCCGACGCGCATTTCAAATACTCGATCCGCTCGCGTATCGCTCGGCATCTGTCCCGAGTTCCTCTGGGGTGGTTTGCAAATGGTGGCACCGGTGAAGTGAAGCAGGCGATGACCGACGATGTGAAGCGGATGCATCTTCTCGTCGCTCACCTTCCCGCCGACGTGGTACCCGCGATCCTGTCGCCGATAGTGGCCCTGATCTATCTGGTGGCGATGGACTGGAAGTTCAGCCTGGTCCTGGTCGGCTACATCGGAGTGTGTCTCGCTCTTGCCGCGCCGTCGATGCGCAGAGCCTATCGAACGAACGTCGACTCCTGGAATCTTGCAATGTCGACATTGACCTCTGCGACAGTAGAACTGGGCGACGGTATCGAGGTTGTCAAGACGTACGGGAGTGGGAGTCGCGCATTCGCGCGCTACTCGAGCGCTGTCGATTCGATGGTTGCGGTGTGCGTGCGATGGATGTCGGGGATGGGAAGGCCGGTGGTCGCTATGTCGATCCTCCTCTCACCGGCGGTACTCATCGTGGTCATCACGGCGACGGGAACTGCAATGTTGTCCGGGGGTTGGATTACCCCGGTAGCTCTTGTTGCCTTTCTGGTCGTCGGAATCGGTGTTCCGTCGTCGGTTCTGCACATGGGAACGATGGCCAACCTCTACCGCGAAGGCCAACTGGGAGCGACTCACGTCGAGAGCATCCTCGGCGAACCAGAGCTGGCCGAACCTCAGGATGCAGTGCCTGCTCGCAGCACTTTGGTCGAATTCGACAGCGTCGGCTTCGAATACACCACTGGGCAGCGCGTCCTCGAGAACATCTCCTTCGAGATGCAACCGGGCACCGTGACCGCGATCGTTGGCCCTTCCGGCTCCGGAAAGACCACTTTGGCGCGTCTACTTCCGCGGTTCTGGGACGTGACGGACGGGTCTATTCGGCTGGGCGGAAGCGATTTACGAGATCAGTCCAGCCGTGAAGTCTTGAGATCGATGGCCATCGTCTTCCAAGATGTTGTGCTCCTGTGGGACAGCGTGCGCGAGAATATTCGGCTCGGTCGACCGGATGCAACAGATCTGGAAGTGGAGACAGCGGCGAGGCGGGCGCAGATTCACGACGTGATCATGCGACTGCCGGACGGGTATGACACCGAGATCGGTGGTGGTTCGGGCGGTGAGCTGTCGGGTGGGGAGAAGCAACGCCTGACGATCGCCCGCGCCATCCTTCAGAACCCGCCGATCGTCATCCTGGACGAGGCGACTTCGCAGGCCGATCCCCACAGTGAATCGGCCGTTCAACGCGCACTGGGCGAGATCAGTGCAGACGGCGGCACCCTGATGGTGATCGCTCATCGACTGCACACCGTCCGATATGCAGATCAGATACTCGTTCTCGACGCCGGACGGATCGTGGAAAAGGGTACGCACGAACAGTTGTCGGCGCTCGGCGGAACCTACGCGCGGATGTGGGCGCTCCAGAACCCTCTCGTCGAAGACATATCTCCGCGAAAGGCGCTGCAATGATTCGAGACCTGGACGAAATCCTCGGGCGCGACAATGGGATGCGAGGTCAGATAGCAGGTTTCACGCTCGCCGGGATACTCGAGGGTGTCGTCTTTGCACTGATGATTCCGATCCTGAAAGCGGTGGTTCGCGGCGATTACGACGCCGCAGTTCCGTGGGTTGTCACGGCTGCTCTCGTGGCAGTGGCCTGTGGCGCCGTACGGTGGATCGCCGAGAATCGGGCGTACCGCATCGGAATCGAGGGTTTTGCCGGTGGAATCATGCATCGCCTCGGTGAGCACTTGGTGCAGGTTCCGCTCGGGTGGTTCAGCAAGGCAAACCGTGGAGCGTTCACTCGCCTGGTCACCGAGGGCACGGCTATCTTGATGAGCATCCCGGGAATGATCATCGCGCAACTCGTCACCGTCACGGTGACTCCAGCGACAGTGGCGATCGCTGTCTTGTTTGTGGACTGGCGACTGTCTCTCGCGATGGTCGTCTTCGTTCCACTGGGGATTCGGGCTTACCGCAACGTGCAACGGGCGGTTGTTCCCGAATACGAGGCGATCGGCAAGAGCGAATCCGAGTTGGCATCGCGCGTCGTCGAATATGCACAGGCGCAGCAAGTTCTACGTTCGGCCGGTAAGAGTGGCGAAGGCTGGGCTCGGTTGGACGAAGCTCTTGTGTCCAACCGGGACGCACACCTGCGGGAAATCGGATCGGTCGACAAGTATCTGCTGCGGTTCATGATCGTCGTTCAGGTTGCCTTTCTCGCCGTGCTGGTTCTGGCGGCACTGCTGGTCACCACCGGGTCCATCGACACAGCAGGCGTGATCGTTGTTCTCGTGTTGGCCGTGAGGTTCGTGGAGCCGATGCAAATGCTTGCAGGATTCGGTGAAGGTATCTCACTGGCCCGGGTGTCGCTCGGATCTGTCCGAGAGATGATCGATGTACCGGTGCTGGCGGAGCCCGAGGTGCCGAAAGAGCCTACCTCGTATGATATTCGGTTCGATTCGGTTTCCTTCGGCTACGGCCCGGATCGCGTGATTCGTAACGTGAGCCTCGAATTCCCGGACTGCTCGGTCACTGCTCTGGTCGGTCCTTCCGGTTCCGGAAAGACAACTCTCGTTCGGCTGATCTCCAGATTCTGGGACGTCGACGAAGGTGCGGTATCCATCGGGGGCGCCGATGTTCGCGACATCGGAACGAGAGCATTGATGTCTCGGATATCGACTGTCTCACAGCAGGTTTACCTGTTCGACGGAACCATCCTGGAGAACGTTCGGTTGGCGAGACCGGATGCCACCGAGTCGGAGGTCCGTCAAGCAGTGGTGGATTCCAGGCTAGGCGAAGTGATCGACCGTTTGCCGAGCGGTGAGGAGACCAGGGTAGGTGAAGGCGGATCACTGCTGTCCGGCGGTGAACGTCAGCGGGTCTCGATTGCGCGGGCATTCCTCAAGGACACTCCGATTGTTCTTCTCGATGAAGCGACCTCCGCCCTCGACGGAGAGAACGAAGTCGCCATCACCGAGGCAATTCACCGATTGGCCCGTGGTCGAACGGTGGTGATCATCGCTCATCGCCTGTCGACTATTCAGGGAGCAGATCGCATCGTCTACCTCGAAGCCGGAGGGGTGGAGGAGGTCGGTTCCCACGAAGACCTGATCGCGCGAGGTGGAAAGTACTCGGGTCTGTGGGCCGAGCGCAGTGGCGCGGAGGGATGGAGGATCGACCGAGCACTCGAGCCATGAGCAAACCGTGTGGTTTGATCGACGAATGGACGAAGCTGCTGCAGATCCAGTGAAACCGCCGCGCAAGCGCAGGTGGCCTCGTTGGGTCGCAGGCATTGCGGTGCTCGGAGCAGTTGTCTACGCGGGCTCGATCGTGTGGATCTCCGTGGCGTCGGCCGGACATACGTCAGACGCCGCCGATGCTCCCGACGCTCCGGTTGTGATCGTGCTGGGCGCGCAGATCAAGGACGGTAAGCCGATGGCTTTCCTGAAAGGGCGGCTGGACGCAGCAGTCGAACTGGTGGAAGCGGGAAAGGCTAAAGCGGTCCTGGTCTCCGGCGACGCGAACGGCGGCTCGGGTGACGAGATCGCGGCGATGACGAACTACCTGGTGGAGCAGGGAATAGATGAGCGTCGCATCGTTGGGGATCCGTACGGCCTCGACACCTATGACACCTGCTTTCGGGCCATACATACGTATGGGGTAACCAAGGCGTTGATCGTCACTCAGGGGTATCACGTGCCCCGCGCTGTTGCGTTGTGCCGAGACGTCGGCATCGACGCAGACGGTGTGAACAGCGATTGCGGGTGCGCAACTCCGACGCTGATCAAGAACGCCGCGCGGGAGTGGGTTCTTGCCAAGCCCAAGGCAGCGCTGGACATGCTCTGGAGTCGGGACGCAAAGGTGACGTCGCCGTCGGAGGACTCGGTCCAGGTGGCGCTGTCGATTCCCTGACGCGGGGTGAGTGCGCACGGTTTCTGTCGAGTGAACACACGCTCCGGAGAGTCGGAGCGTGTGTTCACTCGAGGTGAAGGGTGCTAGCTCGACAGTCAGATCAGTGCTGCGGCGGCAAATGCACCCAGCGCGATCAATGCCGCGCCGGTGACGCTCTGCACGCGACGGTCCACGACGCACATGATCGAGAGGAATCCCGGCATCGAGCCACCACGCTTGGTGTGCACGATTGCCGCGAGGCTGGGCATGCAGCGGCCAAGGGATACGACCGTGAACAGCGCCGCCCCGAGAGCCGGTGAACCCGAAGCCATGACGCCGAGTGCCAGGAGGTAGTACGCACTCGAGCGGATGAAGATCAGAAATCCCGGACCGATGATCGCGCCGAAGATCAGCGAGACCTTCCAGGGCGCCATTGTGCGGCGCAGATGGCGCGGAAGCTGTTGGCGCCGCATCGGAGTCGGCATCCTCACTGCACCCAACTCGTGCAGCCCGTACGCAACCGCGACGACGGCCCAGATACCCAGTGCCCAGCTGATCGGGACGTACCCGGACATCGCCGCACCGAGAGCGCCGATCAATGCCCCAGTGACGGCTCCCGTCGTGACTGAACCCAGAGCGTGCCAGCCGAGTCGGCGGACGGGGGTCGAGGATCCCTTCCGATCTACCTGCTTCGGCGCGGCAACAACTCCGGCGACGGACATTCCGCAGGTCGACCAGTTCGCAGCCAGCGACGTAACCAGTCCGGCGCCGATAACAGCTGTGGTCAAAGCTGTTGTCGCAGATGGCGTGGCCACGAGTGCGAGGCCGGCACCCGCAGCAGCGCCCGCCGCGACGAGGCTGACACGGGTCGCGGTGCCGACCGAGCCTTGAAGGGTCGGCCGGATGTCAGGGACATCGGTCTGCAGTGGGCCGTGTGAGAGAACAGTAGTCATCAGATCCTCCGAAGTGTTTGTGGTTCAGGAAAAGTGTTGAGCCGAAGTCGCAGCGAAAAGTGATGAGCCAGAGTTCACAGCACTGTGATGACGCCGATCATGTACGGGTGGACGGAGCACGAATATTCGTAGACTCCGACACTTTCGAACGTGTGCCGGAACGTTCCGTCTCTGGTGATACCGCTGTCGAACAGGCCGGGTGATTCCACGTGATGCAGGAGTCCACCGTCGTCGAAGCGCCACTCGACGGTGCCGCCGTGTTCCACGGTGACGTCCATCGGGCTGAACTGAACATTGCTGATCTCGACCACCACGTCGGGGACGGGATCTTCTGTGCCGCAAGCTGCGACACACGTCGCCGCGACAGCGAGGCCGAAGCCGACGATCCACCTCCTCACTATTGAACGATCACGGTGCCCACCATCATCGGGTGGGGCGTGCAGTGGTAGGTGAAGGTTCCGGCGTCGTCGAACGTGTACGAGAAGGTTCCCTCGGTGAGCAACTCGCTCTTCAGTTTCCCGTCGAGATCACCGTTGCCGACCACGTCGTGGGGGAGTCCGCTGTCGTCGAACTTCCATTCGACGGTCTGTCCCTTCTCGATGGTGACCGATGCCGGTGTGTACGCCATGTTCTTCACCTCGATCACGACTGCAGGTTCGTCCGACGACGCACCGGCATCACTACTGCAGGCGGTGAGGCTCAGGGCAGCGCACGCGGCCAGGAAAGCGGGAACGAGTTTCTTCATGAGGTGTTCTCTCCATTCTTCGACTTGTCAGCGGACGTAACGCAGATTTGCCGTCATGCCGGCCTCGAAGTGGTAGGCGTTGTGGCAGTGGAACATCCACTCGCCGGGATTGTCGGCGTCGAACTCGATGGCAAGCTCGGTGCCGGGTAGGACGTTGACGGTGTCGCGGCGAAGTCCGCCGTAATCCGGTACCGCAAACGTGTGGCCGTGGGTGTGCATGGGGTGCCACATCGTGGACGTGTTCTTCATCGTGATCCGGACCCGTTCGCCCTGTTTCATGACGAGCTTGCCCGCATCGGCTCCCGCCATTCCCCAGACGTACCGATCGCCGGCCTGGATCAATTCGATGTGGTAGTCGCGATCAGGCGACTTCGTCTCGAGCCGTGCGGATTCCGTGGGCCGGAGTTCGCTTTCGATGACCAGTCGGCCGGCCAGTTCCGAGAGGTTTCCGCCCACATCCGGATTCGCCAGCGCCAACGCGTCGGTGCTGCGTAGGACGGTCGACGCATAACCATCTCGGCCCTCGACCTTCGCCACCACCGGCCATGTTCCCGACTTCACCGTCACCAGTACGTCGTAGCGTTGGGCCATTCCGACGATGATGGTGTCGGCGGGAGTTGGTTCCACGTCGTAGCCATCGGTAGCGACGATTGTCATCTCGTGACCGGCCACAGCAAACCGGTACGGAGTTTCGGCGGCTGCGTTGATGATTCGCAGTCGAAGGGTCGAACCGGGCGCTGCAGTGACGACAGCAGGATCGTTGGGTGGCCGCCCGTTGATCAAGTGCAGTGGATACGCGATGTGTTGAGTCATCCCGCCGAGTGGTTCGGAAGAACCGTGTCCACCGCTCACCAACTGTTGCGCGACGGACATGTCGGCTTCCGAGTGTTCCGCCGGAGTCGTTGCCCCACCGCCGTGTCCGCCGTGCCCGCCCGAAATTGCCGGGTTCAGGGCCATCAGGACGGAATCCGGTGTGGTACCCAATCCGTCGAGCCAGTCGTCGAGCACCAGAACGGCATCGGCGTCGGCCCCGGTGATGTCGTTCGGATCCTCGACGATCATGGCGCCGAAGAGCCCCCGATCGGCTTGTAATCCGCTGTGCGAGTGGTACCAGTACGTTCCCGGATCCGGTGCGATGAAGTTGTACTCGAAACTCGAACCGGCGCCGATGGGGGCCTGCGTGGTGGGTGCCGCGCCGTCCATGTCGTTGCGGATTCGAATTCCGTGCCAGTGCAGTGTTGTTTCGGCATCGAGGCCGTTCTGGACGCTGACGTTCACCCGGTCACCGGACTTCAGTCGAAGTTCCGGAGCCACCGCAGCGCCTCCGTACGTCCACGTGTCCACGAGGCGTCCGCCAAGATCTACCGTCGAGAATCCGGCGGCAAGGGCAAACGCAGCGGTGGTCCCGTTCCAGGCTCGCGCCGATTCTGCGGCGGCAACTTCGGGGTCGGTGGGCAGGATGTAGTCGAGATCGGTCGTGGGCGTCGGAGATGCTGCAGTGGAACTGCATCCGGCAATCGTCCCCATTGCGCCGAGCCCGAGTGCTCCGGCGCCGAGTGCTCCCAAACTCAGGAAGCGGCGCCGGCCCATCACCACACCGGATCCGGGACGACTCATCGGAGTACTTCTGGTGTGATCAACCCGCTGACATCACCGACGTTGCCCGAGACATCGACGGAACTGACCTGCTCGCCGGTGCTCGCGTTGTAACCCAAGATCTTCTGCGGAGCGGAGCCTTCGACCTCAGGTCCCGAACCGAGCACGTAGAACGTGGCGCCGTCGACGGAAAAGGTCATGCTCTTGATGTCTGTCAAGCCGAGGTCTGCCAGCGTCAAGCTCTTCACCGGGGCGAAGGTCGTTGCGTCGGACAAGTCGATCTTGACCAGTGAGCCTCCCCGAGCAGAGTCCGGATGAATAGCCGTGTCCGTGTACGCGATTGCGAGCCGGGTTGCGTCGGCATTGATGACGTTCTCCGAGAATCGACCGGAGTCCTGCCCGGCGTTTCCGATCGGCTTGACACCTTCCTGAGGCAGTCCGTTGGAGAAGTCGAAGACGTACACATCGCCGTTCTCACTGACCAGCAAGGCTTTTTGTGCTTTCGATGCCCACGTGACCTTGCGGGTGGAGACAAAATCCTCGGGTAGGACCTTGCTTCGGGCGGTTTCCTTCGGAACACCGTCGTCACCGATCGTGACGTGCAGCAGTTCCCGGGTGTCCTCGCAGACGCTGTACAGCTCGTGATCGACCATCCACGTGAACGGACCGCAGCCGACTATCTGGAGTGCACCGGTCGCTTCCTTCTTCTCGAGGTCGACCACTCTGATTCCGTACAAACCGTCGTCCCACGTGACGAAGAACTTGCCGTCGGACGTCACGGCGTTCGAGCCGGGACGGGAATGTACGCGTGCGACGTCCGGAAGCACGACCTCGGCTGGTTCCAGCAGGTTTCCGGAGTAGGTGCTGACCGTGAAATCTGCTGCGCCGCGGGAACCTCGGGGGCGCCATACCTCGGCAGCGAGCACCGCAGGATCCTCGGCGGAATCCCCGACGAATCCGTGAATGACCGGATCCCAGATACCCGGGCCGACGGTGATTCGGCTCTCGGCCACACCGGTTTTCGGATCGATGACGTTGACGCTGAGCTCGAGCTGGCCGAATCCACCTTCGACGCCCAGCAAGCGGTCAGCTGCGATCGGGGTGATCGAACCGACGTGCAATGGCTCGGGAATGGTATCGCCGATTTCCTGGTCGTCGTGACCGAGGGAGATCCCCTCGCCCGGAGCAGTGAACGGAACTGTCGGATAGGTGACATCGCCTGCGCTGGAAGGTTCGTCGTTGTCGGACGAACTGCAACCGGCCAGCGCGAGTACGACGGTGAGTGGGATGACGGCAACGGCGGGGCGCGCCAGTTTTCGGGTTCGCGAACTGCTCATGATCCGGCACCGACCTTGGGGCGCTCGGCCGGTCGAGTCTGGCAGTCCTCACCGATGATGGGCGCCATCGTGCAGGTGTATGCCTGAGACTCGTCGGAGACACACCAGATGATTTCCTGGTCGTAGCTTCCGGAGACCGGGTTGTACATCACGGCCTGTATGTCCGGTTCGCCGCAGAATGCGTTGGAACACGAAGGTGCACCGCAGCAGTCGTAGTAGGCGATCAGATAGGTCTTGCCGGTATCAGGGTTGGTGCAGCATCCGACCCAGAACTCTGCGCCGGGCTTGCTGCCGGGGGCGCAGGTGGTGACACCGCCGCCGTTGCATGCGGCACAGGACGTTCCGTCCATGTTGCACCAGCGCCAGTACTCGCACTCGGCCGGATCTTTACCGTCGTAGACAGGGACAAGAGGTTCGGGGCCAGGTGCCGGCGCAGGAACCTCGGGCTCTTGGGCGAAGGCACTACGTGTCACAGGAAGTGTGCTGATCAGCGCCACTCCTGACACACCCATGGTCCACTTGCCGATCCGACTGATCATGGATCGCCGCGAAACTCGTTCGGAGAGTTTACGTCCGGTTCGACTGGTGAGCGAACCGCCCTGGCCCGCCATCCATTCGGCCTGGGCCTGAACTGTCGCCTCGTCGACGGGATATCGATTCTCCGTCATGTTGTGCTGCGGGAATTCATTGTCGTCCAACGATTTTCTCCTGATTCGTGAAGAGGATCGAACTGTGCAGGAAGATCAGGCCGCGCTGCCGGATTTCGCCTGGGCATGAAGGTGCTGGAGTGAGGGGGTGCCGGATTCGAGCGCATTGAGCAGGCTTTCCACCTGAGCCATGTGATTGCACAGGCCCTTTCCTCGGATCTTGCCGTGCTCGTCGAGAATCACGCCGTACGGAGTGGTGCCCACCTGGTATGCGATACCGACGTCTCGAGCGTCGATGTAACTGAGCTCGGAACCGATCCCGCTGCCGGCCAGGAACTCGCGATGCTCTTCGGGTGTTCCGTCGGAGATGATGGACACGTCGAGATCCGATTCGGCTCGGGCCATTGCCCTTACGCCGGGAAGAAGGCTCTTGCACGTCGAGCAACTCGGTGCTGTGAACAGCAGGAGTTGAGGTTTGTCGCGGTGACCACCGACTCCGACGGTCCGTCCTTCCTGATCGATGAGACCGGCAAACGACGGGCCGGCCTGTTCGACCTTGGGGCCGGTATCCATCATCCGGGCACCGAGAGGTCCGAGACGTACTTGTACGCGGCCGATTTCACGAGCCAGAGCAAGAACCATCAAGAACAGTACGGCTACGGCGATCACCAGGATCACTGTCGCGACAAGGAGGAAAGTGGTCATCGTGGTAGTCCTGCCTTCGAGTTTTCAGTGGTGGGGATGTGAGTCACGAGCCGTACCGGGACGCGGTTTCGGCGGTTCGGAGGCGGATGGAGGCGCTCGACAGGTAGTCGTCGACCGGGCGTCGTCCGAGGTGGACCACCGAACGAATCTGTGCGAGAGCAACTCCCGCCAGAACGAGGAGGAATCCGAAGGTCGCCGCCACGACCTGGACGCCGATCTCAGCCTGTCCGGCGGTGACCGACAGTGCCACAGCGATCACCGCGAGTGTTCCGGCGCGAACGGCGTGGAACCATCCGATACGCGGAATCTCGCCGACTCCGAATGCAAAACATCCGCAGTCCAGATCGCGTCGCCCACGCAGGAGGTTGATCGTGAGGCCCGTGAAGAACGACGCGAACATGATGGCAGCAACCAAGGCGGCGAGGCGATGGGCCACGCCGAGAACCAGAAGGATGCCTACGACGGTTTCCGCGACGGGAAGGATGCGAGCGATCGGTACTTCGAGTCGCACCGGCAACACTTTGTATCCGCGCACCGAACGAAGGACCCCGTCGTGGTCGTTCAGCTTGGGAATGCCGGCGAGCAGGAGAACAAATCCGATGATCGCCGAAGTGGTGGCGCTGACCAAGTCCATGCTTCCTCCGTTCCTCTCGGGTAGTGCCGGTGGTGTGTGGGACACATCCTGTACGGGCGATGCTGCGAACCCGCGTCGACCGCGCTACGCCTGGACGAGGTGCAACTGAGAGAGCAGTTGTCGTGTGAGAATCGGAGAACTAGCAGGTCAAGGTGCTCCCGGAGGGGACGGATACCGTCGGCTGCCCTTGATCCGGCATGACGCTGGGTGGGAAACAGAGTCGGATTCTCACTTGAAAGTTCTGTGCGCGCCATCGTGGAAACTGCGCGGAAACATAAGCGGACTAACTTGACCGAATTCTGACAATTCGCTCGTAGGTTCGGGCCTGGACGCGACGGACGGTGACACATGGCCGTGAGTGCGGCACTGCGTGCAGCGATCACGCGAGCGCAGAATGCGGATCAACACAGTGAGCCCGTGTTCTCCCCGCTCCGTGGTCTCGGACGAGGACGTTTGACCCCGATCGACCTGTTGGGGCAATCACTCTCCACGATCGCTCCGGCAACGGGAATGGTGTTCATCGCCCTGTGGATGATCACCTACAGTCCCGGCTACGTCGGGTTGGCTGCGATTGCTGCGACAACTTCGGCGGTGTTTCTCGTTGCGTTCTGCATCACTCAATTCACGCGGAGACTGGCCGCAGCAGGATCGTTGTACAGCTTCGTCTTCCAAGGCTCCGGTATCCGGGCGACACTGACGGCGGGCGCCGCACTGGTACTCGGGTATCTCGGAATCTCGGTTTCGGTTTTCTCGCAGGCGGTTCCGAGTCTGCTCGATACCATCGCCATTGTCGGCCCCGACGTGCGAGGAACTGCCGCGACAGTGATCACGACGGTGGCGATTGCCCTGGCCGTAGCGTGGATTGCAGTGCGCGGCGTCCGGTTCGCCACCCGAGCGATCCTGGTCGTCGAAGCGTGCTCGTTGATTCTCATCGTCGTGGTCATGCTGGCGACGCACAGTGACACGACAACTGCTGTTGCCCTGCCGAATCCGTCGCTGAGTGCAGTTCCGTTTCTCGCGATGCTGACGGTGCTCAGCATGGCGGGCTTCGAAAGTTCGGCCTTCTTCGGTCCGGAAGCGAAGCGACCACTCATCAGCGTCACACGCACGGTTCTCATTTCGCCGATCATCTGCGGGGTCCTCTTCGTTTTTGCGGCCTGGGCGGCGATGACCGGCCACGGCGCGACGATCGTCGGAGCGTACTTCGAGGGAACGGCATCGGGGGCCAGCGCGGAGGTGGTTCTGGCAGTCAAGATCGGAATGACGTGTTCCTGGTTCGCATCCACTCTCGGTTGTGCGCAGGCGGGTTCGCGGTTGTTGTACTCGATGGGGATCGAACGGGTACTGCCTGCGCCGCTCGCTCGCGTGCACAGACGGTTCCGCACCCCGTACGTTGCGGTACTTGCGTTCGTCGCGGTAAGTGCGGCAGGCGTATTCATCTATTCGGATACGGTTCGCGACGATTCGGGATCCTTCGACGGCGTGGTGGAGACCGCGTTGGTCTGCGCTTACACGCTGGTGGCCTTTGCTTCGTGGAAGTTCTTGCGCCGAATCGGGGAACATACGTCGCTGACCCGGATATGCACCCTGTCCGTGAGTACCGCCGGTGCTGGTCTACTGGTCTACATCGTTCTCGATGGTGCGGTTCACGGGATGTGGGCACTGCCGATCGCTGCTCTTGCTGTTGCGGTGTCGGGGACAGTGTGGAGTTCATTGCTTCGAAGAGCCAGACCGGAAAGCCTTCTGATGGTCGGCGCTTTCGACAGCGTCGAGACGGCGGACCTGTTGCCCGGTGCTGGCACTCTGCTGATCGACGGTGACGGGCGAAGGCGACTCGTTCCGGATCGTGGGACCGCCGAGGGTGACTCGCCGGAGCATGGGCGGTGACCGCGGACCGTGCAACCGCTGGTCCACGATCAGGCAAACAGATCGGCGACGAGACCCACTTCAGTGGACAACAACCGCGTGCGGTTCAGAAGGCGCTGGGGATGCTCGAGGCGGTGGCTCATCTGGGACCGGGAACAACCGCGAAGGAGATTGCCACTTTTGCAGGCGTTCCATCGGCCACGGCGTACCGGATGCTGAATCTGCTGGTGGCGGAGGGCTTTCTCGTGCGGGTGCCGGACCTGTCAGGGTTCGCGTTGGGGCGTCGGACTGCCGAGCTCTCGCATGCGGCGTCGTCGAGTGGTCCGGCGCCGACGCTGCACGAGCGCGTCGAGGACATGCGGACACACACGAGGTTCGGATTGCACGTCGCGTCATTCGCCGGTGGGCGCTTGCGGTTCGTCGACAAGGATCCGGATCACGAGATCATCGGAATAGCGGCACTGGCCAAGAACCTTCACGCGAATGCGCTGGGGAAGGTTCTGTTGGCGCACGACGAGCGGTTGCTTTCGGGTTTGGAACTTCGCCGGGTCACGGAGTTCACCCTCGGTGATTTCGATGCGTTGTATGAGCAGCTGAGGTCTGTTCGCCTGCAGGGTTTTGCATTCGAGAACCAGGAATGCCGCCTGGGTCGATCCGCGGTGGCAGTACCGGTTCGAGATCACGCAGACCAGGTGGCAGGCGGGTTGTGTGTTCAAGGAGCGAGCGGGCGAGTGACGGATGAGGATCGAGAGTTGGTCGGTTTTCTACTCGATTGTGCGCGTCAGCTCACCGGATTGCTCTGACGTCACACGCGCAGGCTCAGTGGGAGCCCGGCGGTCATCAGGACCACGGACTCCGATTCACTGGCGATTCGGCTGTTCACCAGACCGAGTAGATCGCGGAACAGCCTCCCGGACTTCGTGTCCGGGACGACGCCGCTTCCCACTTCGTTCGTGACGGCGACAATCGGAACCGGACAGGCGGTCCAGGCGTCGGCCAACCGGTCGATATCTGCGTGGACGGCGCTGAGATCTTTTGTCGCCCACGCCTGATGTCGGTCCAGACGTGCGGTCAACCACGTGCCGAGGCAATCGAGCAGGATCGGTGTTGTTGCGGCCGCGAGAATTTCGGTCACTTCGGAGGTCTCTACCGTCGTCCACGTCGACGGCCTCCGCGCGCGATGCGACGCAATTCGTTCGATCCAGTCGGGATCGTCGTCCTGCGGATCCCCCGTGGCGATGTACGTGACGTTCCGGTAGCCGGCAAGCAGGCCCTCCGCGTAAGTGGACTTGCCCGAGCGGGCGCCACCGGTGACCAGAGTTCGATGGCTCTGTCCTACCCCGATCTCGAGCACAGCTCCATCCGGAACCGCTCGCGCCCCGGACACGCGAAGTGCTTCCGAGAGTTCGTTTTCGACTGGGTTGTGGTGTCCGAGGTGTACGGCGACCACATCGGTTCGATCGGTGATCGCGGTGCAATTGCGTAGTCGGGTCACCGTCTCCGCGAAACTCGGCAGATCATGGTGCCCGGTGCCGTGGTCAGTTTTGTAGCCGAAGGTCTCTTCGAGAAAGACGGCGTCGAAACGGGCGTCGGCAAGTGCGTCGACAGTGGATTCGGGCAGAGGCCCGGTGTCGGTGGCCCAGAAGATTCGGGTTCCGGATGCGTCGGTGATGTCGTAGAGAAGGGTGGATACTTCGTGCGCGGCTTCGAGTGCGCGAACACGATAGGTGCCCAACATGATCGACTGGCCGGTCTCGAGCGGTGTGAAGGTCACCGGGTCATCCGGGCCCACCCAGTCTCGGCAGAGAGCGAGCGCGTCGGGTGGTCCGAGAACCTCGAGTGGTTCGCTGCGCGATGCCCAGGACCGGAACAGCAATGCCATCGGGCCGAGGTGATCGGGATGAGAATGCGTCAGCAGGATGTGTTCGACGTGTGCCAGCGTACAACCGAATCGCGACGCGGCACGCGGTATTTCGGGTCCACAGTCCAACAGGATTCTGTTGTCCACCAGGGCAGCAGTGTGCCCGCGAATGGTTTCACTCGACAGGGCGGCCAGGCAGGAAGGGCAAGTGCAGAACGGGTTCGGCCAACCGTCGGCAGCGCCGGTGCCGAGCATCACCAATTCCATCAGCGGGTGCCTTCCTGCCGAATCGGAACAACTATGGGACCGCTGGGCCGGTCCAGGATTTCGACCCGGGCGCCGTACACGCGGCCGAGGAGGTCTGCCTCCAGCACCGCTGAGGGTGTGCCGTCGGCAACCACGCTGCCCTTGTCCAGCAGCACGATTCGTCGACCGTACTGACCCGCGAGAGTGAGGTCGTGCATCGCGGCGATGACCGTGATGTTGTCGGCTTCACGCAGTTCCTCCACCAAGTCGAGAACCTGCTGCTGGTGACCGATGTCGAGGGCGCTGGTGGGTTCGTCCAAGAGCAGTACCTGCGGTTCTTGGGCCAGTGCCCGAGCCAGGACCACGCGTTGCAATTCGCCACCGGAAAGTTCGGTGGCTCGTCGATCTGCGAACTCGGTGAGGTCGAGCCTCTCGATCACCGAAGAGATCACCGAACGGTCAGTGGCGGTTTCGGTTCCGAAGCGTCGTAGATAGGGAGTGCGGCCGAGCGCAACCAGTTCCTTAACCGTTGAGCCCTCGGGTACTACCGGACGCTGAGGCATCAACGCGACGACGGCGGACATCGCCTTGCGGCTGGAATTGCGAGGACTCAGTCCCCCGACCGAGAGCTCACCGGTAGACGGAATCAATCCAGCGAGGGCATGCATCAAGGTTGTCTTGCCGGCGCCGTTCGGCCCGACCACGGCAACCCAATCGCCGGGTGTCACATCGAGATCGATGCCGTCGACGACGTCTTTGCCGCCGAGGTTGACTCGGAGGTCGCGGCACCGCACTGCGCTGTCGGTCATGCCGAGACCCGGCTGCGGCGCAGAACCAGAAGGAAGAACGGAGCGCCGATCATCGCGGTTACAACCCCGATGGGGAGTTCGGCCGGTGCCATGACCGTGCGGGCGGCAACGTCGGTGAGGACGAGAAACGCCGCTCCGAGCATGAGTGACAGGGGGAGAAGCAGTCGATGCGACGGGCCGACGACCAGTCGAACCGCATGGGGAACAACGATTCCGACAAAGCCGATGAGTCCACTTGCACTCACGACCGCCGCCGTTCCCAGAGTTGCGGCGAGCACCAGTACCAGGCGTGATCTGGCCGGGTCGACGCCGAGGCTGGCGGCTTCGACGTCACCTACGGCCATCACGTCGAGTACGCGTCGGTGTACCAGGATGACGGCAGATGCCAGCGCAACGTACGGCAGGACAACCAGAACTTCCGACCAACCTTCGGTGGACAATCCGCCGAGCAGCCAGGAATAGACCTCGCGAAGTGAATCGTCGAACCGCTGCTGGACAAAAGTCTGCGCTGCATTCGTGAACGCCGCGACTGCGACACCGGCGAGGATGATGACTACCGCGTTCTGCGGCCCGCCTATGCTTCGGCCGAGCGAATAAGTTGCGAACACGGCCAGCACACCACCGACGAAGGCGGCCATGGGAATTCCGAACATGCCCAGCGCTCCACCCGAAACGATGGCGAGGGTTGCGCCCAGTCCGGCTCCGCTGGAAACGCCGAGGAGATACGGATCTGCCAAGGGATTTCGAAACACGCCCTGGTAGGCGGCACCGGCAACGGCCAACATTGCTCCGACCAACGCGCCCAGTACTACTCGCGGAAGCCGGATCTGCCAGAGAATCGCCTGCTGTGTCGCGGTGAGACCGGAATCGAGGTGGATGCCGGGTATTCCGTCCAGAAGTTCGAGAATGGTCCGATCAGGCGTCAAACCGGCGGGCCCCACCAGAACACCGATCAGCAAGGCAGCGCACAGAATCAGCGCGGCGCCGAGCAGAACGGCCGTCCGATGATGGGAGATACCGGCTTTGATCATCGAGTGCTCAGGCCGCGGGAACTTGGGCAACGATGGCCGCGACGGCCTTCACCTGATCGGCGACACGAGGTCCCCAGCGGCTGGAGAGGTCTTCGTCGAGCACATGGATCTGGTTGCCGGTAACCGCTTTCATGCCGCTCCACCCGGGCCGAGCGGCGACGGATTCTGCTGTCACTCCACAGCATTGGGAGTCTGCGAGAAAGATGAGATCGGGATTGGCCTGCACCACGAATTCGGCGGACAGCTGCGGATAGTCGCCCTGCCCCGCGGCGTCGGCGATGCTCTTCATTCCGAACAGCGAGTAGATCTGCCCGACGAAGCTCGAACTCGTGACGGTGTAGAGCGAGGAGTCGAGTTCGTGGAAGTACGTCAGCGGTTGTTGGCGCGCAGGAACACTGGCGACAGCGGCGTCGATGTCCGAGCGCATGGTGTCGACAACTTCGGTGCCCTTGTCCTCGTGGCCGGTGGCCTTCGCGACGCGCTCGATCTGGGCGTAGACGTCGTCGATGCTTGTGGCTGCCGGTAGCAGGAGTGTCGGCACCTTCGCCTTTTGCAGTCCGGAGACAAGATCGTTCATGTCATCCGATGCGATCACCAGATCCGGTGCGTAGCCGAGGATGGCTTCGACGTTCGGTTGAAAGCCCGAGAGATCGGTGACCGGGATACCGGCCGGGTAGTCGGACTGATTGTCGACGGCCTTCACCTGATCGCCCGCGCCGACGGCCCACAGGGTCTCGGTGGCGCTGGGACTGAGTGACACGATCGACTGCGGACGTGACTCGATGGTGATGTCCGTGCCGGAATCCGTGGGACCGGAAACAACAGTCACCGGGAACGAGCCGTCCGAGGCGGCTGTGGTTGCGGGTGCATCGGACGTCGAGCTACTGCAGGCACCGGCAAGCAGTGCGGTGCTCACCGTCAGTGCTGCAAGTACAGATCTGAATCTACGTGTCGGCCGAGTACTCACAGCCACCCCTCCGCTAGTGGTGAAGGGTCGCGAGCAGCGCGGCCGCGAGGCGAAGCGCCACGAGCGGTCCTTCGTCCGAGAACCATCGTGTCGCCACGAGGCCGGTGACCTGACTCGTTCGCCTCGAGTAGTGACGGGCGAATTCACAGTTGCGTCGACAGTGCCGGGGTTTCACCGAACTTCACACGAGCAGCGTGGCACCCCGGTGAACCGGGGCATCTGCACTTTACAGGGGTCGTCTGGCTTGACCCGGGAGGTCAAGGCAGGGTAAATATCTATTCCACTAATGAACTAGTGAAAGGGTTCGGATGATCGACTTCCGTATCGACCGCCGATCCGGCATTCCCACTTACGTGCAATTGGTCCTTCAGGTGAAGCAGGCGCTCAGGCTCGGTGATCTCCAAGTCGGGGATCGGCTGCCCACAGCCAAGGACGTCGTGGGAGCGCTCGCGATCAACCCGAACACAGTCCTGAAGGCCTACAAGGAACTCGAGCGCGACGGACTTGTCGCCCCGAGGCCCGGATTGGGCACGTTCGTCGTGAAGTCCCTGGCCAAGCCCGGTATGGCGGAAAGCTCTGCGCTACGTCGTGAGTTGGCGCGTTGGGTTGCAGATGCCGTGGCCGCCGGACTCGAGCGCACGGACATCGAAGCATTGGTGAGTTTGGAGCTCGAGAAGACGTTCATCGAATCGGATCCGTCCGGAAAGCAGGGGGAGACATCATGACTGCGCAAGAATCGGCACTGACGATGCAGGACGTGGACAAGCGCTTCGGCAAGAAGAAGGTGCTCGACGCCTGCACTTTCGAGGTCGCAACGGGAAGCATCACTGCCCTGGTCGGGGTGAACGGCGCCGGTAAGTCCACACTGATGTCCTTGGCTGTCGGGTTGACGATGCCTGACCACGGTTCGATCTCGGTACTGGGCAGCACGCCGGATCAGGACGGCATCTGCCCAGGCCTGTCGTACCTCGCTCAGCACAAGCCGCTGTACCCCAAATTCACTGTTGCGGAACTTCTTCGATTCGGTGCGTATACCAACGACAAGTGGGATGCGAAGTACGCTCTGGATCTGGTGGAGCGCGCTGGGATTGCTCTCGATGCAAAGGCGAAGACTCTGTCACCAGGTCAACGAACCAGGGTTGCACTGGCTTTGGCGCTCGGGCGCAGACCGCAGTTGCTTCTACTCGACGAACCCTTGGCGGATCTTGATCCCGTGGCGCGGCGGTCCGTCGCGACCACTCTGCTCGAAGACGTTGCCGAGTACGGCACCACGGTTCTGTTGTCGTCACACATCGTCTCCGAATTGGCGGATGTCTCGGATCGACTACTTCTACTGGGCGGTGGAAACGCGAGATTGTCCGGTTCGTTGGATGAATTGATCGCTGCCCATTACGTATTGATCGGGGACGGCGATCCTTCGGGCGTGGTCGGTGCCGGTGCGGTCATTCATACCGACAAGGGGATGCGGTCGAATTCTCATGTGGTGGAGGGAGTTCGTCCGAGCCCTCGGGCCGGCTGGGTGATCGACGACGCAACTCTCGACGACGTGGTGCTCGGGCACCTGAGCGCAGAAACGATGGTGGCGGCATGATCTGGGTTACGTGGCGGCACCACCGGACATCGCTCGTTGTGTCGTTGGGATTCCTCGCGGCATTAGCAGTCATTGTCTTGTCGAGTGGTGCGATCATCAAGAGCGGTGGACAAGCCCAACTCTTCGGATCGCCTCTCAGTTGCATGGATGACATCACCGCTATCTGCACGGCAGAGACTGCTCTCACCCTGACGACAGTGGTTGCGACGGCTCTGCCGGTGTTCCTCGGCGTGTTGATCGGTGTCACCGTGTTTTCGCGGGATATCGAACAGGGAACGCACGTATTGGGGCTTACTCAATCGGTCAGTCGGACTCGTTGGTTCTGGACCCGGGTGTTGATCGTCGTCCTGCCGATTTCTGTGGCTTCGGCATTGCTCGGATTTGCACTACAATGGGCTCGATCTCTCCCGGACAACTCCCGGTATGCATTTGTTGCCGGGCGTTCGACTTTCGTCGAGATATCGAACCTGTCGTATCCGCTCTTTCAATCCAGCGGACTGGTCTTGGGTGCATACACATTCATGGCACTCATGCTCGGAGCAGCTCTGGCTTTGCTGGTGCGTAGTTCGATCGGCGCAATGGCGATCACGATGGTCGGTGTTGTTGCGATCCTGGCAGCATTTCAGTTGGTTGCACGACCCGATTACGCCGAGCCGAGTGTCCGAACGTCACCCGTCGCCGGATTCAGTTCCTACTATTCGAGCGATACCAGTATTCCCGCGGTCAATTGGGAACTCGCGCAGGGATATGTCGACCTCCGAGGTAACTGGGTCGACATCAAATACGACGAGTGCACGTGGGGTGGATCAGGCGGCGAGAACCCGTACGACCAGCGCCCGGAGGAGACCGGCGCCGAGTACAGCCTCCGCATGGATGTGCTCTCAGCGCAGCAGAACAGAGAGATGGAGATCTGTTTGCGGGAACACGGCGTCGACCACTACGAAGTTCGCTACCACTCAGCTGATCGGTTCTGGCGTTTCCAGTTCACGGAAGCTGCACTCGTCCTGATCCTTTCGGGATTGTTCCTCCTGCCGGCGCTCTGGGGCCTACGACGCCTCAAACCGTGATTCAGCGGGCGACCGGCGCGACCGTCAGCTGGTTGATGTTCGCGCCGGTCATCGAGCAACCCTTGGTGGGGTAGGCAAGGAAGACCGAGTCGTAGCTGTTGGGCGGGTAAACCCTCAGTCCCGCAACGTCGGTCACGCCGCACTGATCTGCCGGGTAGTTCTCGACGTTCGTGGCGCGCACCAAAGACGTTGCGGCAGAGCCAGGGGCAAGGGAGACGAGTGAACCGGATCCGGAGCGGCCGGCTGCAGCACCCACTTCGCTTCCGGACGCTCCCGTGACATAGGAGACGCCGGGGAAACCGTCGAGCGTGCACGTGCGGCCGCCCGTGTTGGTGAAGACCACCGGAAGCTCCACAGAACCGGCGGCGCCACTCGACTCGCCGAGGGTGACGTTCAGTTCCCCGATCGCGCAGCCTTCGGGATTGGGTGCCGTCGAGGTTGTGGTTTGGGTGTGATCGGTATGGGTCGTCGAAGGTGCGGCAGTACCGGTCTGGGTCGTCGGCGCAGAGGCGGTCGTGGTTGAGGCGGGTGCTGGTGAACTCTCGGCCGTTCCCGTTTCATCCGAGCCGCAACCGCTGAGAAGGGCGAGAGCAGCAAGAGGAGCCGCCAACAAGCCGACGTTGCGCATGCGGTTGGGATTCATCGCTCTGTACTCCTCAAGCTGGTCGACAACTGGCTCCGGAACATCCGTGTCCGGTATATCCGAATCCGAGGCCGGATGTGCAGAAACGAATCAGGCTCGCCGGTGATCAGGACCTACTTCCCGGATGGATTGCCGCTGCGGATCTAGCATGAGAAATGACCTGTCCGGATCGCGACCACCGGGAGTAGCGCATGTTCACCTTCACCAGCGACGACGGAGTGGTCATTCATGTCCACGAATGGCCCACCGAGCAGGAACCTCGAGGGGTTGTTCAACTCGCGCACGGTATGGGTGAGCACGCAAAACGCTACGCACACGTTGCCGAAGCCCTGAATGCTCGCGGTTTCCACGTCTACGCGGCGGACCATCGCGGCCACGGTGAGAGCATGCACGCCGGCCCAGGCAACATCGGCGACGACGGCTGGAACCGCTTGGTGGCAGACATGGTGACCCTCACGGGCATCATCCGCGACAAACACCCCGGCCTGCCCGTCGTACTGCTCAGCCACAGCCTCGGTTCGTTCGCTTCGCAGCAGTACATCCTCGATCATTCGCACCTGATCGACGCCGTCGCACTGTCGGGGACTACCGCGGTCGATCAACTGATCGAGAGCCTCGTCAACGACGGCCCGGACGTCCTCGCCCAGTTCAACGCCGAATTCGAACCGGCCCGCACTCCGCACGACTGGCTCAGCCGTGACGAAGCGCAGGTGGATTTGTACATCAACGATCCGCTGTGCGGTTTCAGCCTGGACGACGCAGGCATGGGCGGACTTATCGCAGCGGGACCGAGGTTCGTCGACGTCGAGGGTGTGCGACAAGACCTTCCGATCCTGGTCTTCGTCGGCACCTCGGATCCTCTCAACGCCGCGCTGAGCCGTACCGACGTCGCAGTCGAACGGTACAACTCGGCGGGGATCGAAGACGTCACCTATTACACCTATCCGGGCGCCAGGCACGAGATCTTCAACGAGACCAACCGCGACGACGTCATCAATGATCTGACGACGTGGATGGACCGCGTACTCGAAGCGTGACCGCCTCACCGGAAGGGGAACACGATGTCCACAGTTCCGGCCGCACGACCCGATCCAGACCCGCGAGATGTCAAGCGCTGGAGACGATACCTCGCCGACGAACAAGCCGAGGCCGCCGTCTACCGCGACCTCGCGGGTAGGCGCAGCGGCGAGGAGCGCGAAATCCTTCTCGCACTGGCCGACGCGGAGGGTCGACACGAGGCGCACTGGCGAGCGCTACTCGGCGATCACGTCGGCAAACCACTTCGCGGTGATATCCGCACTCGGATACTGGGCTTTCTGGCCAGACGCTTCGGCTCCGTCTTCCTGCTCGCTCTTGCCCAGCGCGCGGAAACACGATCCCCCTATCCGAACGATGCCGACGCGACCGCATCGATGGGCGCGGACGAGAAGATCCACGAAGAAGTGGTGCGGGCCTTGGCCACTCGGGGTCGGAACAGACTTTCGGGGACGTTTCGTGCCGCCGTCTTCGGAGCCAACGACGGCCTCGTCAGCAATCTCGCTCTCGTGCTCGGCATCAGCGGTAGCGGCGTCTCCAACCAGATCGTTCTGATCACCGGCATGGCCGGGCTTCTGGCCGGCGCCCTGTCGATGGGAGCCGGCGAGTACGTTTCCGTCCGCTCGCAGCGAGAGTTGTTGGAAGCGTCCAATCCTGGTCCCGCGGCCAGCGAAGCCGTCGGACTGCTCGACGTCGACGCCAACGAATTGTCCCTGGTCTACCGGGCCCGCGGCATGTCCGCCGAGGAAGCGGACCAGCGCGCCGCCGAGGTCCTCGCGAACAGCACCTTCGGCGCCGCTGACGTTGTCGACGACCATGAAGCCGTCGGAACCGGATTGGGCGCAGCGGCGGCAAGTTTCTGCTTCTTCGCCTCGGGCGCAATCATTCCGGTGTTGCCGTATCTGTTCGGCCTGGAAGGCATGACGGCCCTGATCGTCGCATCTGTTCTCGTGGGGATCGCGTTGCTGACCACCGGCGTTGTGGTCGGGTTGCTGTCGGGCGGGCCGCCGTTCAAGAGGGCCCTACGCCAACTTGCGATCGGCTATGGCGCTGCCGGCGCGACGTATCTGCTCGGCATGTTGTTCGGGACCTCGCTCTGAGCGTCTGCTCACGCGCGTAGGGCGGGATCGCGGTGAGCCGGATCGATCCGGACCGGAATTTTGCCCGCTGCGTTGTGTGCCAGTGCGAAGCCATCCACCACGGCTCCAATCTTGCACAGGCCCCGTCTGTCGGCTCACCCCTCCGGTCGGGGCTTTGCTGTAGACGCGCATCTCGGAAACCTGAAGGCCTCGATCACAACATGTAGGCGAATCGCATCAATGTAACCACTAGATGCGCTTTGGGTACTCGTTGGCGTCGACATTTCCATCCGCTGCCCGAATGGGTATTCGGTGAAACTGCATCGGCCACCTGCCTGATCCCGGTGAGGTGGGGCCCACTAGGTGGCGGTGTTCTGCTCACACCCTTCCGCCGTTCGTGTGCGGTTTCTGATTGGGTAGCGTGCGTTTGTGGCGATGGAAGAGAAGTTTTGAAGGGGCAACGCCGCTCGGCGACCGTTACTGTGCTGGCCTTCGCCGGTTTCGGCTTAGTGTGCGGACTCGTAAGTGCTGCCGTGTTGTGGTGGTACGCCTCCCAACCCTTCACGATCTACACATTCAGCTACCAGCCGCACGACCTCGAATCGACCCAGATCGAGAAGGTCTCGGTTTACCGATTCATAACTGGACTGCTCATTGGCGGACCCCTTTTTGGAACTGCCGTCGGGGCGCTCGTTTTGACGACAGGGTGGAATCTCGTACGGCGAGAACACACGATCGGCTTTGACTAGATCCTGTTTTGACCCGCTCAACTCTGAGCATGTGATTAGAGCCGAAGTGGTGTTTCGATCATCGGACAGTTAGACGAAGTCGGTGTTCATCGATCGGTCCTTGATACAGCTGGAATCAAGTAGGAACGGCGACTGCCGGAGGTCAGGCATCTTTCCGTCGGGAATAGTGCTTGCGCCACTTCGTAATGGCGGTCGCAAGGAAGGCGACAGATCCACCGATCACGATCAGGAGGAGTGTCCAGTTCAATGCGGAGGCGTCCTCGACTGCGGCGTCGACTGCAGAAGGTAAAACAAGCACAGGAAACAAGATGGTGGCGATCGTAGACGCCCAACGCTGAACGACTTCACTGTCGATGAACTGCACGAATCTCGACATCGCACCCCTTTAACGTCCCTGCCATTGACCGGCAATTCGAGTTATGACCCGTTTGATACTTCGCAACACCCTGTGTCGAAAGTTGTCAGCGTACTCAACGATGCTCCCGCGCCGCGTCTAGATAGATTTTCGCAGCAGATTCGAAGGCGCCAGACCGTGCAGCTTTTTGTTGTAATTCTCTTTGAGAGAAACCCACCTGTATTATTTGGCCATTCTTGCGTGCCGGCGCTGTCGGCGAGTGTGCCTATCAGCTCTAACAAGGCGCTTCGTCGGACCCTGCTGAGAGTATTCCGGAAACCCAATTGTCCTCATTCGCTGGGTGCCGCCATCGTCCATTGAGCTACGTCATCTCCACAGTGTTGCAGAAGACTGCCCGCAGTCGATGCAGCAATCTGAGTAGAGCGTTCGCGGTCGGTTTCGAACGTCTGATTACCAAGTGCTCGATCTGCGCGACTATTGCCTCGAGCAATTTGAGGAGGGGAGCGAAGCGTGTCCATCAATCGACCGATTGAAGACGATCCTGCGCGAAAACCTCGGCAAACAACTGGAATTCGAATCGAACGAAACTTTGCGTCAACGGGTAGACGAGCTGGCAGCAGCGAATGTGCGATGCCAGGATGAAAACGCCAGGCTCACAAACCAAGTCGCGGAGCGTGTCAATCAAGTTCGGGAAACCGACGATGAACTGATGGGGGCACACAACAGCTTGCGCGGGATGATCCGAGAACATTCACAATAACGGCAGGTGAGTAAATGGTGACGCCTGCACACACACGAGACCTGATCCAAAGCCCCACAGCGGGAATGCCACGTTGGCAATGGCTGGATTTGATCGATTGGTCGACGTGCCGCCAGTGGGTTATTGCCGGGCATGGTCCATCCGGTTCCTGCTATCGTGACGACATGCATTTGATCTTTGAGTGACGGATTTCATTTGGTTCCCCGAGCTCGTCGAGCAATCCGAGCCGGGCAGTCGATCGTGAACCTCTGACCCTTGTGGGTCTCCGTCAACTTCTGCGCGCTCGGTCGAGCATCGGAATGTCTCTGTAGCGCGCCCTTTTTAGGGATTCAAATGCCTGATTCAACGATCACTCCTGCGCGCTCGCATGCGCAACTTGTCGTGTCCAACGTCGCCGTTTCATTCGGCGGCGTACCTGTCCTGAGCGGGGTCGACCTCGCGGTAACGTGTTCCTCGCGCTGGGCGGTTGTGGGCGAGAACGGCCGCGGAAAGTCAACTTTTCTACACGTCCTCGCCGGAACACTTCAACCGGATAGCGGCACAGTTACACGTGTCGGCACACTTGGTCTCGCGCAGCAGGAGATGCTCACAACCGACACACGCACCGTCGGCCGGGTCGTAGCAGATGCGATAGCCGATTCGCTGTGCGCTCTGGCGGAACTCGATGCCGCATCTCTCGGTCTTGCCTCAGGGGAGATCAAGGCCGATGAGCGGTTCGCTACCGCGCTCGAACAAGCGGAGAGACTGGATGCTTGGAACGCCGAGCGGCGGGTGCGCATCGCACTCGCCGCCCTCAGCGCCGAAACCGACCACTCCCGTCGCTTGACCGAACTCTCTGTCGGACAACGCTATCGGGTGCGTCTGGCATGCCTGCTCGGGGCGAGCGATGACTTCCTGCTGCTCGATGAGCCCACCAACCACCTCGACTGCGTAGGACTCGACTACCTCACCGAGAGGCTCCGTGCCCGAGCCGGAGGGGTGGTTGTGGTCAGCCACGACCGCGCATTTCTCGCCGACGTCGCGCAGAACGTCTTCGCGCTCGACCCGACACCGGATGGCCGCCCCCGCGTGTACGGCGACGGATACGCGGGCTACCGGGCGGGCCGCGAAGGTGAGCGCGCGCGATGGGAGCAAGACTACGAGCGGCAAAAGGTGGAGACGGCACGACTGCGTGAGGATCTCACTACTGCACAGAATCGTCTCGTCAGTGGATGGCGTCCAGGCAAAGGGGCAGGGAAACATCAGCGCGCAACTCGGGCCGCCGGCCTCGTGCAAAGCGTGCACCGTCGCCGCGAGACCCTGGAATCGCAGCGCCTTCCCGTTCCCGAGCCTCCTCAAAGGCTGAGGTTTCCCGACTTGCCGACTCGGTCTGGAGTTTCCCTGCTGGTTGCAAGCGGGGTAACCGTAGCTGGTCGCCTAGTCGTACCGACATCGCTGCGCGTCGACGGGCGGTCCAAGCATGTGGTGACGGGACCGAACGGTTCCGGAAAATCCACACTCCTATCGGTGCTGGCAGGCAAATTGGATCCGACGGCAGGGCGCTCTCATACAGCGCACTGTGCGCGGGTGGTACTGCTCCAACAGGAATCGTCGCTGCCTCCAGAACAGCGGGTGGGCGAGTTTTACTCTTCACGGGTCGACGAACTCGTGGCGGTTGGGACGATTCAGACGGGTTCTGCAGTCTCGCTGTCATCGTTGGGGCTCCTGCGCGCATATGAGATGAGCAAGCGGATCGGCGAGCTGTCGATGGGCCAGCAACGCCGACTCGATCTCGCCCTTGCGCTCGCGTGCCGCCCGCACGTGCTGCTCTTGGACGAGCCGACCAATCACCTGTCCATTGCTCTCGTAGATGAGTTGACCGAGGCGCTCAGCGCTACTGAGGCAGCCGTGGTGGTTTCCACTCACGATCGACAGATCCTGCGGGATACGGACGGGTGGCCGAACCTGAGGCTGTCGGGCGTCGAGTGCGAGGTGTAGGCATGAGGGTGGAGCGACTCATGCGATGGCGAACGCTACGGCCGCTTCACAATCGTGACTACCGGATACTTCTGTCCAGATCGACGAGAGCCCGCTCGAGCTCTCAGTACTGACGCTTTTCTGATCACGACGAACAGTCGTTGTCCGGGACTCGGAAATTCCCGAGTTGACCGCCAAGGCGATCCGCAACCAGCTCGGAATGGCCGAGCCACGTCAGGGAAAGGGCAAGAGATGAAGGTCAAAGCACACGCGGTCCGATCAGGCGACTGGTGGTCGGTCGACCATGGCGTTGATCGGGATCTCGGCATATGGGCTAGTCCTGGTGGCACTGGCATGTTGTTCGGGACCTCGCTGTGAGCGTCGGCTCATGCGCGTAGGGCGGGATCGCGGTGAGCCGGATCGATCCGGACCGGAATTTGGCACACCACGGCCTCGGTGTGTTTGCGCAGTGCATGAGCGATCTCATCGGTCCGTTGGCTCGGGAGTATCCGATGCCATCTGGTCGCCGGGTCGATGGTGGCGACGACAACAAAGGTTTCTCGGTGGGGGAAGTGTGTGCGGATGTATCGAGCGAGGGTATTCCCCACGGAATTCTCGGTGTCCTCGATGACGATCAAACGCGAATTCGGGTGTCGGGCTTGCCATCGGCGGGTGAAGTCCGTCGTCGATTCGTGGGCAAGGCAGACTCGAATTGCGATGGGCTGCGAAGACATTGCCGTTGCCGCGGCCATCGCGCGGGTGGAGAGCGACGTAATTTCGGACACGGGTACTAAGACCGCTGGTTTGTATCCGATAGACAGAGAATCGTTCTCACCCTGAACGGTTAACCGCGTACCGATATGTGTGTACGCACCGCGGATGCGTTCCATGCCGAGGACGAGCGCAGGGAGCGCGAGAGCGATCAGCCAGGCGCCCTCGGTGAACTTCATGGCGGTAGTCACCACTGCTGCGATCGAAGTCAACGCAGCCCCGAAACCGTTGAGCGCCGATCGCCACTTCCAGCCCGGTGTCCGTTCGGCGAGCCAGTGGCGCACCATGCCGAACTGCGCGAGCGTGAATCCGATGAACACACCGATGGCGAACAGCGGCACCAAGGTGTTCATGTTTCCGCCGGATCCGATGAGCAGGAGAGCACCGACGCCACCGAGCGACAAGACGCCGTACGTGAAGACGTCGCGCGTCGACTTCCGGCTGAAGCGGTGCGGGAGCACGTTGTCGTCGGCGAGGATCCGCATCAGGTTGGGAAGTCCGCCGTACGAGGTGTTCGCGGCCAACGCCAACAGAATCACGGTGGAGAATTGGACGACGTAGTAGCCCACACCATTTCCGAGGGCAGCGGAAGTGAGTTGCGACAGGACCGTTGTTCCAGGGACCGGGGCCAGTGAGAACTTCTCGATCAACACGGCAAGGCCGATCAGCATGGTGCCCAACAGGATTCCCAGAGCTACTTCGGCACGCTGAGCGCTACGCACGCGAGGCTTCTTGAAACTGGGTACCGCGTTGGCGATGGCTTCGACACCGGTCAATGCGGCGCAACCACTCGAAAATGCCTTGAGCAGAAGGAGAATGCCGATCGTGTGTGCGTTGTCGGCGAGGAAGGGAGCCGTGGCGGCGGCAGGGTTTTCCCGAAGCAGTCCGGCACCGATCACCGTGAAGATGCTGACGACAAAAACCACGGTGGGCAACATGAATACCCGCGCGGAATCTGCGATGCCCCGCAGATTCAGTGCCGTGATGCCGCCGAGTATCGCCAGTGCGATCCAGACCGTATAGGGAAGAAGCGCAGGGAAGGCGGAGGTCAGAGCCGCGACACCGGCTGCGATCGACACCGCGACGTTGAGGGTGTAGTCGACGATCAACGATGCGGCGGCAGTCAGGCTTGCGCGAGGACTCAGATGCTTCTTTGCGACGGCGTACGCGCCACCGCCTTCGGGAAATGCGGCGATCACCTGGCGATACGACGCCACCAGGACCACAAGCAGCACGGCGATGGCGATCGTCACCGGCACGGTGAAGCCGATCCCCGCGCCGCCGGCGAGGGCCAACACCAACACGATGGCCTCTGGACCGTACGACACCGAGGCCATCGCGTCGAGCGACAGACCCGCCAGTCCGGTTGCGACGGAGAGCTTTTGCTTCTCAGGTGCGCCGCCGGCGCGGGTGGTCGACGATATGACTCCACGGTGTCCGAGTATCACTGCATGTCTCACCGAGTCAGTATCGATACTTCCCGTTGAGCTGAGACCGATCTTGACGATGCCTTGACGCGATCACCAACAAATCTGTACGGGTTCACAACGGCGGTTCGAGTCGCGGGAAGCCTTGTGACAGCTGATCAATCCAGCGGGCGCGCATGGCGAGAATATCGCGGTTCCGAGACTCCGATTGGGCGGCGACGTGCGAAAGTAGGTCGCGAAGTCGGCCCAGAACGAGTGGTGAGTTCGATGCCGAGGCTATGACGTCGTCCAGTCCGGTTCTGACGAAGGTCGTGAAGTCGGGTAGCGGAATCACCACACGCAGATCACCACGCTCGTCGACGACCCGGATCGAATCTGCGCGCACGGAGGCCACCAGAGTGAGGAGGTCTTCGATCTCGTCCAGAGCCTGCACGGCCGTCGCAGGATCGTTGATAGCGGGTGAGAGCGCTCTGAGCGCGATGTCAGCCAACAACCGAATCGCGAGTAGGGGGTCCTGGGTGAAGGTCCGCTCACTCCCACTGACCAAGGCGTCAAGGATCGTGTTGGCGGGCATGGGTCCGCCGTAGACGTCGGCGAGCGGCAATCCGTCTCGCAGCGTGCTACCCGGCGACACTCGGAGGACCACCATGGATCGGCAGTTCCGAGTGCTCTGCAGGAGATCTTCGACGAGGATCTGTTGCAGAACGGCCGGCGGTCGATGCCACTCGATAGTCGTGATCACCGGAAGTGTTGGTAGAGGAGGCAACTCCCGATCGGTGGTGGGGTACACGGCGGCGAAGACTGCTCGGCCACGACTCGAGATCGAGGTCAGTACAGGAGCCAACTGGATGGCCGAGAATGCGCGCAGCTGGAGCAGCCTGATCAGCGTCAGCGTGGCCAAGAGCGCCAGCACTGCGAGACTTGGCACAACCACGGACACATCCGTTTCGTTGCTGATGGCGAGCGCTGCCGTGATGTCGAAAACCGACTGGCCTATGGCGAAGGCAAACGTCCGCCACACGATGGGGTCGTCGCGGAACAACAACAAGCGAGGAGTGAAGGTGGTCGCGGCCCACTGGACGACAAGGAACAGTAGCGAGAAGATCACTGCGACTACACCCAGTAACCCCAGCCCGAGTGCAACGAGCATCTCGCTGACCTGACGGGCGGGAATCATTGGGCCGCTACGTAAATATGGCATCGCCAGTCCGGCAGCCAGTCCTACGACGACGCACAGGATCTGGGTCAGGCCGGCACGCACACGGCGCCGGGGGACGAGGAAGGCATGCCCGATCGGGGTGGGAGCGAAACGTCCGGGCTGATCCACCCTTCAAGCCTCCACGCTGCGGCAATGGTGCGCCTTCACCCGAAACGGATGATGTCGACGCCGTCGTGATCCTGAAACGCTTGAAAGAGCCATGTGAGAGACAGAAGGCGAGACGTCATGACGGATCCGACAGGCCAGAGCCGCGCTGTACTACCGATTCCGGATCGACAACATCTTGGTCTGGTGACGTACGACGCGAAGGATCCGGACACGGAGTTTCCGCCGATCACTCCGCTACTGCCGCCGGCCGGGGCACCCAACGTTCTGGTGGTCCTGTTGGACGACGTGGGATATGGCGCGAGCAGTGCCTTCGGCGGACCAGCGGACACACCGACTGCTGAGCGATTGCAAAGTAATGGGCTCACGTACACGCGGTTTCACACGACTGCGCTGTGCGCACCGACCCGCGCCGCACTGCTGAGTGGGCGCAACCACCATTCGGTCGGAATGGGCTCGGTCACCGAAACCGCGACCTCGGCTCCTGGACTTTCCGGTCTGCGCCCGAATACCAAAGCCGCACTGCCGATGACGTTGAAACTGAACGGATACTCGACGGCGCAGTTCGGCAAGTGCCACGAGGTACCGCCGTGGCAGACATCCCCGGTGGGGCCGTTCACATCGTGGCCGACGGGAGAAGGCGGATTCGAGCACTTCTACGGATTCATCGGCGGGGAGAACAACCAGTACTACCCGGCGCTGTACGAGGGTGTCGCGCCCGTGGAGGCGGACAAGACACCGGAGGAGGGTTACCACCTCACCGAGGACCTGGCCGATCACGCCATCGACTGGGTTCGGATGCAGAAGTCATTGGCTCCGGACAAGCCGTTCTTCGTCTACTTTGCACCCGGCGCCACACATGCACCGCACCATGTTCCGAAGGAGTGGGCAGACAAGTACGAGGGCCGGTTCGCAGGAGGTTGGGACGCGCAACGCGAATCGATTCTCGAGCAGCAGAAGCAGCGGGGAGTCGTCCCCGCGGATGCGGTCCTCACCCCGCGCCCCGAGGCCATTCCGGCGTGGGAGGACATGAGTGAGGAGATGAAGCCTGTCCTCGAACGCCAAATGGAAGTCTATGCAGGGTTTCTCGAACACACCGATTTCCATGTCGGCCGGCTTGTCGATGCGATCGAGGAACTCGGAGCTCTCGACAACACCCTCGTGTACTACATCATCGGCGACAACGGAGCGTCCGCAGAGGGGACGATCAACGGAGCCTTCAACGAGATGGCCAACTTCAACGGACTCGCCGCCATCGAAACACCCGAGTTCATGGCGGAAGTGAAAGACAAGTTCGGTACCAAGGACGCGTACAACCACTACTCCGTGGGGTGGGCATGGGCAATGTGCACGCCGTACCAGTGGACGAAACAGGTTGCCTCGCATTGGGGTGGCACTCGCAACGGAACGATCGTGCACTGGCCGGCGGGGATTCGGACCAAGGGTGAGACGCGGTCGCAATTCACCCACGTCATCGACGTCGCACCAACGATCCTCGAGGTCGCGAAACTGCCGGAACCGACCTTCGTCAACGGCGTCCAACAATCACCGATCGAGGGGACCAGCATGGTCTACACCTTCGACGACGCCGAAGCCGCCGAACGTCACGATCTGCAGTACTTCGAGATGGCCGGCAATCGCGGTATCTATTACAAGGGTTGGAGTGCGGTCACCAGACACAGCACTCCGTGGCTGTTCGCGGAGGCACTCCCCGCTCTCGACGACGACGTGTGGGAGCTCTACGACGGGTCGCAGGATTGGACGCAGTCCAAGGATTTGGCGGCCGAGTTGCCGGAGAAACTTGCTGCACTGCAACGCTTGTGGTTGATCGAAGCAGTCAAGTACAACGTGCTTCCGATCGACGACCGAAGATTCGAGAGGTTCAACCCTCACATCGCGGGGCGTCCGCAGTTGGTGTCCGGGAACCGACAGGTTCTGTTTCCCGGAATGAAACGGCTGAGCGAGCACAGCGTGCTGAGTATCAAGAATCGATCGTTCAGTGTCACAGCAGCAGTCGACATCGCGGATGGCATTACTGCCAACGGTGTGATGATCGCGCAGGGCGGCAGGTTCGGCGGCTGGGCACTTTACGCGCGGGAAGGTCGCGCCAAATTCGTCTACAACCTGCTCGGCATGACCGAGTTCGTCGTCGGGTCCGACGTTGACATTCCGGCAGGATCACATCAGATCAGAGTTGAGTTCGCCTACGACGGCGGTGGTCTCGCGAGGGGCGGCGGTGTCACGATCTATCACGACGGTCACGAAGTGGGTTCGGGTCGCGTCGAGCAGACCCAACCGATGGTCTTCTCGGCGGACGAGACCACCGACATCGGTGACGATTACGGCATGCCTGTCAGTGTCGACTACAGTGGCGCAACCACATTCAACGGCCGTATCGAGGTAGTGCAGATCGACGTCGGCGACGATGACCATACCCACCTGATCGACCCGGAGGAGGTGGCGCGAGTGGCGTTGTCCAGGCAGTGATTCCACTGACAAGAGCAGCAGTCACAATCTCCTGAGGGAGGGTCGCAATGCCGACCGTCATCCGTACTGTTCACGATCTGGTCCGCCACGCGCGCGGGCCGACGCACCATCACCACCATCAATCCGTGCACGAGGCACGGCGAATGCGCGCCCACCACATACTGGTCACGCATTCGCTCGCCTGATTTCGGGGCTACAGGTCGCGCGCCAGTGCTCGTCCGGCTGCGCGGCCGGAGAAGATGCAGCCACCGAGGAAGGTCCCTTCGAGCGCGCTGTAACCGTGGACTCCGCCGCCGCCGAAGCCCGCGACCTCACCGGCTGCGTACAGGCCGTCGAAGACACTGCCGTCGGCCTTGATGACCTGTGAATCCAGGTTGGTTTCCAAGCCGCCGAGGGTCTTGCGGGTGAGCAGGTGCAACCGGACCGCGATCATTGGGCCGTTCTTGGGGTCCAGGATCTTGTGCGGTGCAACGACGCGCACGATCTTGTCTGCCAACAGATTACGAGCACCGTGGATGGCGGTGACCTGGAAGTCCTTGCTGTACTTGTTGTCGACTTCGCGGTCGCGGGCGATCATCTCGCGCTCGATGTCCTCGTACTCGAGGAGCGGTTCGTCGGTGAGGGCGTTCATGCCGTCGACCAGATCACGAAGGTTGTTGCGCACCACGAAGTCTGCGCCCTTCTGCTTGAATGCCTCGACCGGTCCCGGCGCGCCCTTCTTGATTCGTTCGAGGAGGAGCTTGAAGTCGCGGTTGGTGAAGTCCGGGTTCTGTTCCGATCCCGAGAGTGCGAACTCCTTCTCGATGATCTTCTGATCGAGGATGAACCACGTGTACTCGTGGCCGCTGTCGAGGATGTACTTGAAGGTTCCCATCGTGTCGAAGCCGGGGAAGTTGGGGACCGGCAGACGCTTGCCGGTGGCGTCGAACCACATCGAGGAGGGTCCGGGGATGATTCGGATTCCGTGGTTGGGCCAGATGGGATTCCAGTTCTGGATGCCTTCGGTGTAGTGCCACATGCGGTCGCGGTTCACGATGTTTCCGCCCGCGGATTCGGTGATTTCGAGCATCCGTCCGTCGACGTGTGCAGGTACTCCCGTCAGCATGTGCTTCGGTGCCTTGCCGAGTCGCTCGGGCCAGTTCTTCTTCACCAGTTCGTAGTTGCCGCCGATTCCACCGGAGGTGACCACGACTGCCTGTGCGGCGAACTCGAATTCGCCGATGGGGGTGCGCGAACTCTTCACGCCGCGTAGATCACTGGAAGGTTCGAGGACGGTTCCGCGTACACCGGTGACCGCACCATCGGTGACGACGAGTTGATCGACTTGGTGGCGGTGCTTGAACGTGACCAGTCCGCGCTTCTGGGCGGCGATCACCTTGGTCAGGAAGACATCGACCACGCCGGGGCCGGTTCCCCAGGTGAGGTGGAATCGCGGTACCGAATTGCCGTGTCCAAGAGCCATTCCGCGGCCGCGTTCGGCCCAACCGACATTCGGCATCAGACGAAGCCCCAGGTCGTGCAGGTACTGACGCTTGTCGCCGGCCGCGAACTCGACGTACGCCTTGGCCCACTGGCGAGGCCAGTGATCTTCGCGCTCACGGTCGAATCCGGCAGTGCCCATCCAGTCCTGCATTGCCAACTCGAGAGAGTCCTTGATACCGAGTCGGCGTTGCTCGGGGCTGTTCACGAGGAAGAGTCCGCCGAGCGACCAGAATGCCTGCGCGCCGAGGTTGGCTGCGTTCTCCTGTTCCACGACAAGGACTTTGCGGCCGGCGCGTGTCAGTTCGTAGGTGGCGACCAGTCCCGCCAGCCCTGCCCCGACAACGATGACGTCAGCTTGTTCGCTCACGACAGCTCCTCTTTCGATTGGTTGTTCTGGATTATTTCGCTGTAGGACAGCAGGATTCGAGTGAAGATATCGCGGCGCAGTGCGAAGGCGGCGTTGGTGTCGGTGTCGACGAGACACTGCACGCTGGTGCCGTCGTGCACTGCGACCAATGCCCGTCCCAACGCAGTCGGGTCGCCGACGATTGTTCGCCCGACGTCGCTGAGTGCGGACTCCACAATGGGCAACAGGGTGCGAAGGATCGCGTCTTCACGGTCGGCAAGGGCTTTGCGAAGTGCCGGGTTGCGGAGCGCGTGGGCTGTGAATTCCGCGTTGATCCGGTACCACTGCGGGTCGACCGGAACCACCGCCACGATCCGAGCGACAGCGGCATGGATGTCGACGGCGTTACCGGCGGTGATCGACTCCGTCGCCAACCGCAGATCAGCGAGCATTGCTGCAGATCGCTGCTCCCACATCGCGAAGAACAGTTCGTCGAGTGAATCGAAGTTGGAGTAGAACGCGCCTCGGGAGTATCCGCCGCGTTCGCAGATCTGCTCGACCGTGGCGTGCCCGAACCCTGATTCCGAGAAGGCGTCCGCAGCCGCGTCGAGCAGGCGCTGCCTGGTTTGACCACGGCGTTTGGTGACACGTTTGGCCGGCGAGTTGTCCGTTCCAGTCGTCATCGGCGCCTCCGTCGGGGTGGAACCCAAACGATACACCGATGTATCCGATGCGAAGACGTATCTCGATTAGATCTTCTTGGCAGGTATTTCTATCAATATCTAGCAAATATGCAAGATGGGGAGATATTTGTATGACGACAGCTACAAGTGCAGATCACGCTTCCTGATCGCCGCAGTGGCGACGACGCTGATCGCCGAGGTGGCCACCAGATATCCACAAGCCAGCCGCGGTGAACCGCCGCTGGCGCCGATCAGTGCCGTCAGAATCAGAGGTGTGACGCCGGAGGCGTAGATACCCGAGAACTGGTAGACGACCGACAACCCGGTGTACCGGATTTCTGTGGGGTAGAGGCTCGCATACAGCGTTCCCTGGGCGCCGTAGAACAAGGCATGAATCACTCCGAAGACCACGACCATCGCGACTCCGAAGAGCAGGAGATTCTCGGTACCGAACAGTGCGAAGGCGGGGAAGATCGCGAGGCCGTACGCGGCGATGCCCACGATGTAGACCCGTTGCGGGCCGAACCGATCAGTGAGTAAACCGGAAAACGGCAGCAAGATCGCCATCACTACTGCGGCCACGGTGACCACAAGAAGTACGGGAACCTTTTCGAAATGCAGAGTCTTGGTTGCATACGTGATTGCGAAGACGCCCCAGGTGTTGAACGCGGCGCCCTCGCCCCAGCGAGACAACATGCCCAGTACGGTGTTTCGCGCGGCTTTTCCTTGAAAGACTTCCCTGAGCGGGGCGGACGAGCGCTGTTCGAGGTCACGAACGGCCTGAAAGGCGGGCGTCTCGTCGACCTTCAAGCGGACCACCAACCCCACGATCACGAGCACCAAGCTGAGGACGAAGGCGATGCGCCAGCCGAAACGGAGAAACTGGTCGTCGTCGAAGACTGTTTGAAGCAGCGCGAACATTCCTGTGCCCAATGCCAACCCGAGAGCCAATCCGATCTGCGGGATGCTGCCGAACAGTCCACGCTTCTTCTCCGGACTGTGTTCGACCGCCAAGAGAACAGCTCCGGCCCACTCGCCACCGAGAGCAAATCCCTGCAGGATGCGAAGCAGCAGAAGCAGAATCGGCGCAACGACTCCGATCTGAGCGGCGGTCGGAAGAACACCCATGAGCGCCGTCGCGATACCCATGATGAACATCGTGAGAGCTAGCGTCTTCTTGCGCCCGATGCGATCGCCGATGTGACCGAACACCACTCCACCGATGGGGCGAACGAGAAAGCCGACTGCGAAGGTCGCAAAAGAGAGCATGGTCCCGACGAACGAACTCTGGTTCGGGAAGAACAGTTGGTTGAAGACCAGACTCGCTGCCGTTGCGTAGAGGAAGAAGTCGTACCACTCGACCGTCGTGCCGAGCAGGCTCGCGGCGACGACGGTTCTCAATCTGGATCGCCGCTCGTCGTCGGTCTCGTTCGAGAACGGTGAATTGTGCTCGACTTCGGCAAACGTGGTCATCGGAGCCCCCGGGTCGCGGTGCAAATTCACGAAGGTATCGCCGGCGCCGAAAGTGGGCACCCCTAGCGATCAGGGTGATTTCAACCCTGTTCTTCGAGGTGGACTGTGGTTGTAATGACAGAAGAGTTCTGCCTGTTCGTCGACGAAAGGAATCACCGTGTCACTGCGCTTCCACTGGTTCTTGCCTACTTACGGTGATTCCCGGAATCTGATGGCGGGTGGGCACGGCAGCTCGATGTCCGGTGATCGTCCGGCGACGCTGAAATACCTCAATCAGATCGGCGCGGCCGCCGAGACGAACGGCTTCGAGGCCGTCCTCACGCCCACCGGCGCGTGGTGCGAAGACGCATGGCTGACGACGGCGATGATGCTCGAGACCACCGAGACACTCAAGTTTCTGGTTGCTCTGCGACCGGGATTGCTCAGCCCCACGCTGGCCGCCCAGATGGCCGCAACCTTCCAATGGCAGTCTGGCGGTCGTCTGCTGCTCAACGTCGTGACCGGCGGGGAGGACCACGAGCAGCGCACGTTCGGTGACTTCCTCGACAAGAACCAACGGTACGCACGATGCGGCGAGTTCCTCGACGTGATCCGCCAGTTGTGGTCCGGTAACGGTCCGGTTGATTTCTCCGGCGAGTACGTCAACGTGGAAAAAGCTACGCTGCAGCGTATTCCGGATCCGGTACCGCCCATCTTCTTCGGCGGATCCTCCCCGGCGGCCGGCACCGTCGCATCGCGCTACGCGGATACCTACCTCACCTGGGGTGAGACGCCGTCCGCTGTTGCCGCCAAGATCGCCTGGATCCGCGACCTCGCGGAAGTCCAAGGTCGTCACCTCGACTACGGAATCCGTTTGCACGTCATCAGTCGGGACACCTCGGAACAGGCATGGGCAGAAGCGGATCGACTGCTCAGTGCGCTCGACCCGGCGACCGTCGAGCAGGCTCAGGCGAGTCTTGCGCGATCCGGCTCCGAAGGTCAGCGTCGGATGCTCGAATTGCACGGCGGCGGTTCGGCTTACAAGGAGGGCGTCGGAGCGCGGTCGCTGGAGATTGCGCCGAACCTGTGGACCGGCGTCGGATTGGTGCGAGGGGGAGCAGGTACTGCATTGGTCGGTTCGCACCAAGAAGTGGCTGATCGGATTGCCGAGTACGCGGCGATCGGACTGGATCACTTCGTATTGTCGGGCTATCCGCATCTCGAAGAGGCGTATCAGTTCGGTGAGGGTGTGCGTCCGATCCTCGAAAAGCGTGGATTGGTAGCACCGCACGGTTCGGTCGGCGGACCGGTGCGAACGCCCTTCGTCTCCAGTGGGAACTGAGTCGAAAAGCTAGCTCTTCGAGAAGGGGACGTTTGTCCCGATCTTTCGGGCATGCCCTCCCGGCGGGGCAATTGGGCCATTTCGGGCGCTAGATCCGATCTAGGCTGCGCACTGTTGCCGAACTCAAGGCGCAGTACGAAAGGATCCTCGATGAAGCTGGGCACGAGTGGAGTACGTCGCGTAGTGGGAACCGTGGCAGTCGCCGCTGCAACCGCGGCAGGCGTCGCGATGGTCAATCCTGCGACTGCGTCGGCCGAGGTGGTCCCGCCGGTCGTCTCGTACAAGGTGACCGGAAACGATCTGGCGCTGACGATCACGAACAACAACACGGGAATTGCCCCGTTGTGCCAGGCGTTTGTCGTCAATGCCGCGGATTCTACTGCTGTGCTTGATGATCCGCTGAAACTGCTTGATCCGAACCTTGTGGTGTACCCCAAGATCACCGATCCGGCCTCGCTGTTCGACGTGGGCAAGGGGCAGACGGTCACCGATACCGTGACCGATGTTCCGGACGGAACCTACGCCGTGCTCGGTGCCTGCTCCGATCTTCTCGATCTCGAGACGTTGGGTAAGCCCGTTCCTGGCGTGCCGAGCCTCGTTGTCATCGGTGGACCGTTCAGCGGCATCAATACCGGAAGCCTGAGCGACCTGTTCGGTAGCGGCAGCCTCGAAGGACTTTTCGGGTAGCTCACTGTCTGTCTCCCCAATTTTCCGACTGAGCGGTCTATTCTTCATGCATCTGGTGATCTGACCGACTTGCCTGGAGGTTCGGAAATGCGAAGTCGTGGATTCAAACGCGCTCTCGGAAGCATTGTCGCGGCGTCGGCCGCCGTCGTGGGACTGGTTGTCATGACTCCGGCGACGGCGTCGGCAGCACCGGCGATTCTTCCGCCTCCGGTATCGGTGAGCGCAGCGGACAATGCGATCACCTTCACCATCACCAACCCGAACCCGCGGTTCAGCTTCATCAACTGCACGGTGGCGATCCTCAATGCCAGGGATGTCCCCGACGTGATTCGTGATCCGGCAAAGCTGCTCCAGCCTGGCGTGTTGGTGTACCCGACCGTCAGTAACATCCTCGATCTGTTTGCCGTTTCGCCTGGGCAGACGATCACGCGGACCGTCGGTAATCTGCCGGCCGGGGTTTACGCCGTTGCGGGAGCGTGCGTTCGACTGCTCGATCCGACCAACCCCACTATTGCGATTCCGCAGGCAGTCGTGGTCGGCGGCTGGTTCGAGGGCGCGGGAACCGGAAGTCTCTCAGGATCTTTGGAGGATCTGGGATACAACACGGTTCAGGACTTGATCGACGCGTGGAATCGGATCAGCTCGGGAAGCAGCGCCGGTAGCTTTCAGTTCGAGTACCAAGGTGGCTCGGATTTCGAGGTAGTGGGTCCCACGTCGTAGTAGGTGCAACTCACTTGCGTGCACGATGACGCCGCACCGCGTCGCGATTCGCGCACGTGGGGGAGCAGTACCGCTGATTGCCGTTGCGGGAGGTGTCCGCGTAGATGTTGGTGCACTCGTCCAGGGTGCATCGACCTAATCGGTGCATGCCGCGGCCGACGAGGTGTAGCGCCGTGCCTACCGAGAAGAGTGCCTTGAGGACCTCGGCGAGCGACTGTTGGGGATCGCGGTAGTGCAGATGCCAGCCGTCGTTCGCGTGGTTGGTCATGCGCGGATACGCCGACGCTTGCTCGAGCATGACGTTCACCAGTTCGGCGCGGGCTGCCTCCTCCGTGACGTCGACGATTTTCGACCACTCGATCAGAAGGTCGAGGGTCTCGTCGAGGTCCTTCTCGGCGATGGGGAAATCGAGAATGATGCCTGCATCGACGCAGCGTTCGACGAGTTCGGCCAAGGTCTCGGGGTTTCGATTGGCCAGGTCGGCGGCCAGCGTCACCGCATATTCGCCGTAAGGGTTGAGATGCACAATGCCATTACATCATGCTCATTGCATGAAGAAAACAGAGATCACGCCGATCGGTTGCATCCATCGCTGGGAGGTCGAATCCCGGCACCGAACCAGCGAGGGGACGGTCACCTACCTGCGCTGCCATTGCGGGTCGTGGCAGACCTTGCTCGCCGAGTGGATGTCGGGTGGGGCAGCCTCGGCCGTCGCCGCACCGATAAAGGTCAGGTCCAGGTAATGATCAGCTAATCGTTCCGTTTTACCTCCGGCGACATGGAACGTGTTCTAGATTCAGGGTTATCTGCCTCGATGTCGCGGCGCGGACTCTGAAAGGAAAGACAATGCAGTTCAATCTTGCTGACATATTCGAGACCGTTGCCGGCTCAGTCCCTGATCGCGTTGCATTGACTTACGAGGGAGAGAATTTCTCCTACTCTCAGTTGGATGCGGAGGCTAACCGAACGGCCAACCTGTTCGCGCAAGCCGGCATCTCGCGCGGCGATCATGTAGCCCTGTTCCTGAAGAACAGCGTCGAACATGTCACGTCGATCCTCGGGTTGATCAAGATCCGTGCGGTCCCGATCAATGTGAATTACCGGTACACACCCGCCGAGCTCGAGTACATCTTCACCAACTCCGACTCGGTCGCAGTGGTCGTGGAACTCCCCGAGCATCAGCGTGTCCTTGCTTCCCTCTTCGGTGCATGCCCGAAGGTGAAGACGGTGATCGTGATCGGCGAGATCGACGCCGAACTGGTCGCAGCAGCAAAAGCGCATGAAGTTTCTGTGGTTTCGTTCGACGACGCTCGTGAACAGTCGCCAGTGGGGGAGTTCGACGCTCGTTCTGGCGACGACGTGTACCTCCTCTACACCGGCGGGACCACCGGATACCCGAAGGGCGTCATGTGGCGTCATGACGACTTCTTCCGTAAGCCGCTCTCCGGCGGTAATCCGTACGGTGAGGGAGCGCGACAGGACCTCGCCGAGATTGCCAGTGCTGCAAAGGAATTTCCGGAACTCTCGTTCCTCATTGCTGCCCCGCTGATGCATGGCGCCGCGTTGTACTCGCTGTTCACCTTCCTCACCCTCGGTGCGCGAGTTGTTTTACGACGCGAGTTCGACGCGGAGAAGGTCGTCGAAGCGATCGAGAAGGATTCGGTACAGGTGATCTTGATCGTCGGCGACGGCATGGGACTGCCGTTGGTCGACGAGATGGAACGACGCAAAGACGAGGTCGATTTCAGCACCCTGTTCTCGATCACCTCGGGTGGCGCGATCTGGTCCACCAGTGTGCGGGATCGCATGCTGGCGGTGAAGCCGGACCTGCTGCTGCGGGACAACTTCGGAGCCTCCGAGTCCGGTAACGACGGCGCCTTCTCCATCGACGAGGCGGGCAATCTGCGAATGCCGCCCTCGCCGAACATGATTCTGGTCGACGAGCGCCTCGAAGAGATTCCAGCGGGCTCCGACGACGTGGGCTACATCGCGCGCATCGGAAACGTCCCGCTCGGGTACTACAAGGACGAAGAGAAGACCGCCCGCACGTTCCCGACCCGCGCCGACGGCACCCGCCTTTCGGTGCTCGGCGACATGGGCAAGGTGGAAGCAGACGGCACCATTGTCTTCCTGGGGCGTGGCTCGCAGTGCATCAACACCGGTGGCGAGAAGGTCTTCGCCGAAGAGGTCGAGGCTGCCCTTCACGCACATCCGGCGATCTCCGACGCGCTCGTTGTTCCCGCACCCGATGCGCGCATGGGGCAGCAGGTCGCAGCGGTGATCGCGACCTACCCCGGATCCGACGAGCTGACTCTCGAAGCGGTACAGGAACATTGCCGCAAGACGTTGGCCGGATACAAGGTGCCGCGCACGATCGTGCTTGTCGATGAAGTCAAGCGAACCCCGGCCGGTAAGGCGGACTACCGCTGGGCGACGACACTGGCGTCGTCCTAGCGGCGTGGAGTGGGCGACGACGATCTTTCACACGGATTTCACCACGACATAAGAGACATACCGGAAAGATGGTGCAGAGTAAGTCGTTCGCGCCTTGCGTCGTCACGTCCACGAAAGGGCCTTGTCTCATGCTCATCATCGGAATACTCCTGTTCGGGATCGTCATCGGAGCGGGAGCCCAGCTGATTCTGGGGAAAACGACCGCACGAGTGGACTGGACCTTCGCGTTCATCGCGGGAATCGGTGGTTCGCTGGTCGGCGGATTGCTCGTGAGTTTGATTGCAGGCGACGGATTATCATTGCGCCCGAGCGGCATCCTCGGGTCCCTTGCCGGCGCTGTCATCATCACCGCGGGGTGGCAGTGGTACCGCGGCAGGAACGCAACTACAACTACGCGTCCGTCTGATCGCTGATTTCCACAGTTCAGTCAGGGGACGGAGAGCGTCGACATATGAACGAACTACTCGATGAAGTCCTCACCGCACATGGCGGAGTCGAACATTGGCAGTCCGTTTCAGCGATCACGGCACGGGGACGTTTGGGCGGTCTGCTGCCCCAGCGCTTCCCAGGCAACAAGCTGGCGAAGTTCACGGTCGAGGTTGAAGTCGCCGAGCAACGCACTGTCCTCCAAGACTTTCCGCGTGTCGGCGAGTGCGCTGTGTTCGACAAGGGCGTCGTGCGGATCGAAACTCGTGACGGCGAAGAACTCGGGAGTCGAACCGACCCACGTTCAGCGTTTTTCGGGTTGAGTGGAGTCCGGCGCAACCTCCACTGGGACGCACTCGACACCGCTTACTTCGCCGGCTACGCCTTTTGGAACTATCTGACGGCACCGCTGCTGCTCGCCCGCGACGACATCACTGTCACCGAAGCCGAACCTTGGCAGGAATCCGGGCAGCAATGGCGACGACTTCAGGCAACGTTCGCGCCGGCGATCGATACCCATTGCCGGCAGCAGACCTTCTATGTCGACAACGGTGGCCTCATCCGCCGTCACGACTTCGTCGCCGAACCGGTAGGCAGCTGGGCGAAAGCTGCTCTCTACTGCGACCAGCATCGCGAGTTCGACGGTCTCACCTTTCCCACTCGACGACGGGTGCTCCCGAGGGGCCCAGGCGGCCGCGTTCTCTCGCGGCCGACGCTCCTGGCGCTCGACTTCGACGACATCGAGATCAAGCGATGAAAATCGGTTCTCGGTTACCTGTTGTCGAGTGTGAACAAACGGAATACGGTCCGCATGCACAGAACGACGCCGACGAAGCCCAGTACCGCACTCACGAGTGCATAGCCCGACAGCTGAGGTGTGAGTTGTGGTCCGCCAGGTACGAACAGCAGGATCGCCGCGACAATCAGCGCGGTCACTCCCGCCGCCATACCCAGGGCGTTGTTCGCCGACCGTCGTAGCCATAGCCTGTCGTCGGGGTGTGCGACCGAGCGAGTGCGAAGTGTGAAGCTTCCCGACGCGATCGAGGTCGCGATCTGGTCGAGCTGACCAGGCAGGCGCCTGACCACCGCGGTTGTGACCGCCGTCGTCGACAGGATTGCCTGCGCGGCTGCAGTCGGGCTGGCAACCTGGGTCAACAGTCGGGGTACTTCGGCCCGAACAGCAGCGACGAGGTCGATCTGCGGATCCAGGAGCCGGAGGGCGCGCTCCAAAGACGCGAGCGAACGGAAAGCGGCGGCGACGTCTCCCGGCACTCCGATTCGGTGTTCTCGAAGCACGGTGAACATTCGCGCGAACGATGCCATGGAAACATTGGGTTGGACACTGAGCAGGGTGATCTCTCGGCCCACCTGGTGACGTAGCGCTCCGCGATCAACTTCGGGCGGTACGTCGAATGCCATCAGCATCGCGTCGACTGTCGCCACCGGATCACCTGCGAGGGCAGCGTTGAGGAGCACGGCGAACAAGACCCGTGTCTCGCCGTCCAGAACCCCTACTGCGCCGAAGTCGAGGAGCCCGACCCGGCCGTCATCGAGGATCATGATGTTGCCGGGGTGCAGGTCCGCGTGAAACACCCCGTGGACAAAGATCCCGTCGAGCAACGACGCAAGAAGTTCGTTGGCGACGCTGCTGCGGGTGTGGCGGTCGATGCCGGTGAGCGCCGAATCACCGTCGGAGAGCGGTGTGCCGTGAAGACGTTCCATCACGAGCACCCGTCCGCTACTGAGGTTGGGGTAGATATGCGGAACGACGATATCCGGGCGGTTCGACATGGTGGAAGCAATCGCGCCGGTATTCGCTGCTTCGGTGCGATAGTCGAGTTCCTCGAGCAGTGACGTGACGAGACCGCCGGCGAGTCGGTGAACGCCGATATCGCGTGCCCAGGGAAAACGGGTCTCCGCGCGGGATGACACGCGAAGGAAGATATCGCAATCCACGCTCACTTGTGTGCTCGCCTCGGGGCGTTGAACCTTCACCACAACGTCGACGCCTTCAACGGTGCGCGCGGAATGTACCTGTGCGACAGAGGCGGCGGCGAACGGCTCCACATCGAACCGCGCGAACACCGACTCTGGTGCGTCGCCGAGTTCCGATGCCAGTAGCTCCGCGATACGGTCGGGATCAGCCGGGCGTGCCGAACTTTGCAGAGAAGAAAGGGTGCGAGCCAACTCGGGTGGTATGAGGTCGTCTCGCGTGCCGAGGATCTGTCCCAACTTGACGAAAGTGACACCGCACCGGTTGATTACTTCCACCAGTGCGTCCCCGAACTGAGGCGCTGACGGCCCAGCACGGAGAGCTGACCCGCCTCCCGCTCGCACGACGATGCCCGTGATCTGGACGTACCGCTTCGTTCGGCGCCACGATTTTCGGCTGCGCCGCAATGCTTCCGACGGACCTGGTAGGGATCCTGTAGGAACGACGACTTCGAGGAAAACCAATGCGGCCAGGCATGCTGCGAACACCCATAGCGCGACAACTCCGAAGAAGATGAGTGCTGTTCCCACGCTCACCAGAAGTTGATCGTCCGGGCCGGCAATTCCTGCAAGTGTTGCAACGTATCCCGACAGTGGAACCCCCACCGAGAGTGCTATCACCGCGACCGCAAGGGTTCGCGGCCATCCGACTCTCGTCCCCAGCGTTCGTCGCATCACGCCCGCCAGTGCTGCTGCAAGAAATGGCGTCGTGACGATCCAGACCATCAAGTCCATTGCGATAGCGTACGGGTTCGCAATCTGCGATACATCCAGGAAAACCCCGAGCCCACCCCGACTGACGGGTAACAAGCCCGACAGTGTCCAAGCGTCGAACATGCTTGGGCACTTCGGTGTTCATTCGCTCCGATGGCGACTCGTCCTGATCGGCTGTCCAGAAGAAGATATCGAGGCCGCCGTGAGGAAACAATCACAGGTACTTGTGCATGCCTTGTCTCATTCATGACCGCGACGGTGCCTCCCGTGTGGCGGGGTGTCCGGGCTCTCGAGAACCGACGTACGAATCTCGGCGGTCAGTGTCCGAGGAAGTCGCCTACTATCGGGGTGAATATGTTGTGGTACTGGAAGATTCCGCCGTGCCCGGAGTCGGGGTAGATGATCAGTTCGGAGCCGGGGATGCGTCGTCGTATATCTTCCGAAAGTGGGGTGGGGACCATTCGATCGTGGTCGCCGTTGACGATGAGCGTCGTGGCGGTGATTCGTGACAGATCGGAAGGGGCGGAACGGCCGTATTTCTTGATGGCGTCGAGTTGTGTTCGCAATATCCCGATTCCGACGGTCTTGTCGCGGTCGACGGTGCGTTCGTGCAAGCGCTGTATGAATTCTTTCGCGGCGGTCTTACCCGCGGCGTTGCGGTTGAAGAACAGAAATTCCTTCGGGTCCGCTCTGACCAACGTCGCGCGCAGAATATCCCGATATGTCAGTCCGGCAACCTTGTCGATGTCTTTGCCTCCACGTGGGCCGGTGCCGGTAAGCACGAGCTTGCGGACCAGGCCGGGGTGCGCGAGAACTAGATCCTGGGCGATGAAGCCCCCCATCGAGAACGTGAAGAGATCGACGGTGTCGAAATCGAATGCCGAAATGAAGGTGTAGGCGTCCGCTGCCATCGCTTCGATCGTGTCGGGAACCTTCCCGGATGATGCGCCGACGCCGACATTGTCGAACGTGATGACGTGACGGTTCCGGGCGATCGCGTCGATGATGCGGGGGTCCCAGTTGTCGAGGTTGGCGGCGAGGTGAACGAGGAAGACGACGGGGATGCCCCCTTTTGGTCCAAGTTCGCGGTAGGCGTACGTCGTTCCGCCTGACGTGACGGTCTTCGTCGGCGCTGACGCGTAGGTGGCGCCGACGGGGTGGTTCGAGGTGCTCATTCGAATGATCTCCGGGGGTGGGTCAGTGTGCGGGCAGGGTGATGACGGCTTTGCCGCGGATACCGCCCTTGGCTAGTGCTGCAAGCGCTTCCGGTGCTTCGTCGAATGGGTGAATTCTCCCGACGATCGGCCGGATGACGCCGTCGTCGACGAGTGTGGCGATGCGGCGAAGTTGGTCACCGCTTGCGCGCATGAACAGAAATTCGTAGCTCACCCCTGCCTTTGCGGCCTGTTTGCGGATCTTGCGACTCAGCGCCGCTATCGCAAGACGCATGATGGGATTCAAGCCGGCGGAGCGGGCGAAGGCTGAGTCCGGGGGGCCTGCAATGCCGATTGCCAGTCCACCCCGCCTGAGCACGCGAAGAGACTTCTCGAGGTTGTCGCCACCCAGGCTGTCGAGAACCACGTCGTAACCGTCGAGCAGTTGCTCGAAATCCTGGTTGCGGTAGTCGATGACGACATCGGCGCCGAGTCCACGAACGAAGTCCGAGTTCGAACTGCTCGCGGTCGTGGCGACCGTCGCCCCGAGGTGTTTTGCGAGCTGAATGGCGATCGACCCGACCCCGCCGGCACCGGCGTGGATGAGAACCTTCTGTCCCGGTTGAACATTGGCTCTCTCGACGAGTGCCTGCCATGCAGTGAGTGCGACGAGCGGTAGCGAACCAGCTTCGACAATGTTGATCGATGTCGGCCGCAACGCCACGTCGTCCTCGTGCACCGAGATGCGCTCGGCGAAGGTTCCGATGCGCCCGTCCCGGGGACGGGCGTAGACCTCGTCGCCGATTGAGAATTGACGAACGAGGGCACCGATCTGAATGACTGTGCCTGCCATGTCGTGTCCGAGCGTGAGCGGAAACGAATAGTGCAGCAACTGTTTGAACTCACCCGTGCGAATCTTCTCGTCGAGCTGGTTCAAGCCGGCCGCCTGCACCTTCACAAGCACGTCATGATCGCCGACAGCGGGTTCCGGCGCCGTCGTTTCCTGCAGAGGTCGTTTGTATCCGGTGAATGTGAGTGCTCTCATGGCTGATCTCCTGTAGCGCTTGTAGATGGTGTCGGGACGGGAGTACTGCCTCCGGCGGCAAGGAAGTCGAGAACTGCCGGGACGAAATCCTGGTGGTGTTGGAATATCCCGCCGTGCCCTGAACGCGGATAAATCGTCAGCTTCGAATTCGGGATGCGCCGCGCGAGGTCAGCGGAGTGATCACTCGCGACCATCAGATCGTTGTCGCCGTTCGCTACGAAGACGGGTTGGGTAATGCGAGCCAGGTCGTCGGGTGCCGCCTTGCCACCGCCCACGATTGCTTTGAGTTGGGCGACTCGTGCCTGCATCGAAATGCGCGTGTCACGATCGACTGTTCGTTCGGCGAGTCGCGCGAAATAGTCATCGGCGGCGCTTTTTCCCTCGTCGGTGCGTGGGAAGAACAAGAAGTGTCGGGCGTCTTTACGAGCGAGGGCGGCTTTGAGGTAGGCGAACCCGACGATCTTGCCCATCTGGTCGACCCCGCCGGCACCGCGAGGTCCGGTGCCGGCCAGCACCATTCGCCGGACCAGAGTCGGGTCGTGCAGGGCGATCATCTGGGCGACTGCACCGCCGAGGGAGAACCCGATCAGGTCGACGGTGCCATGGCCGAGGGCGCGAATGAACGCAGCCGCATCCTGGCCCATCTTTTCGAGGTCTGCAGGTACCGCGGTGTCGGTTGCTCCTACGCCTCGGTTGTCGAACGCGATGACGTGGTGATTCTCGGCGATTCCGTCGATGATGCGCGGATCCCAGTCGTCGAGGACGGCGGCGAAGTGGTGCAGGAACACCACGGGCACGCCTCCCGGGGTGCCGAGTTCGCGGTATGCATAGTTCACGCCGTTCGCGTGCACGGTTTTCGTCCGGACGGTTTTCCAGGTGGGCGTGTTGGACGGTGCGTCGTGGTGTGTCGCCATGTCTGTCCTTCCGAAGTGGTGAGCGTGGCCCGCGAGAGAAGCCTTTATATTATGATCATACTATTATGATCATAAGGCTATCGGATACAATCGGGTGAGGCAAGGGCATGGAGGGATCCTGACATGGCGAGATACGACACTGAACACAAAGCGCAGACCCGCGCTCGCGTGGTGGACGCGGCGGGGCGACGCCTCAAAAAGGATGGGATCGACGGGTCTGGCGTGAGCGCCTTGATGTCCGATGCCGGACTGACCAACGGTGCGTTCTATGCGCACTTCTCGTCCAAGGACGAACTCGTCGCGGTGGTGCTGGCTGATCAGTTGGCGACGCAACTCGACACTCTTCGGGGACTACCCGACGACGGTCAGGCATTGCGGACTTTCATCGAGAGCTATCTGTCGGCGAGTCATCGTGATCAACCAGAAGTCGGATGCCCATCGGCTGCGCTACTCGGTGAGATCAGTCGCTCGAATAGCATTGTGCAGCAATCATATACAGATGGTTTGGAGGCAATGATCAGTGTCGTCGCCGATCGAACTCGAATCAAGGGGCGCGTTGCTGCGCGATCAGTTGCTATCGGGGTGATGTCCATACTTATTGGGGCACTTCAACTGTCGCGGTCAGTGTCGGATCCGGGACTCTCCGACGAAATTCTCTCTTCTGGTCTCGTGAATGCCAGCCTCTTGCTCCAGGCATGACGTGTGGCGAGACTTCGCACCGTTCAGTCGGGCGTAAGTCGCGTCGGTCGGTCTGCAGAGCCGGTCCGGAGAATACTCACAGGGGACATGACGGTGGTCAACCCTGTTTTTGTCTCGCGAGCATCAGTTCGCAGACAGGCCGTGCCCTGTGAGCACGCTCACGGCCTGCTGCGACGGGAACGCGACTGTCGACCTGAATTTATCCGCAATCGATATGGGAGGGCTTGTGGGAGTCTGGGGTCCGGGAAACTTTGACAGTGACACCGTCGCGGATGGGCTGGGGGCCCTGACCGGTCGAATCGTGGACGACATCACTGCCGAGTTCGAAGACGATTCGAGTCTGGAGCCGGATGAATGGGGCGGGGAGATGGTGCCGGCGTGGCTCGAGATCCTCACCGATATTGCCCAGACGAAACGAGTCGGTGTGACCTTTCCATCGACGCAAGTGCTGATCGACTGGCGCGATCGATATCTGCGCGTGTGGGATGGCTACATTGACGAACTCGAACCGGACGAGGATCACAAGGTCGCTCGACGTGCAGTGCTCGTCCATACCTTTGAACAGGCGGTCGCCCTCGCAGCCGAGCGCGAACAGGCATAAACCTGGTGCGGCCGCGCTACTGACCATAGATCCGTCAGTTCCCCGGTGGAACGACGGTGAACGTGAACCCTCCGGAAGTCATTGCGTTGGCTTCTTCGAACATCGAACAGAGAGCTTCGGCGGCGTCGGTCGCCAATGCTCGGGCAGCGCTAGGGGTTCGACCTCGGGCAGTCACCGCGAGCCCAGGTACGTCCGCATCTGTGATCGTCAGATCGGACTCGTAGTCGGAAGCACTGCCACCGAGTATCTGCGCGAGTTTTTCAGCAGGAACAGACATGCCGTTGGAGGCTTCCCGATCACCGATGTACGCATCGCGCGGGGACCCGTCGTAGAGTCCGGTTCGATTACTACTGAACTGAACTACTGCAGTTTCGGTGAAGGAGATGGTCTTCGTCCACCACAGACCTCCCGCTACGACCAAAATGGCGGCGGCAACGGCCACCATTACCTGACCGCGGCGGTCGGAGAGGAATGTTCTCATCTGTCAGTTGTACCGCCTTGGCCGGCTGATTGACCGGCTTCATCACTACCTTGTCGGCGGCTGGTCCGCGAGATCACGTCCGCTTCGCGTCGTCATGATTGCGGACGAACTTCATGAGTCGGGGAATTACCCGATCAGGTATGTGTCCCAGGATTCCGTGGCCGGTTCCGGCATAAATCTCCACTTCGGCTTCAGGTACAAGATCAGCTAACCTCGCGGCCACCCGCTCGGGGCTGGAGACCACCGTCTCAGCGCCGGAGATTACGAGCATTGGAACCGAGATCGACTGCACTTCTGCATCTTTGAGCATTCGTGCCCACCCGACACCGGGCCGGTAGTTCAATGCCTCTGTAACCAAAGCGAACTCGCGATCGCCGATGACGTACCCGGGGGACAGCCAATCGTTGAGCTTGCGAATATTTTTGTCGGTGCGGCGCATACCGGCGCGGACCATCTTCAGCAGCACACGCCACGAGGGCTTGTCGAAGACTCCGCCCGGTTCGATTAGGGTCACACTCGCCAGTCGTTCAGGGGCGTGAAGTGCTACGAGAACGGCGTGCCACGCACCATGCGAGTAGCCGACCAGGTGGACGCGATCGACCCCGAGTTCGTTCAATACCTCGCCCACCCAGGTGGCGAAGTCGGATTCCCCGGTCAATGGAGCGGTCTGCACACTGCGGCCTGCAGTACCGATCGTGTCCAGCGCATAAACGACTCGGTCCCGGCACAGGTCCTCGATGACGATGTGCCATTGCAGACAATTGGCGCCGACTGCGTGCAGCAGGACGATCGGCGTCTCCGTGCCGGTCCCCGACCTACGGACATGGGTGGTTCCGAACGATGTCGGCACGTCGAGTTGTGTCGACGGAACCGGCCAGGTGCCCTCCAGTTCTCGGTAGATGCTCTCGTACGCCTGCTTTGATGCTTCGTTCTTGAATCGTCCGATCTTCGGCATGAGCCTCCCTCTCGCTGCATTCAATTTTGATGGTATGACCGTATCACTAATGCGGTACGTGCGTATCATTAACGAGTCAAAGTCATCCATTCGAAAGGGGAAGGACAGCCTCATGCCGCGACTGGTCGACCATGAAGTGAGGCAACGGGAGATCACCGATGCGGTGCGGCGAGTGATTGTCGACGGTGGGCTCGCGGCGGTGACATTTCAGTCCGTTGCTGCCGAGGCTGGGATTTCGGTGCGACTTGTGCAGTACTACTTCGGCACGAAGCGGGAATTCCTTCTCGCGACGCATCAAGCTGTGCGTCAGGATGCGGGTGCTCGCTTGATGCAGGAGTTGTCTGTTCTTGGCGCGGAAGCGACACCCCGCGAGGTTATTTCAGCGTTCCTTGTCGGCATGCTGCCACTCGATCGACAACGTCGGGAGGAAGCGATTGTTCTCGGTGCCTTCCACGCTGCCGCACTGACCGGACAAGGAATCGCCGCCGAGGAAACCCTCACTGCCCCAAGAGAGTTGACAGCGCTCATTTCCGGCCAGCTTCAACGAGTGACCAATCGGGACGCGGTTGCGCCGTCAATGGATCCCGACCTCGACGCCGAGCTCATTCTGGCGGCTGTCGCCGGGCTCGCCCAGGGGATGCTTCCCGGCTACGCCACAGCAGAATTGGCGGCCCAGTTGGTTGAGCGTCTCCTCGATCGCATTCTCGGGCCGACGAGACCTCAGGCCACGAATGAACCCGAAGTCGGCCGCCGTTAGTATTCCGGGATGTCTCCTGTGAACCCAGCGCTCGCCGGCCGGGTGTTTCCCTCGTCTTCGTACCTTGTCGGGCGCGAAAAGATTCGCGAGTTCGCTCTGGCGGTGCGTTCGAGCAATCCCTTGCACCATGATGTCGGTGTCGCCAGGGAGGCCGGGTTCGTCGATGTCATCGCGCCGACAACATTCACAACCGTTGTCCAGCAGCGAGCGATCATGGCACTGCTGCGCACGCCGGATACTGGGCTCGATCCGACTCGTGTGGTCCATACTTCCGAGAAGATCGAGCATCAGCGTCCGATAGTCGCCGGCGATGACCTGTCTACGACACTGACGATTACAGGGGTGACAGTGCGAGCAGGCAGTGCGATCCTGTCGACAGTTTCCGAGATCCACGACGTGACCGACGCTTTGGTCGCAACGGTCACCTCGACCCTGCTGGCGCGAGGAGAAGGCGCATGACCGTACCCGTCGTGCCGGTTTTCGAAAACCTCGTCCTTGGTGACATCGTCGCGAAGGTTGATCTGGTCCTCACTCGTGATGACCTAGTTCGCTACGCCGGTGCCTCCGGCGACATGAACCCGATCCATTTCAACGACGCAATCGCTACTGCGGCTGGGCTACCGGGAGTTCTGGCGCACGGAATGCTCACTGCCGGAATTGCTTTGCAGGCCATCGTCGACTGGGTTGGTGACCCGAGCGGTGTGATCTCGTATGAAACTCGCTTTACTCGGCCCGTCGTAGTCGATGCCGTCGATGGTGCTGATCTCTCCATCGCTGCGAAGATCGCGCGGATCGACTCCACAACGCGGACTGTGCGTATCGATGTCACCGTCATGCATAAGGGCCAGACGGTTCTGGGAAAGACCCAGGCGCACCTTCAGTTCCCGGGCGCCTGACAGGATTGCGGGCTGTCACTGGTCACATCGGGACCTACGCATCCGGGCGGGAGATCAACTGCATTGTGGCGCAGCACTACCGGAAAGACACCAACAGCTCGTCCGACGCTTGCATCGGTGCGTATCCGTCGGCGATGACGCGCCGACAGCCGTCGAGTTCGACGGTGAGTAATCGTTCCTCGTTCGTAGGACGGTCCACGTAGATCGTCGACGCCACCTCGGTGGCCACCGCGTCACAGTCGGGAGCGGGTGAAAGTCCGTCGAAGGTTTTCGTCGTAGACGATGTGCCTACGAATTCGGTGGCGGAGAATCGGCAGAAAACGCTGCCCGCCGACAGCGACGTCAGCGCCGTGGTACCTGTTGTGGCTGGTCGGTAGGCCGGCCGACAATGCGACAGTTCGTAGATCTGGTCGTCGGACAACGCTATTCGATGTTCGGTACTGCCGACCGGTGTCAGTTCCTTGATGGCGGCCAGGCCACCGGGTTTCGGCAGTCCACACGAATCGGAGGGATACCCCGGCCGAGTTGCTCGGCCTCGATCGTCGACCAACCAGAATTGGTCCAGGACAGCCAGGCTGTAGTTGTCACCGCAGCCTTCGGGGAACCAAGTCTTGTGCGCGGACGAGCGGTTCAGCATTTCCACCGCCCGACTGAAATCGCCCTCCCAACGATGAGCAGAGAAGCTGACGGTTCGGTCGGCTGCCACGTTGTCGCTGACAAACGGGTCGCACGTGACTGCGGCGACGGGTACGAAATCGTCTGGAACCGTCGCCGTTGATGTCGTCTGGAGCGGGCCGATCGGATACGGGGTCGCGCACCCCAGCGTCTCGGCGTCGACTATTACGGCAACTGGTCGATCGGGGATGGTCACGTGCCAAATGCCGGCAACAGCGAGGATGACGATCACGACTGCGAACCAACGCCAGAGCATGAGCACACCGTATCGTTCCCGATGTACGCCGAGCGGGAACAGGCCTAGTCCTCCGTTAACCGCCGAAGTCCTCGCATCCAAATTGAGTGGATCCAGGTTGCGGCTCGCAGATATGGTCCACTGGTGACGCATCCGAATGGCCGAAACGACAGTCCGATCCTGGTGATTGGTGCCGGTGTCGTCGGCGCGTCGATCGCGTATCACCTGGCGCGCATTGGTCTCCGAGTCACGGTGCTGGACCACGGCTCGGTGGCAGGAGGGGTGACCGGCAACTCCTTTGCCTGGGTCGGCCTCTCGAAGAGTGCCGCAGAAACTTACTCAGATCCGTTCCGGCAAGGCGCTGCAGTCGAATTCGACCGCCTGGAGCGCGAACTCGTCGAGCCAATCGGTTTGCGCCGCAGAGGCGCGATCACCTGGGAAGAGACGGAAGCGGAGACTCGAGCGTTCGTAGATGCTCATCGAGCACTCGGCCATCCCGTCGACCTCATCGGTAAAGAGGAAATCCTTGCTCGTGAGCCGGGATTGCGGACGGCCCCCTCGGTCGCAGCGTACGCGCCTGATGACGGTGGCGTTGACCCGGTTGCGTTCGCTCGATCGCTCCTGCGAGGTGCCGAAGAGTGCGGTGCCACAGTGTATTCCGATGTCAGTGCGCGCGGGGTGCTCACGGAGGGCATGAGAGTGTACGGAGTAATGACTGCCGACGGTCCCGTCTACGGATCGGCCACCGTGCTCGCTGCGGGTACCGCGATCCCTGGACTCGCGGCGTCGGCGGGAGTCGACGTCGAGGTCGACGCCTCCCCGTGTTGCCTCATCAGATTCTCGACGCCCCACCCATTGGTGAACGGAATACTGTCCTCTCCGGATTTCGAGATCCGGCAATTGGACGACACGACACTGATTGCGGCTGAAGATGTTCCGGCCGGGTTCTCCGGAGATGCTCGTGAGCTTGCGGGGCCGACGCTGCACGCGATCCGCAGTCAGCTCGTGGACGGTGACCAAGTGGAACTGATCGAGGCGGTAGTCGCTGACCGTCCCATCCCGCGTGGTGGCCGCCCGCTGCTGGGCTTCGCCGAAGGCGTGTCGGGGCTCTATCTGGCCGCGACGCATCCGGCGATCATTCTGGCCGGAGCAATTGGAGCCCACGTGGCCGGGGACTTCGCCCGAGCGTCGAGCCTGGACGGTTAGACGACGATGCCGGAGCCCGGTTCGACAAGGTCGAGCCGATATTGCGGTTCCTAGTTCTCTCTAGGACACGCGCTAGAGAGCGGGATATTCGTCTACTCGGCTTGTACCGTCGATGGGCATGGACCCCGTGCGCAATCCGTATGCCCCCGGTGCCGGTCAACGCCCGCCGGAACTCGCCGGGCGCGACAAGCAGATCGACGCCTTCGACGTCGTTCTCGAGCGAATTGCGCGTGGCCGCCCGGAACGAAGTGTTGTCCTCACCGGCTTGCGTGGCGTCGGCAAGACCGTCCTGCTCAATCAGTTGCGTTCGGCCGCGATCTCCCGAAGTTGGGGGACCGGCAAGATCGAGGCGCGCCCCGATCAGGATTTACGACGCCCACTCTCGTCGGCGCTGCACATGGCAGTCCGAGAGATCGCGGTCTCCCATCGCGATCCCGAGCGGGTCGAGCAGTTCCTCGGAGTCCTCAAATCGTTTGCCCTACGCGCCACTGCGGACAAGGGAATGCGCGAGCGCTGGCAGCCAGGCATCGATGCACCCGCGATCAAGGGTCGGGCAGACAGCGGCGACATCGAGATCGACCTCGTCGAGTTGCTGCTCGACGCGTCGTCGCTGGCCAGGGATGTCGGCGTCGGGATCGCCATCTTCATCGACGAGATGCAGGACCTCGGTGCCGCGGATGTCTCGGCGATCTGCGGGGCCTGCCACGAGTTGAGTCAGGACGCGGCACCGTTGATCGTCGTCGGGGCGGGGCTTCCGCATCTGCCTGCTGTGCTGTCGGCGTCGAAAAGCTACTCGGAGCGCCTGTTCAGCTACCACCGGATCGATCGGCTCGAGCGGGAAGCTGCAGATCAGGCACTGATTGCGCCTGCTGAGCGTGAGGACGTCGAGTTCACCGAATCTGCGCTCGACGCTCTGTACGAAGCGGCTGACGGGTACCCGTACTTCGTTCAGGCCTACGGAAAGGCCACGTGGGATGTGGCGGCGTCGAGTCCGATCACGTCGGAAGACGTGCGCGTCGGCGCGCCGACGGCTGAGGAAGAACTCGCTGTCGGCTTCTTCGGATCACGGTACGAGCGAGCAACGCCCGCGGAGCGTGAGTACATGCGCGCCATGGCCGATCTCGCCGGTGACGACGGACCCGTCGCAACCGCGAAGATCGCCGTCGAGTTGGGGCGCAAGCCGGCTTCCCTTTCGCCGGCACGCGATGGACTGATCAAGAAGGGACTGATCTATTCGGCAGAACGTGGGTCCATCGGATTCACGGTCCCTCACTTCGGCCGATACCTGCGCGGACAAGCGGAGTGAACGCGCTCGAAACCGCGTGGGATCGGGTGGCGGCGCTCAGTCCCAACCCACCGGCGTGGGTAGTTCAACTGGCCGCGTTGATCGCCGTGATCATTGTTCTCGAACCACACCTGTGGCGGATCGCCCGTAACGTCGTCACCATCGCACACGAGGGCGCTCATCTGATTGTCGCCGTCCTGGTCGGTCGACGGTTGAAAGGTCTTCGCCTGCATTCGGATACGTCGGGTGTCGCTATTTCGTCGGGCAAACCGACCGGCTTCGGCGTCATTCTGATGACGTTCGCGGGGTACGTCGGACCGTCGATTCTCGGACTCGGCGCGGCCGGGTTGTTGGGCGCGCAGCGTGCGGTCTCGGTGTTGTGGATCGGCGTATTCGTGATCGCGGTGATGATGGTTCTGATCCGAAACCTCTACGGAGTCTTCTCACTTGCCGTGGTGGGAGCCGTGTTGTTCGGACTCGTCTGGTGGGGGACCCAGGAGCAGCAGGTGGCTGCTGCCTACTTCTTGACGCTCTTCCTGCTTTTCGCCGGACCACGCCCGGTCGTGGAGCTTCAACGGCAGCGAATGCGACGAGGCGGGGCACCGGACTCGGACGCCGACCAATTGGCCAGGCTCTCACCGATACCCGCGATCGTCTGGGTCGGTTTGTTTCTGCTCGTGAACGTCGCGGTGCTCGTGCTCGGCGGATGGTGGATCCTGCGCCCGGTGGGTGGCTGACCGCATTGATCAGTTGTCCTGACGGGACAACTGATCAAGGATTATTGATGCTCCGCGGCCGTAGTCATCGCGTGAAGGCGCTCATATCGTGGAAGTCGACGAGTGGTCGTGCCGGGACTTCCCGCGGCCACAACCGCAGCGACGAAGACCGTCGACGATGACAAGGATTCGTTTTGGACGACAAGAACTTCCGCGGACGAACCGCGATCATGTCCGGGGGAAGCCGTGGCATCGGACTTGCCATCGCCCGTGCGATAGCGCGCCGCGGCGGAAACGTCGTGTTGCTCGCCAAGACCGATACGCCTGACCCCCGGTTGCCCGGAACAATCCACACGGCTGTGGACGAGTTGAACGAGCTTGGGGGTCATGCCGTTCCCGTCGTCGGTGACGTGAGGAACGACGACGACATCGCGCACGCCGTCGATGCAGCGGTAGAGCACTTCGGTGGTATCGACATCGTGGTCAACAACGCGAGCGTCCTCGACATTTCGAAAACCGAAGACCTCGCGATGAAGCGATTCGATCTGATGCAGCAGGTCAACGTCCGTGGCACTTTCGCGCTCACCCGAGCGTGCCTTCCGTACCTTCGGGTTTCGGCCAACGCGCACGTATTGACGCTGTCGCCACCGCTCAACTTTTCGCCGCACTGGTTGGGTGCTCATCCGGGCTACATGCTGGCCAAATACGGAATGACATTGGCGGCCTTGGGTATCGCCGCGGAGTATTCAGGTGCACCGATTTCGAGTAATTGTCTGTGGCCGGAGACCATGATCGCCACGGCGGCCGTCGGAAACCTGCTCGGGGGAGACGAAAGTATCGATCACTCGCGTTCACCCGAGATCATGGCTGATGCGGCTGTCGAGATTCTCGGACGTCCCGCCGGCACGGATACCGGTCGGACGGTGCTCGACGTCGATGTCCTGCGCGAGGCGGGGATTTCGGACTTCTCGCAGTACGGCGGTCAGTCACCGTTGGCTATCGACATTTTCGTCGACGCTCCAATTCCGTGATCTCGGGCGATCTACAGGTATCTAGCCAAATCGCTAGATACCTGTAGATCTTCCTCACGCCACCTCGTGCTCGCCGCCCGGGGCAACCTTCTGAAGTCCGCGATATGCGTCGCTGGCACTTTGGCGACCACCGATGACGGCCTCGACCTCCGCGGCAATCGGCATGTCGACTCCGTATTCGCGAGCCAGATCCATGACGGTAGGGGCAGTTTTTACTCCCTCGGCGACCTGGCCGAGCTTGGCGACCGCCTCCTCGACGGTCAATCCCTGCGCCAGAGCTTCGCCGACGCGACGGTTGCGAGAAGTCGGAGCCATGCAGGTGGCGATCAAATCGCCGACGCCCGTCAAGCCGGCAAAGGTGCGCGGGTTGGCGCCCATCGCTTCACCGAGTCGGGTCATTTCGGCGAGACCGCGCGCGAGCACCATCGCACGAGTGTTGTCCCCGACTCCCAGGCCGTCGGCCATGCCCGAGGCGATGGCAACGATGTTCTTGAGGATGCCGCCGAGTTCACAGCCGAGCACGTCGGTGTTGCGGTAGACACGGAAGACCGACGACGCGAACAGGGGTTGCAGCGCGGCGGCGACGCGATCGTCCTGGGTGGCCACGACCGATGCCGCGGCCATGCCGTCGACGATCTCTTTGGCGATGTTGGGGCCCGCGAGCAGTCCGACGGGATGGCCGGGCAGGCACTCGGCGATCACTTCGGTGGGGCGCTGCCGGGTGCCGGGCTCGAGGCCCTTGGACAGTGACAACACCGGGACCCACGCCCGAACCTCGTTGGCGATCTCGGCGAGGGTGGCGCGAACGGCGTGCGAAGGCACCCCACATACGAGTACGTCCGCTTCACGAGCGGCTTCGACCAGATCCGAGGTTGCCTTGAGTCCCTTGGGAAGTTTGCGCTCACCAAGGTATTTGGAGTTGGTCCGTTGCGAATTGATCTCGTCGGCCGCTTCGGAATTTCGTGCCCACAGCAGGGTGGGAGTGTTGCGGGCAGCGAGGCCGGCCACCGTGGTTCCCCACGATCCGGCACCGAGGACGACGACGCGTACCGGGCGGGCCATCAGAGTGCGCTGTTCTGGGTAGCGAGTGCTGTCATGGCGCCAAGCGTTCCACTTGCGGAGCAGTTGCGGGCCAATTCCGGCGAGTCTGTGGCTCGACTTACAGATGAGGCGGCGGTTCGGGGCTTTCGCGCATTGTTTCGACCGCTTCTGCGGATTCCGCGACGATCGAGCGCATCGCGGTTTCTGCAGCGTCGGCGTCGCCGGACTGAATGGCTGATGCGACCACTCCGTGCAGGTGAATCGCTTCGGGGTCGGCTTCGTGGGGCATCAAGGAGTGGCGTGTGCGGCCTTCGAGTATCTCGACGACGATCTGCGACATCGCCCGCAGCATCGGGTTACCGGAGGCGGCGAGCAGGGTGCGGTGGAAGTCGGAGTCATGGCCGAGATAGGCACCGGTATCGGCAGCGCGAGAGGTAGCTGACATGCCGATGACGGCTGCGGTCAGAGCGCCGCACTGCTCGGGTGTTGCGCGAGTTGCGGCCAGTCGCGCCGCCAGGGGCTCGATACCGGAACGGAGTTCACTCAGGATCGAAAGCTGCTCGAACCGATCAGGACCGGCCAGTTGCCAGCGGATGACATTGGGGTCGAGCGAGTTCCAGTGTTCGGAGCCCAGGATGGTGATTCCGACGCGTCGACGAACCGAAGCCAATCCGAGAGATTCGAGAACGCGGACAACTTCGCGGATGACGGTTCGCGACACGTCGTAGCGCGTTGCCACCTCGTCGGCGGAGATCGTGGTTCCCGGGGGGAGCACACCACCGACTATGTCTTGGCCGAGCTGTTCCAGCATCGAGTCGTGTAACTGCTGAAACGGGACAGAAGGCATACGTAGATCGTCCCATGCGTATGGAGTAAGCCCGGTGCAAGGCGAATAAATACTACAAATTAGTGTCTGCTCTTGAAATTGTAGGTTAATTAAGGAACAGTGACCTCAATCACTCATCGGACTGGGAGTCCCTATGAACACCACAGCATTGCTGGCGGCCGAGGTCGTCCCCGCTGGTAGCGACGCACGATTGATCATCGCTGCAGTCGCCGGCGTCGCGGTCATCATCGCGCTGATCACCTGGCTCGACCTGCATCCCTTCCTCGCGCTGTCCATCGGCGCGGTAGGTGTCGGTCTGGCGGCCGGCCTCGGTTCGGCAGAGTCGGTTGCAGCATTCGCCACCGGTTTCGGATCGACCATGGGAAGCGTCGGAATCCTGATCGGTTTCGGCGCGATGTTCGGCAAACTCCTCGCCGATTCCGGTGGTGCCGACCGAATCGTCGACACACTGGTCGGCCGCTCCAGCACCAAGGCACTCCCGTGGACCATGGCTCTGGTCGGCGCTGTCATCGGTCTGCCGATGTTCTTCGAGATCGGTCTCGTTCTGTTGATGCCGGTCATCATCCTGGTCGCGCGGCGATCCGGATTGTCCCTGATGCGCATCGCGATCCCCACCCTCGCCGGCCTCTCGGCCATGCATGGTTTGGTTCCCCCGCACCCAGGGCCGCTGGTTGCAGTCTCGGCATTGAACGCAAACCTCGGCCTCACGCTCGCGCTCGGTGTCCTCGTCGCGATCCCCACTGTTGTTCTCGCCGGACCGGTCTTCAGCAAGTACGCAGCGCGGTGGGTCGACGTGAAGGTTCCGGATCTCTTTGTCACAGGCGAAGATCGAGGTGAAGAAGAGAAGCAGCAGCGCCCTTCGTTCGCGGCCACTCTCGCAGCGATCCTCCTCCCGGTTGTTCTCATGCTGGGCAAGGCATTCGCCGACGTGATCGCACCCGATTCCGAGGCACTCCCCAAATCCGTCCTCGACTTCCTCGGAACACCCGTTGTGGCTTTGGGTCTCGCGGTTCTGGTCGGAATGGTGCTGCTGGGTCGCGGCGGCGGAATGGACCGCAAGGCCATCTCGAAGTCGCTCGAGAGTTCCCTACCTCCCATCGCAGGCATCTTGTTGATCGTCGGCGCCGGTGGCGGTTTCAAGCAGGTCCTGATCGACACCGGTATCGCCGGAGTGATCGCCGACGCGATCAAGGGCAGCAGCCTTCCCGTGCTGTTCCTGGCCTGGCTGGTAGCGGTATTGATCCGCGTCGCAACGGGTTCGGCAACGGTGGCAACGGTGACGGCGTCGGGCATCCTCGCTCCGGTTGCGGCCGACCTCTCGTCCGCACATGTCTCGCTGATGGTCTTGGCGATCGGTGCAGGCTCGCTCTTCCTCTCGCACGTCAACGACGCCGGATTCTGGTTGGTGAAAGAGTATCTGGGCGTCAGCGTGGTACAGAACCTCAAGACCTGGACCGTGATGGAATGCATCATCTCGGTATCGGGCCTGGCCGGAGTGCTCGTGTTGAGCGCATTCATCTAGGTAGGCGAGCACATGAACAGCGAAGCGGCACAGCAGAAGCAGTATCCCGTGCTCGTCCTGATGGGTGTCTCGGGCTCGGGAAAGTCGACGGTCGGCGGCATGCTCGCCGGAGCGATGGGTTGGGACCTTCAAGAAGGCGACGATCTGCACCCGCAGGCGAACATCGACAAGATGGCGACCGGGCATCCGTTGAACGACGACGATCGCTGGCCCTGGCTCGACAAGATCGCCGTCTGGATCAAGAGCCATACCGACGCCGGTCAGCCGGGCATCGTCACGTGTTCGGCACTCAAGCGCAGCTACCGCGACGTGCTTCGCGGTGAGCACGTCGTGTTCGTGCACCTCGCCGGTTCGCGGGATCAGATCGGCCAGCGATTGACCGCCCGCCTCGATCACTACATGCCCGCCTCGCTCCTCGACTCCCAGATCTCGACGCTCGAGGCCGTCGACCCGGACGAGCAGGCCATCGTCGTCGACGTGGGCGGTAGTCCCGCCAAGATCGCGGAGGAGATCCTGCGACGGGTGGAGACGTTCGAATACTGAGCATGCCAGGCGTGTAAGCACCCGAGGTTCGGGTTACGGTACATGGGTGACTGCTGCTGCTCAGACGGCCTGATCGTGACCGACTTCGACTTCCACAGCGTCTGGACGCTCCCGGCCTCTGCCGACCGCGTCTACGACGTTCTCGCGGATGCCGAGCGGTATTCGCAGTGGTGGCCTCAGATACGCCGAGTCCGGGCGACCGACGAGCACTCGGGCTCCATGGCCATCCGCAGCGCTGTCCCTCTGACGCTGCTGGTCTTCGGGCGACGCGAGGTCGAAGACCCCGTCGCCCGACGTCTGCAAGTGCGTCTCTCCGGGGCAATGACCGGATGGAGTAGCTGGGTGGTACGCCCCGCTGAATCTGGCTGCGTCGCCGACTTTCGGCAACAAGTAGCGGTGTTCGGAGCGCTCGGTCTGGCCTCGAAGATCGCGAAGCCGGTATTCGAGTGGAATCATGAAGCGATGATGCGTGGCGGGCACCGCGGACTCTCCGCGTATCTCTCCCGGCCGTGATTGCGAGCCGAACTTGCACATACTCGAGTAATTCATGCCTACCCGTCGTGTCGTTTTGACGCAGCGTCAGTTATCGTTCACAACAGCAGTCGACAAGTATGTGTAACTCACATGCACAAAACGTCTTGACCTGGGAGGACGCTATGCGGACGCGAGATTCGACGGTATGGCATTGGAACGTGAGTCCCCGAGCGCGGGTTATCTTCTGCCTGACCAGGACGTTCGTGAAGCCGATGTTCACCCTCTGGCCGACCACCGAACGCGGCATCCGCCAACTCGAGCGACTCGACGCGATGGCGGACAAACTGCCGAAGCCGAAGAACCTCGACATCGAGCCTTTCACGCTTGGTGGTGTGCCAAGCGAGAAGGTGCAGCATCCACGCAAAGCGCAGGGCGAGTTGGCCGGAGCCACGATCCTCTACTTCCACGGCGGTGGGTTCGTCTTCTGCGGTCTGGCAACGCACCGCGCGCTGTGCGGTTTGCTCTCGGCGAAGGCCGGAGTGCCGGTGATCTCCGTGCGCTACCGTCAGCTGCCGGAAGGTTCCATCGGCACCTCCGTCAAGGATGCGATGGCCGCGTACACTGCGTTGCTCGAGATAGCGGAAGACCCGAACAAGATTGTGCTTGCCGGTGATTCGGCGGGCGGTTACCTGGCCATGAAGGTCGCCGAAATTGCCGCACTGCGCGGAATCACGCGGCCCGCTGCCGTGGTGGGATATTCCCCTCTTCTCAACGTGAACCTCGAGGACCACGATCCCGATTTCATGAAACGCGATGCCTACCTACCGATGTCACAGGTCGAAAAGCTCAAGGAGCGGTGGCTGGAGGGTCCGGACGAGATTCCTGGTGCGCAGTCTCCGATCAACGCCGACGCCAGTCTGATTCCGCCGTCGTTCCTGGTGGCCGCCGAATACGAACTGATGCGTCCGGACGTCGAGATCATGACCGAAAACCTGATCAAGGCAGGACAAGCCGTCGAAACGCACATCTGGAGTGGGCAGATCCATGCTTTCCCGGTGATCGGCAAAGCTCTTCGGGAGGGTAAGGCGATCGTCGATCTCACAGTCAAGTTCCTCGAGCGAACGATGGCCTCGCAGAACCAGATCAGCGCCTGAGGTGTTTGTCAGCCGATCGACGTGAGTGTTGCGTAGTCGTCGTTGTCGAGAACGCCCTCGACGACTGCGCGAACTTCCGAGGCATGCAACGTGATCGAACCGCCGTGGTTGTCGAGGAAGGCGGTATCCGCGGCGTCTCGCCCGGTCGAGATCCGCACAAGATTGCTGCGCGGCGCCAATTGCGTTGCATCGACCACGCGCCACACGTTGTCGATACTGGCTTCGACGACGGCGTGAAAATCCATCGGATCGCAGCCCGGCGCGTAGACGGCCACCAAGCGCGCGGGAATCCCCACCGCGCGTAGCAGCGAGATGGTCAGGTGCGAGTAGTCGCGGCACACTCCGGCGCCTGCGAGCAAGGTGTCTACCGCGCTGTCGGTGCCGCGACTGGTGCCGGGAACATAACTCAAATGTGTACTCACCCAGCGGGTGACTTCGAGGAGGAGTTCGGCCGGGGGAGTGGCGAGATCGAATTGCCCGGCGACAAAACCGAAGAACTTGTCGGCCTCGGCATACCGACTGGGGCGCAGATACTTCGACACGTCGTAGTCGCCGACCGACGCCGGTTCTGCGCGGCCGATCACGGTCGCGTCGTAGCTGACGATCAGTTTGCCTGGGGCACAGTCGAGTAGGTGAATCCGGGTGCCGTGTTCGGCGATGACCTCACGGGGTTCGATCGGGTTGCCGTCATGGACGAACGACATCGTTTCCAGCAGTTCGACACCCGGCGCGCGCGTCACCGCGATCTTGAACTCCAGGTTGGTCGCCTCGTCGATCTCGATGTCGAGCAGGGCGGCGACGGTACGTTTCATCGGATCATCTTTACACCGAATTCGGACACCCACCACCTGGGAGGATTGTGACAGTGCGATCAGGCTTCGGGATAGTCGACGTCGACGCCGCTGCTGAGGTCGCTGCACTCCACCAACTCCACGCCGTGTTCGCGTAGATAGGTGTTGGCGCCGCCGTCCCCGGTGAGTGACTCTGCAAGCGTCGGCCAATGGTCGCGTCCGATCAGGACAGGATGGCCGGGCCTTCCGTGAAAGACAGCTCTTCGCAGTATGTTTCGTGATGGGATGCCCTGACCCGCGATTCGCGTCACGGTGTCGGTGTTCAGGTCCGGGACGTCGACCAGGGAGATCGCTGCCGCCTCGGCACCCTCGATCTGCATGGCTGCCTCGAGTCCGCAGCGTAGTGATGCGCTCATTCCCCGTTCCCAATCCGATTTCACCACAATGACATCGGTGGTGGGCAGCAGTTCGACGGCGTCCTCGGCCTGTGCGCCGAGAACCACGATGACCGGTGAGAGTCCGGCGGACTGCAGCGTCGCCACCCCGTGGCGAAGCCAAGGCTGGCCGTCCGTGCCCGTAACGAGAGCTTTCGGTTTGCCCATGCGGGATCCGGCCCCGGCAGCCAGCAGGATCCCGCACGTCGACATGATTATGCTCCGGTGACCCGCGGGCGCAGCCACTCGATCAGATCGTTCAGAACCTCTTCCTGCTCAGGCTCATTGAAGATCTCGTGATACAAGCCGTCGTACACCTTCAAGGTGACGTCCGAAGAACCGGCCAGATCTGCTACGAGCTTGCTGCCGGCGGGGTCCGTCAATCGGTCGTCCGAGCCGTGTTGAAGCAGTACGGGAATGGTGAGCGATGGCAGGCGCGCCGGGAAGCCTTCCGCGGCGGTGATCATGCCGCGCGCAATTCCGGCAGGAACCTTGCCGTGGTGAACCAGCGGGTCGGCGTTGTACTTGTCGACAACCTTCTGATCACGCGATACGGCAGCCGCTTCCAGGTTCTCGACAGGCACGTCGGGGAGGTACTTGCCGACGATCTTGCCCAGCTGCATCACGATCTTCGGAGTGCCGGTTGCGATGATCACAGCAGGTCCGGACAGGGCGAGTGCTTTGAGATCGGCCTGATGGTCGAGGGCATAAGAAAGTGCGATTGCGCCTCCCATGCTGTGGCCGAGCAGGAACTTGTCCTTACCGGGATGTGCCGCCGTCACGATCGAGAACAACGTGTGGACGTCGTCGGTGAAGTCGGAGAATTCCTTCAGGTGAACGCGCTTGCCGCCAGAGCGTCCGTGTCCGCGATGGTCGGGTGCGTACACGATGAGCCCGAGTTCCCCGAGCCGCGCAGCAACATGGTCGTAGCGCCTCGCGTGTTCGCCGAGTCCGTGGCACAGGACAAGAACCCCGGTGGGCTCGCGGTCCGGTGTCCACACGTCGTAGACGATCTTGGTGCCGGCTACTCCGGTGAACGACGACTCTTCGTGCTGCATTGTTGCGCCCTCTCTGCGACCGGTTCCGGTACGCGGATTCTCACATGCTATTCGCCCCGTGGGCAGGGCGCGGGTGTTCAGGGTGTGAGGTCGTCGAGGAAACTTCGACACTTGTTTGTTACGGCTGGTTACATTAACTTAGGGGCGTGACCGGACAAACCGTTGATCGTTCCGACCCTGTTCCAGCCACCCGCTCGCGCCGATTGTGGCGACCCGCGGTTCGGGCCTTGCTGGACGGCGCGCTACCGCTGATCGACAAGCGAATGGCGGAATCGGTACGCCCGTTCGATCGGCCCGAGATGATGCGTCCGCACCTGGCTTCGCGGAAGTTCGCGTGGACGCACTACGGGATCTTCGTTCCCCGACTGCCAGGGCCTTTCCGTTACCTCAACACCATGACGTTGATCGGTGCAACCGGGACGGTGGTGTTCGACAACGATTATCTCGCTGCACCCGACGCGCGAAACACCGCAACCGTGCTGAGTTCTACCGCAGCGCCGGGGCATCACTTCTATCGGGCGTACGACGCGGCCGATGAGTGTGCGTTCGAAGAAGATGGTTCGCGAATCGCCTTCGGTGACAACCTGATCATCGACAACAGCTATCCGAAGTTCCGTGTCACCGGACGATACGACTCTTTCGACGTCGATCTCGAGATCGTGGCATCAGATCAAGCGTCGTGGTTCGTGCGCAATCCCGTCTACGACCACGTCAGTCTGCTGGCGCAGTGTTCCGGAACGATCTCGAGTCCGGATGGCCCGGTGAGTATTTCGGCTCCGTGCACCGTCGAATACGCGCGGTGCATGACACCGCAATCGTTGACTCGCCGCGCCCTTCCCGAGTCGTGGAAGCTCCCGGCCGATTTCTTCACCTACCAGATCGTTCAGCTCGACGACCGGCATCAATTGTTGCTCACCGATGTTCGAGCATCAGGGGTTACGGCGTGCAAGCTCGCCTACATTCGGACGGTGGACGGCAGCGCAAGAGTCTTCGACGATGTGGTGTTCGACGTACTCGAATACGCTGACGCATTGCATGTCGACCCACGGGGACGTGAGATGCGTGTGCCGCGCGTACTGCGTTGGCAGGTACGCGATTACGGCAGGGCGATTGTCGAGTTCGAGGCCGAGATCGACTCGGAGTGGCGCTATGGTCACGGTAAGGGATACGTCGGCGCGTACACCTACCGGGGGAGTTTCGACGGTGCGTCGATCAACGGCACCGGTTACATCGAATGGGTGGACTGCGAAGTGTAAGGCACCTAGTGTGTATCGGTGCCTTTCGTAGACCCCGCCTCGCTGACGACTCGTCCGCAGAAGATCCTTGTCGCGGGGACCTCGGGCGCCGGAAAGACGACTCTCGCCGGTCGAATCGGGCAGCTTCTCGGGATCGAACACACTGAGTTGGACTCGCTGTTCCACGGGCCCGACTGGGTTCCGCTCGAGAGTTTCGAAACCGAAGTACGACGCTTTTCCAGCGAGCCGGCCTGGGTGACCGAGTGGCAGTACGGCGCGGTGCGTGAGCTTCTGGCCGAGCGTGCGGACCTGATGCTGTGGTTAAATCTGCCTCGGCGGACGGTGATGCGCCAGGTGATCACACGAACCGTGCGTCGGCGATTGCAGCGAGAGGTGTTGTGGAATCGCAACATGGAGCCGCCACTGCACACCATTCTGTTCGATCCGGATCATGTGGTGCGCTGGGCCTGGCGAAGCGACGGACGCAACGGCGAGCGTATGGCCACGGTCCTTGTCGATGTGCCGTCGCTGCCGATAGTTAAGCTGCGCAGTCGAGACGAGATCGAGGCTGTGCTCGAAGTCCTCGGCCGTCTGCCCTCAGATCGTCTGAGCTAGGCGAAATCCCAGGTCGTCGATAGCAAACGTCGGGTGGCTTCGCCTCCGTACGGTAGCGCCGCAACCGCGCTCACTTTCGGCCCAACTGCCGCCGCGGAAGATCCGGTACGTGCCGTAAACCTCGGGGTCGTAGAGATCCCAGCACCATTCCCAGACATTGCCGATCATGTCGTACAGGCCCCAGTTGTTGGGTGCCTTCATCCCGACGTCATGTGCTCGTCCTTCTGAATTGTCGCTGTACCAGGCAATCTCGTCGATTTCGCCGTAGCGGTAGCCGGAGGTGCCGGCTTTGCACGCGTACTGCCACTCGGCCTCGGTGGCGAGTCGGTAGCCGGTTGCCGCCCGGTCCCACCGGGGAGACTCGGTGTCGATGTCGTGATACGCGGGCGACAGACCGTCCGCGACTGACAGTGTGTTGCAGGTTGCGATGACGTCTTTCCACGAGAGGTCGACCGCGGGTTTGCTCGGATCGTCCGCCGAATCTCCGTCAAGCAGTGCCCTGGTGGTGAGATGGCGAGCGAGGCGGAATGATTCGACTTTCGAGGTCCACGCAGTGCCTTTGCGATCGTCTCTGAGATGCACCTCGCCGGCAGGGATCTCGATCATCAATTCCGCTGCTCCGGTCATTCGTTCATCATCGCAGAGGTTGTCGCTCACCCGGGGAGACGCTCGAACGCAGCTTGTGGGTCAAGGCCGGTACGCATGCGCCATGCGGTCAGTGCAAGCCCGAGACACACCACCTGCGCCGGATCGTCGAGGGAAACTCCCATCAGCTTCTCGATACGAGTGAGCCGTGCATAGAGCGACTGGCGCCGAATGCCGAGGAAATCCGCGGTTCTCGCCTTGCCGCCCCGGTGTGCGAGGTACGCGTCGAGCGTCCGGACGAGGTCGGCGGAATGTGCTGTGTCGTAAGCGATCAGCGAACCGAGTTGCTCCGTGACGAACGAGGACAAGGAAGCGGGCGTCGTGCCGGCGGCGAGCAGTCGTTGGACGCCGACGTCCCTGGCGAGGATCACTCCGGTCCGGGTGCCGAAACGCCGTGCGATCTGGACGACTTCGCGAGCTTGCGCGACCGCCGCACCGACGCCCGACAGATCCTCGACCGGCGTCGCCACTCCGAGCGTGCGTACCGCGGAACCGCCCGGCCCGCGGCGTAGCAGCTCGTCGGCTTCGGTGAACGCAGTCCGCACTCGAGCGGGGGATGCGGACGCCCACCCATGCGCGAGCACGATGACGTGATTGGCCGCAGTCCCGACGACACAGGAGCCGAGCACGGCCCGCACGGCGTCGCGTACTTGGTCAGCGAGCTCTCGAACCGGCGTTTGCCGATCGATGTCGACAGCGGCGACGAGGACGTGGTGCCCCTCCGACAACGGCGTCCACCCGGCCGCTGTCAGTCGTTCGGACAAGTCGCCGTGCGATGTGAGCACACCGCCCACCACGTCGGTGATCACCGATTGGGCGAGTGACTGTCTTGGGCCGAGATCGCCGTGACGGCCGAGTTCCAGAGCCACCGCGACGGCGGCGCAGTTTGCGACGGCGGTTCGGCGTGTAGTTGCGGGCCCGCACAGGACAAGTCGACCGAGTGAGTTCGTCGGACCGCGTACGTCGTGGATCGTGCGTTCGGTCTCGGATCGCTCTGCGCCGGTTGTGCTGCGCTCGACGGTTCTGCCATCCGCGTCGAGGAGATCGACGCCGCACCCCGCGAGTCGTGACACCTTGTCGAGCAGCGCGGTCATACCCTGGCCTGCCACCACGAGACTCAGAAGTTCTTGCCAGACAGGCTCGCCCGCCTGTGCCGAACCGAGAGTGCGGCGGAGCATGAGGTCGTGAAAGTCTTCGACCATCCGCTCGAAGGGCACTACTGCGTGCAGGGCCAAGAACGCGAGCCCGCGTCGGCGCGATGCTTCGACGAGTTCGGGAGGGGCCGTGAGGAACGAGCGGCCGACCTCCATCGCGAGCGCGACGCATCCCGCGTCCGCCAACTGGTCGATGTAGGCGGTGAGCTGCTCGGGAGATCGCCCGTGCAGACCGAGGCCCGTGGTCAGGAGGACCTCACCTCCGGACAGCAGCCCACCCATCTCGTACACCTCGGACGAATGGACCCAGCGGACCACCGCGGTATCGACGTCGCCCGCGAGCACCTCGATTGCGGCGGCCTTGAACGAGGGCATCGCAAGAACTTGTCGCAGAGTCGGGAGCATTTCTATATCGTCCGCCGAGGGGGCACTTCGTCATAGAGCTAGTTCTGCCGAACTGACAGGTTGTCCCTTGTCGGGCTGTTACCACCGTGGTCGGATTGTGACACGAGCCACAATCGACGATTTTGGTCAGACTCCAGGAGCACACATGAACCACCCGGCACACACCGATGAGTATTTTCTCGGACTTGCGATCGAACAGGCGAAGATCGGTTGGGAGGAGGGCGGCGTGCCGATCGGCGCGGCGCTGATTCACCGCGGCGAGGTCCTCGCAGTCGGACGCAACCGCCGGGTTCAGATGAACAGCGCCATCCGTCATGGAGAGACCGACTGCATCGAGCGCGCCGGACGACTGCCGGCCTCGGTGTATCGCGAGTGTGTCCTCTACACGACTTTGTCACCGTGCTTCATGTGCGCCGGAACGGCGCGCCTGTACGAGATCCCTCGAATCGTAGTCGGCGAAAATCGTTCCTTCGAGGCGTCGGAAGAATGGTTGCGCAGCAGCGGAATTCAGGTCGACGTCGTCGACGACGCGGAGTGTGTGGCACTGATGGACCGCATGCTGGCCGAGCGCCCGAGCCTGTGGCTCGAAGACATCGGCGAAGTTGTATGAGCAGCGCCGTCGAACCTGCCACGGTCGCAGGCGATTCGGAGAGCACAGGCCACCCGATCGATCCGGACTATCCCGTTAGTCCGGTTCCGCTTCATGCACGAAAGCCGTTCTTCTCGCTCGCGGTGGTGTTGTTGGGGTTCACCATCTTCACACCGACGATGTTGGCCGGAGCAGCGCTCGGTACCGCGTTCTCGTTCTGGAAACTGATGGTGGTGATCGCCGCCGGATCCGCCATCTTGGGGGTCTACGTCGCCATGATGGGGTTCGTCGGAGCTCGAACCGGGCTGACGACAGTTGTGATGGCGCGCTACAGTTTCGGCACCCGCGGGTCCAAGCTCGCTTCGATCCTGCTGGGCGGTACCCAGATCGGCTGGTACGGAGTCATCATCGGCACGATCGGCGATCTCACCGCGCAGGCATTGGGCTGGGATTCCTATCTCGCGCGGGCGTCGGTGATGATCGCGGCGAGCATCTTGATGTGCATCACCGCCTGCTACGGCTACCGCGGAATGTATTGGGTCTCGCTCGTCTCGACGCCCTTGATCCTGGCGTTGGCCTGCTGGGTCGTATTCCGGTCCCTCGAGGAAGTCGGTGGGTTCTCCGGCCTGGTCTCGGTTCAACCGCAGACGACCATGACGATCGCGCTCGCAATCACCACTGTGGTCGGCACGTTTGTATCGGCGGGAACGCAAGCGCCCAACTGGACCAGGTTTGCCCGTTCCGGATCACAAGCGGTGTGGGCCTGCGTTATCGGGTTCCTCCTCGGAAACGGATTGATGATCCTGTTCGGTGCCATCGGAGCCATCACGTTCCACGAAGGTGACTTCGTACTGATTCTCTACAACCTCGGGCTTGTCGGCTGGGGCCTGGTCTTGCTGTTCGGGAACCTCTGGAAGAGCAACGCCGACACCGCATACGCCTTCGGGGTGGCCGGCGCCGAACTGTTCAGAAAGCCCCGCAAGACCCCTTTCGTCATCGGTGGGTGTGTGATCGGCACGGCGCTTGCTCTGACCGGTGTGCACAACCATCTTGTCGACTATCTGAGCCTGCTCGGAACGTTCATCCCGCCATTGGGCGGTGTGATCATCGCAGACTTCCTGTGCCGGTGGCGGCGCGGCATTCCCGAGGGTTACACCCCGCAGCCGGTCCACTGGCGAAACCTCGCCGTCTATGCCGTCGCAGCGTTCCTCGCTTGGCTTTCCGGTGAGTTCGAGGTGGGAATCCCGCCGCTGATCGGCATCGTGGCAGCAATTGCTCTGACGATGTTCCTGCACAGGGTGTTTGGCAACAGCTCGGCAAATCGGGAGGTCTCGACCTCCACCGTCTGAATCGTGCGTCAGGCATCAGCGAGCCCCCGGCGGTATCGACCGCGCCGGGGGCTCGCGTAATTGATGGAAAGGGCAGTCGATTCCGTTTCAACCGTCAGCGCAGAACAGGCAGGTACGGTGCCTCGATTCCCTGCTCTTCGAACGCAGTCAGCGCCGAGCGTGCAAATGCGCGCTGGACTGCCCACTGGCGCCCAGGCTTGACCTGCGCCGTCACTCGAATGGTAATTGCCTCGGCAGTAACCGAATTGACTCCCAGCATCTCCGGCTTGTCGATCATGTCCGCCCTGATCGGTTCGGACTCCGCCGCCTCGAGGACAGCTCGCGTCGCCACCTCGCACGCTTTGTGCACGTTCGCATTGTGGGCGATGGGGAGATCGAGAACTGCAGTGGCGTAACCCTGACTCATGTTGCCCACTCGCAGGATTTCGCCATTGCGGCAGTACCACAAGGTGCCGTTGGCATCTCGAATCGTGGTGACACGCAGGCCCACTGTTTCGACGGTGCCGACCGCGTCGCCGAGATCGACGACGTCGCCGACACCGTACTGATCTTCCAGCAACATGAAGATGCCGGAGAGGAAGTCACGCACCAGGTTTTGTGCACCGAAACCGATGGCAAGACCGATGACGCCGGCGGATGCGATGAACGGCGCGACGTTGATCCCGAGGATGCCGAGGATCTGCAGCACACACCAGACGAGGATGACGATGGACACCGTCGATTTGAGTACCGAACCGATGGTCCGGGCTCGCTGCGATCGGCGCTCGTTCACCTTGGCGTTCGGAGACTTGCGAGGCTTCGACATTCGATCGATCCCGCGGTGCAGTGCGAAGCGCAGAACGACTGCGAGCGCCACGTAGATCGCGATCTCGACGGGTCGGTGTATCAGCCAGTCTCGGTTGGTGTCGGTCAGTTCCCATGCTTGTATTTCGGAAATCATCCCCATGCATTCTACGGATTCCGGCCGATCCGGGCATCGTCGCAGGGCAGGCGGTCCAAAGCCGTACAGGCAGCTAGGCTTACGCCATGGCTGCGTTCACTGGCATACCCGTTGCTGCACTCGACTTCTACGAAGACCTGGAGGCCGACAACAGCAAGACCTGGTGGGCAGCGCACAAGGAGACGTACGACGAAGTGGTTCGTCGTCCGATGGCGTCGTTGACCGCGGCGTTGGAGGACGAATTCGGCACGGCCAAGCTCTTTCGGCCATATCGTGACGTTCGATTCTCGAAGGACAAGATCCCGTACAAGACGCACCAGGGAGCGTTCGTCGGTCTCGCCGAGAGCTGTGGCTACTACGTGCAGATCGACGCGGCAGGGTTGATGGTGGCCGGTGGTTTCTACGCCAGCAGTTCGGAGACCATCGCGCGTTATCGTGCGGCTGTCGACGACGACGTTCGAGGGCCGGAGCTCGAGAAGATCTTGGCCTCCGTCGAGAAGGCCGGATTCACGATCGGCGGCGACAAGCTCAAGACGGCACCTCGCGGATACACGGTCGACCACCCGCGGATCGAATTGCTGCGTCACAAGTCGCTGACTGCTGGTCGTAGTTACCCAAGCCCGTCGTGGCTGGACAGCGCCAGGACATTGAAGGAAGTTCGCACAGCGTGGCGCGCACTGACGCCCTTGGTCGAATGGTCCGGACAGGTGCTCGGACCGAACTGACTGTCCGACAGAAAAGTGTGACGTAGCCGTAGGAGAGTTCACCTCGAGTTCATCGAAACTCGAGACGCCTGGGGCTAGCGTGATGTGCGTAACCGAAAGTTTCGGCCCCGCTTCGAGTCGCAGCGCCGCAGTTCGAAGCCATTTTCTCTCGATCGACATCGTGAACAACCCGTGTCAGTGGAGACCATCATGGCTATGTTTCTCGCTCTCGTCCTGATCATCTCGGTCCTCGGAATCGTCGGCACCTACCTCGCGTTCAGTGCGGTCTACTTCGTCGAGATGCGCAAACTCGACAAGTAGGGGGTGCGAATTGGCCTGATTCGACTATTTCTGGGCCGATCGCGACGACCCTCCCTGCGTACGCTGTTAGGGCATCCTTATCCGCTCGCAACAGTGGATGATTCATTTCTTCTGGAGGTTCGACACGCATGCCCGCTCAATCCACGCTCTTGCTTCCCGAGGGCTACTCCGACAACCGCCTCGTTTCGGACCTCACACGTCGGCAGTTCGGCTTCGGTGCCGGGATCGCCGGACTGGGCGCGTTCCTGGCGGCCTGCGGTGACAGCGGGAGCAGTTCGGGTGAAACCGAAATGCGTTCTGTGACGACACCTCTCGGTACCTACGACATTCCCGTCAATCCGAAGAGGGTTGTCGCGATCGACTCGCGGCTCGATCTGGAACCTGCTGTAGCTCTGGAACTTCCGCTCGTCGGCTACACGTACGCCCAGGCGACACCGTGGGTGCCTATCGATTCGTCGGTGCCGTTCCTGTCGGAGATCCCCAACCGCGAACAGATCTTGGCGCTCGAGCCCGACCTGATCGTGTGCCTCAACTACGAGAGCGAGTGGTGGCCGGTCGCCGAGATGTCCACCATCGCACCGGTTCTGACGACCGAGTTCACCGACGACTGGCGTACAAACCTCTCGCGGCTGTCGGGCTGGCTCGGTCGAACGGCCACACTCGATCGATTGACGCTCGACTACGACAATCTGATTTCCGACATCCGCAGTCGTCATGCCGAGAAGATTGCGTCCAAAACCGTTGCCAGTGTCTCGTTCATGCCAGACACGAACACGCTGTACGTCACGAGCATCCGTACGTCCGAGAAGGGCGACAAGCCCAGCGACATGACGCTCGGCGACATCGGTGGCAAAACTGCCACCTCGGAGGGCCTCGATCCCGAGGGCGGCGTCAGCCTCGAAGGCCTCGATGTGCTGGCCGGCGTCGACGGCTTCATGATCACCGAAAACGAGGACAGTGCCGCGTACCAGGCATTGGTGGCGAGCAAGCTGTGGCAGCGACTCCCGGCAGTGCAGGCTGGCAACGTCACCAGTCTGGGTGGCTCCACGTTCTACGGTTCGATCTACACGATTTCGTACGTGGCACAGGGTTGGGATGCCCTGTACAACAAGATCAGCTGAGGCCTCTGCCGGCCGGACCGATGAGTTTCGGTAACGCGGGCGGTCTAATCAGGTAGGCATTGACCAAACCTGAGGAGATCGACGTGCAAACAGAGCAATCCCCAGCGGTAGTGCAATCCCGCGACGGTACGACCATCGCATACGAACGCTCCGGTGCCGGACCAGCAGTGGTTCTGGTTGCCGGAGCGTTCTGCGATCGAGGATGGTTCGATTCTCTCGCTGCTGCGTTGGCGGCGGACTTCACGGTGTACTCGTACGACAGGCGCGGACGCGGGGACAGCGGTGACAGTCGCGCGTTCTCGATCGACTCCGAGGTGGAGGACTTGCGAGCGGTCGTCGCTGCCGCCGGTGAAACGCCGCTGGTCTACGGATTGTCGTCGGGTGCTGCGCTGGCTTTGGAAGCCGCTGCGCAGGCCGTTCCGATGCGTAAGCTCGCCGTCTACGAGGCGCCGTACATGGACGACGACCAGCGTGACGAGACTGCCCAAAGTGACCTGGAGCGGTTGATCGCGGCCGGCGACAGGGAAGGTGCTGTGACGCGTTTTCTGGATCTGACCGGTGCATCCCCGGAGATGGTCGACGAGATCAAGCGGAGTGCCGATTGGCCCGACATGTGCGCCATTGCGCACACCTTGCCTTACGACGTCGCCGTGTGTGATCACGGCTGTCAGTCGCTCGACTGGCTTGCCTCCATTACCGTCCCTACATTGGTCATGTACGGCGGTGACAGTGGTCAGTGGGCGCCTTCTTCGGCGACGCGAATCGCTGCAAAAGTCTCGGGGACAAAGACTTTGGAGATCCCCGGTCTGGGTCACGGCGTTGCCGACGACGCTATCGTCCCGGCTCTGCGCGAGTTCTTTTCCGGCTAATCGCTGGGCGGCGAAAACGATCGTCAACCTAGGGTTGACGTTTTCGATTGCGTCAACCTATGGTTGACGCATGAGTAAACCAGTGGAAATGACCAACAAGGTTCGACTCGACGACCTCATCGACGCGATCAAGAAGGTGCACACCGACGCGCTCGACCAACTTTCCGACGCCGTGATCGCCGCTGATCATCTCGGTGAAATTGCAGATCACCTGATCGGCCACTTCGTCGACCAGGCGCGCAGGTCGGGAGCGTCGTGGACGGAGATCGGTGCGAGCATGGGTGTGTCGAAGCAGGCTGCGCAGAAGCGTTTTGTTCCCAAGGCGCCGAGTGATCAGAAGCCGATGGATCCGAACGAAGGGTTCAACCGGTTCACTCCTCGGGCGAAGAACGTCGTCATGGCCTCGCAGAACGAAGCCCGCGCTGCCGGTAACGCAGAGATCCAGCCCGAGCACCTGCTCCTGGGGCTTGTCGAGGAGCCTGCCGGGTTGGCTGCGAAGGCGATAGTGGCGCAGGGGGTGGAGCTCGGGTCCGTCCGAGCTGCAGTGGCCGGTGTACTCCCGGCTCCGACTTCCGAACTGCCAGAACTTATTCCGTACGACGCTCGCGCGCGCAAGGTCCTGGAACTGACGTTCCGTGAGGCTCTTCGCCTGGGCCACAACTACATCGGAACCGAGCACGTCCTGCTCGCGCTGCTCGAACTCGAAGACGGATCAGGTGTTCTGGCTGATCTCGGAATCTCGAAGTCGGTTGCGGAGTCGAATATCGTGGGAGCGTTGGCCGTCATTCAGGATCAGTGATTCATATGTGAATCTGATGCAGAAGAGGGCCGCACCCTTGCGGGTGCGGCCCTCTTCTTGTGTCACTGATTAGACAGCGCGCACATTGGTGGCCTGAGGACCCTTCTGGCCCTGGCCAACCTCGAACTCCACACGCTGGTTCTCGTCGAGCGACTTGTAGCCGTTGCCCGAGATTTCAGAGTAATGAACGAACACGTCCGGTGTTCCGTCGTCGGGAGCGATGAAACCAAAGCCCTTTTCGCCGTTGAACCACTTCACGATGCCCTGTGCCATACCGATACTCCCTACAAACTCGATCCGGGCCCTCACATCGAAGTCCCGATCTCGATGTGTCTATCCTCCCACGCCGCGCAAGTCGAACGGTGGGCGACGTGCAAAAGACGGTAATTCGGAAGCTTTCGAGGAGGGAATGGCAACTGATCTTCGACTGATTTTCGACGCTGGAGCGACCCGATCGCCGAAGGCAGGGACTGGTGGCTCGCCCAACTGCCTGCGGTGATAGATCAGCGGGAATGTACTTGTCCGCTCGAGAACGGTCCATAGTTGTCGCTCCGATCTCTCGGAATCGCAAACGTAGGAACCCTATGGAAGATGAGGGTGGGCTAACCTCTCATTCGCTGTGCCCTCGGCGCGCGCAGCAGCCGAGAAGGAGAGTGCATACATGTACGGAACGATTTGTGAATCCACGACGTCTGAACTGGTGGACCAGCTCAGTCGCCGTGGGTTCTTCGGCGTCGGCGCTGTGGCAGCGGCCGCCATCCTTGCGGGTTGTTCGGCTACGTCAGATGCTTCTGATGCCGGCGAACAACGCGAGGTGATCAATGCGCTCGGCACCACCACGATCTCGGGGAAGCCGGAAAGGATCGTTGTTGCCAGCGACTTCACGGATCTCGAATTCCTGCTCTCTCTCGGCGTTCACCCAGTCGCCTACGGCAATACGGGTGCGTGGGACCGCGGTGCACTGCCTTGGCAGAGCACCGCTGGAATAGCCGATCTCGAAAGCTTCGACACCACAGGCGAAATCAGCCCGGAAATCATCGCGCGCTACTCACCGGATCTCATCATCGGAATGAAGACCTATCTCGAACCGGCAGCCGAGAGGCTCAGCCAGATCGCGCCGGTCATCGCGCTGGACTGGACCACCTCGTGGCGTGACGGCGTCGCCACGGTCGGGCAGGCCGCTTTTGTCGACGAGGCCGCTGCTGCAGCGATCGCCCGGACCGACGCCCTGATCTCCGACACCGCCGCTTCGCTGAATGGCTTGGGTGGCAAGACGATCATGATCGGCTCGATGTACGGCGATCAGTTGTATGTGCAAGGGGATGCCAGTGCGCCCGGGGTTCTGCTGCGCGAACTCGGACTCAACTATCGCGGATACAACGCCGAGCAGATGACTGCGCTGTCGATGGAGCAGGCGGAGGTACTAGCACCCGCAGACATTTTGCTCAGCCTCGCTTCTGATCAGGAAGCGACGACGAGGTTGGAGAACTTCGCAGTTTTCCAGAACCTCCCCGCGGTGAAGGCGCGAGCCTATGCGCCGGTCGAACTTCTGCTCTCGAATGCCTTCGTCGACAATTTCGGTCCACTGAGCGCGCCGTACGCCTTGCCGCAGCTCGCCGAGGTCTTGACCGGGCTTGCGGCGGGCCAGGGAAAACAACTCCCCTGACCTCGCTTCCGAGCCTACGGACCCTGCGTCGGCCTAGCATCGAAACATGGTGGACATAGATCTGACTGGCCGCGCCGCAGTTGTCGGCGGATCACAACCGCTGCGAGCGATACTCGAAACCCCCACTACCCCCGGCCCGTGGCCGGGGGTAGTGATGATTCACGAGGCCTTCGGGCTCGAGGAGGTGATGCAGCGGCAAGCCAAGCGACTGGCCGCTGCGGGGTTCCTGACGCTCGCTGTCGACCTCTACAGCGCGGGCGGGGCGAAGCGGTGCCTCGTGCCGACCATGACGTCGATGCTTCGAGGACACGGCAAGGCGTTCACCGACATCGAAGTCGCTCGCAGTTGGCTTTTGGAATCCCCGGTTTGCACCGGAAAGATCGGTGTCATCGGATTCTGCATGGGCGGCGGCTTCGCGATGGTCAGCGCCGGAGATTTCGATGCTGCCTCGGTCAACTACGGTCAGCTTCCACGCAAACTCGATGAGGCCGTGGTGGATGCGTGCCCGATCGTCGGGAGTTTCGGAGGCAAGGACTTCTCGCTCCGGGGTGCGGCAGCGAAGCTGGAGACGGCGCTCAGCAATGCCGGTATCGAGAACGACGTCAAGGAGTACCCCGCCGCCGGCCACGCGTTCCTCAACGACGCGGAGGCCGGACCCAAGGTGCTTCGTCCGTTGGAGCGCATCCTCGGAATCGGTCCCGATCCTGTTGCAGCGCAGGACGCCTGGAAGCGAATCGACTCGTTCTTCGAGCGCCACTTGGCATGATCAGCGACTGGTTCTCTCACCGCCGTTGACTGCCAATACCTGACCGGTGATCTGCCGGGCGCCCGGTGAGGCCAAGAAGTGGACGGCTGATGCGATGTCGTCCGGTGTTCCGGCGCGCTTGGTGCTGGTGGATTCGATCAGCATCGCGCGACGCTCGTCCGTCAGAAAGTCTCGGAAGAACTCGGTGTCGGCGATGTAGCCGGGGGAGACGATGTTCGCGGTGATGCCTTCGGGGCCCAGTTCGGCGGCCAGATCGATATTCCACGTCGCAACTGCGGCTTTGGCAGCGCCGTACGCGCCCGCGCCCTTGTCGGCGGCAATCGATCCGATGGTGATGACGGCACCGCCGCTGGGGATTCGATCGCGAACTGCGGCTGTAGTCAGCACTGCCGAGATGAGATTGGAGTCCAGATTCGCACGCCACCCGGCGGCCAGGGATTCCAGATCTGACGGTGCTTCGCGATCGAAGTCCGTGTTGCCACCGGCGCAGTGCACCACGACGTCGATGGTTCCCGGAAGCGAATCCTGCAGCCGCTTCAGGTCTTTCGGGTCGGAGTTGTCACACGTCAAGGCGTGAACATCGGAACCCAACTCCTCTGCGGTCTTTTCGAGTGGTTCCGTGCGTCGGCCGGTGACAAAAACTGTGTCTCCGTCTCGGGCGAACGCTGCTGCAACTGCGCGCCCGATCCCTGTTCCGCCGCCGGTTACCAGAACTGTGCGTGTCATGCCTACCTCCGTGAGCTACGTTTAGACCTATACGAAGAACGTATCATTTAGAGCTAAATGAGGTGTGCAGTGGTGGGCGACTACAACCCGGACGACGCAGTGGACGCGGTTGCGTTGGCCTGGCTTCGCGAAAGGCCGGGCACGCCCGTAGAGGGTATCGGCATTGTGACCAGGCTGTGGATGTGCGCCAAGTTGCTCGGTGAGGATCGCCGACGGGTACTCGCCTCGGCCGGTGCGGACACAGCCACGCTGGACCTACTCAGTGTCCTGCGGCGATCCGGCGAGCCGTATCAGTTGACGACTCGCCAGATCACCGAGCAGACCGGAGTCACGGCCGGTGCGATCTCGCAGCGACTCGCGCGCGCGGAGAACGCGGGTCTGGTGGAGAGGTCTTCCGCCGCGGAAGGGTCTCGAATAGTGCTCGTGACCCTCACTGCCGCCGGTCACGAGCTGGTGGAGCAATTGGTGGACCGAGTCCTCGGCCGTGAAGCCGAACTGACGTCGATTCTCACCGAGCAGCAGCAGGCCGAACTCACCGAACTGCTGCGTGTCTTTCTCGACGGTCTACGCGGCGAACTCGGTGACCCTGGCGTCGCGCACGTCGGGGCTTGATCAGGACAGGCGCTCGAACACTGCAGCCAGGCCCTGCCCGCCGCCGATACACATCGTCTCGAGGCCGTAACGTGCTTCGCGACGGTCCATCTCGCGCAACAGGGTGGCCAGGATTCGTCCACCCGTGGCACCGACCGGATGGCCGAGGGAGATGCCGGAGCCGTTGGGGTTGACGCGTGGGTCGTCGGCTTCGAGCTTCCAACTCTGCAGGACTGCAAGTGCTTGTGCCGCAAAGGCTTCGTTGAGTTCGATGACATCCATGTCCGCCAAGGTCAATCCGAGGCGGCCGAGTGCCTTCTCCGACGCCGGGACGGGACCGATGCCCATGGTGCGCGGGGGAACTCCGGCAACGCTCCAACTTGCCAGGCGTGCGAGGGGACGCAGTCCGAGTTCGCGGGCTTTGTCTGAGGTGGTGACGATCGCCATCGCTGCGCCGTCGTTCTGGCCGCTGGCATTACCCGCCGTCACGGTGGAGTCCGGGTCGATCTTTGCGCGCATGGGACGAAGGCGTGCAAGCGATTCCATCGAAGTGTCGGCCCGCGGATGCTCGTCGGTGTCGACGAGCAGGGCCTCACCCTTGCGCTGCGGAACGGATACCGGAACGATTTCCTCGGCGAAGACGCCGTTCTTCTGTGCGGCAACGGCACGCTGATGCGACTGCACCGCGAGTGCGTCCTGATCTTCGCGGCTGATGGAGAACTCGGCGCGCAGGTTCTCTGCCGTTTCGATCATTCCGCCGGGAACCGGGAAGTCGCGTCCGCCGGCTGTCACGCGGGCGCGCGCGAGACGATCGCTGAGCGCAACACCTTCACCCTTGACACCCCAACGCATTCCGGTTGCGTAGAACTCAGCCTGGCTCATCGACTCGGCACCACCCGCCAGGACCAGATCACTGCCACCGGACTGAACCTGCATGACGGCCTGGATGATTGCCTGCAATCCCGACCCGCACCGGCGATCCACCTGCATGCCGGGAACATCGACGCCCAGACCGGCGTTGAGCGCCGCGATGCGTCCGATCGCCGGAGCTTCACCGTTCGGCGAAGCCTGGCCGAGAATGACGTCGTCGATCTCCGCGCCGGAAATGCCGGTACGCGTGACGAGTTCGGCGATCAACGTCGAGGCGAGATCTTCCGGGGCTACGTCACGGAAGACACCGCCGAAGCGGCCGACAGGGGTACGGAGCGGTTCACAGATGACAACGTCAGGCATTGGTTCTTCCTTGGGTATGCCCGGTCAGCGAGTGGCTGCCGAGTGGTTGTTGGACGACTGAGTACGTCCGAGATCGACGGAGATGGCGTCCGCGGTGGCGACTGCGGCCGGAACCAGTTCACCGCGAACAGCTTCGGCGCTGTAGCGGGCGGCTTGGGTGGAGATGTTGACAGCCGCGACCACATCACCGGTTGCGTCCCGGATGGGTGCGGCGAGCGAGCGCAGACCCTCTTCGAGTTCCTGATCGACAATCGCGAATCCGTCGGCGCGAATCTTCTCGAGTTCGGCACGCAGACCGTCGGCGGTGGAGATGGTCTTGCCGGTCAGGCGGGCGAAGGACACTCGGGCGAGGTAGGCGTCCAGGGCGTCGTCCGGCAAGCCGGCGAGCAGAACCCTACCCATGGATGTGGCGTACGCGGGAAAGCGCGTGCCGATGGTGATGGAAACCGTCATGATGCGGCTGACCGGAACACGGGCCACGTACACGACGTCGTCACCGTCGAGGATCGACACGGACGTGGATTCACGGACCTTGGCGGACAAGGCTTCCAGATGCGGCCCGGCGATCTCGGGAAGGGACAGACTGGAGAGGTAGCTGTAGCCGAGTTCGAGGACTCGCGGCGTCAACCAGAACACTGAACCGTCAGTACGTACGTATTCGAGTTCGACGAGTGTGAGCAGGAAGCGGCGAGCGGTCGCACGCGTGAGATCGGTGTGCCTGGCAACCTCGCTGAGGGTGCGACGCGGGTGCTCACCGTCGAAAGCCTTGATGACGGACAGCCCACGGGCCAGCGACTGCACGTAGTCCGGTGACGGTCCCGGCGCTTGCTCGCTGCTGTTCTCACTCATGTTGTCTCGTTCTCCTCAGGTTCGGCCGAGAGGTCTGCGAGTGCTTGCTTTCCCAGCGCAAAAGCCAAGTTGCTGTTCGGCACACCCGCATAAACCGCGGTATGGAGAAATACTTCCACGAGTTCGTCGGGATCGATCCCGGCACGCAGCGCAGCGCGAATGTGCATGTCGAGTTCGTGTTCGTTGCCGACGGCAGTGAGGATCGCGAGAGTGAGGAGCCTGCGGGTGTGGTGATCGAGGCCGGGGCGTGACCAGATGTCGCCCCACGCCGTGCGAGTGATGAAGTCCTGGAACGGGGCCGTGAACTCGGTGGCACCGGCGATGGAACGATCGACGTGGGCGTCGCCGAGCACCTGACGTCGTACGGTCATACCTGCCGATACCACGGCGCTACGTTGGGCGAGCGCAGATGTGTGCGAGGCAATATGCGTTGCAAGCAGTTTGGTGACGCGCCCGGCCTGTTCGACGTTGGCGAGGTGTGCGCCGGGATCGACCACGTGCAGTACCGCATCGGCGATACCGTCGGCGATCGCGCTCAACGTCGCCGGAGGTGTCGACGGATCCTGCTCGCCCGCGACGAGGAGCGTCGGAGCGACGACGCGGGCCAGGTCGGCGCGGCCGTCCCACATCGAAAGCGCCTCGCAGCAGGCGGCATAACCCTCGTTGGGTGTGGCTTCGACCATCGCGACGTGGCGGGCGACAAGCTCCGGATCGTTTTCGGCCAGTCCCGGCGTGAACCAGCGTCCGACGACGGCGGCCGCGATGGACGCGATGCCGTCCGCACGGACAGCCTGCGCACGATCGATCCACGGCTGAGCCGGGGCGAACTGCGAGGACGTGCACATCAACGTCAACGTCTCGACGCGAGTGGGGTGGTGCGCGGCGATCCATTGGCTGACAGCGCCGCCGAGGGAGAGCCCAACGAGATGTACGGACTCGAGTTCGAGCGAATCGAGGAGAGCGATGACATCGCCGGCAAGATCGGCAATGGAGTAGGGGCCCGCAGGCACCGGTGACTTGCCGTGGCCGCGATGGTCGACGGCGATGACGCGGTAGCGATTCGACAGCGCGTGAATCTGCGGCTGCCACATGGACAGATCGGATCCGAGTGAACCCAGGAGAACCACTGCCGGGGCATCGGGATTGCCGGTCTGTTGAAAGTTGAGCGCGACGCTCATCGAGATCCTCCTGTGGGGCGTTCGGCGAGGGCGCGGTCGACCAGATCGGTGGCGTGGCCCAGATAGTGTGCGGGGTCGAGTAGTTCGGCGATCTCGGTTTCGCTCAGGTGCTCTGCGATGGCGGGATCACGATCCAACCTGGTTCCGGAAGTGGCTGCCGCGGTGACGATGTCGCGTGCTCGATCAGTGTGTGCGGACAGGGCCTTGGTGACACGCTCGGCGAGAATCAGGCCACCGGTGATGTCGAGATTACGAGCCATCGACTCGGTGTGTACTTGCAGGCCGGTGAGGCTCACGGAAAGCTGGTGCGCTGCTCCGCCTGCCAGACGCAGGAGATCGGTGACGGTTTCCCACTCGGCGTGCCAGGGGCCTGCGGCGCGAGCGAATTCGTGATCCATGTTCGACAGGGCTGTGGCCACCAGGGCGGGAGTACGTCGCGCTGCCGCGCGGGCGGTGATCGCGGCAACCGGATTCTGCTTGTGCGGCATGGCCGATGAGCCGCCCGGAGCGCTCTCGGCAACCTCGGACAGCTCGGTGGACGCCATGACGGTGATGTCGGTGGCGGGCTTGGAAACAGCGCCGGCGACGATACCGAGTGTGGTCGCAAGTTCTGCGATGGTCACGCGGTCGGTGTGCCAGGGAGTGACCTGCCTGGCCAGACCGAGTTCGTCGGCCAGCGCGTCCGCGATCCTGAGCCCGTCGGGATACAACGCAGCGAGTGTTCCTGCGGCTCCGCCGAATTGAACCGGCAACGTGGACAGCACGATTTCGAGACGAATCGCTGCGGCGTCGAGTGCGGTGAACCAACTCGATGCCAGTAGCCCGAAGGTGGTCGGAAGTGCTTGTTGTCCCAGGGTTCTCGCGACCATCGGAGTAGAGCGATGGATGCGGGCGAGGTGGGCGGCGGAATCGGCGGCGCGGGTCAGGTCGGCGAGAACCACCGCGCCCGCGCGTCGCGTCAACAGCATCAGCGCACAGTCCATGATGTCCTGACTGGTGGCGCCCGGGTGCACCACGGAGGCAGGCACACCTTCCTGTCCCACCCTTTCGCGCAGCATCTTCACCAGCGGAATGACGGGATTTCCGCCGGCGGCCGACGCGCGGCCGAGCGCCACGATGTCCAGGCCGCCCGGTTGTGAGAGTTCAGCTGCGGCGGTCGCCACCGCGGCGCAATGTTCCCCGTCGGCCAACCCGACGGTGGCCATCGCACAACTCAGTGCGGCCTCCACGTCGAGCAACGCGGTGACCCACGCCTGGTCGGACAGGTGCTCCGATACTCGGGTGGCCCCGAACACCGGGTCGAACAGTGCGCCGCGAGTGGGCATGTGTACTCCTCTTACAACTCGAAGAAGGGCGTCTCGACGCCGTTCGCGTCCTCGTCCTGAACATAGACCGTCCAGGAGTACCCACCGTCGACCTTGGTTGCAACCAACTTCGCGCGTTCGGTTTCGCTCAGTGAGGACAGCACCGGATCTGTTGCGTGTGCGTCGGTGTCCTCGGGGAAGTACAAGCGGGTGACCAGGCGGTCGAGCATGCCGCGAGCGAAGACCGACACGTTGACGTGCGGCGCCTCGTCCGCATCCGTTTCAGTGGGCTGCGCTCCGGGCTTGACGGTGTGGACCAGTGCGGTGCCGGTGGAATCTGCTGCGCTGCGGGCGAATCCGCGAAAACCCGCCGGAGTGAGGTCCACTGCGCCGCGGGGATCGTCCGGATGGTTGAAGCGCCCGAGCGTATCGGCTTGCCATGTTTCGATCATCGCGTCGGCGACGGGTGTGCGGGCGCCGTCGATCACCGTGATGGCCAGCGTGATTCGTCCGGGGGTGTCGGTCGGGGCAGCGTCGGGGCCGTCCGTCCAGGGGAGGCCGATGTGCCAGTACGGTCCGACGGTCTGAGAGGGCGTGACCCCGAAGGGGGCGGTGGTGAAGTCGCCGGGGACGACCGGATAAGTGGGTGCGGGCTTCGCGGTGCGATCAGTCATCGTGGTCTTCCTCGTTTTCGAATACGGAGGCATTACGGCCGCGCAGGACGATGTCGAAGCGGAACCCGAGAGCCCAGTTGGGGACTGTGGCGTCGTAGTCGAAGACGCTGACCATGCGGTGACGGGCTTCTTCGGGCACTGAGTTGTAGATCGGGTCCTGGAAGAACATCGGATCTTCGGGGAAGTACATCTGCGTCACGAGGCGCTGCGTGAATGCCGTGCCGAACAGCGAGAAATGGATGTGGGCCGGTCGCCAGGCGTTGTCGTGGTTCATCCACGGGTAGGCGCCCGGCTTGATCGTGGTGAAGCTGTAGTGGCCGTTCGTGTCGGTCACGCAGCGACCGAGCCCGTTGAAGAACGGGTCCAGCGGCGCGGGCCAGTTGTCGCCGGTGTGGCGGTAGCGTCCACCGGCGTTGGCCTGCCACACCTCGAGCAGTGTGTGGGGGACCGGCTTTCCGTCGCCGTCGAGTACACGGCCGTGAACGACGATGCGCTGTCCCTGTGCTTCGCCGCCGTTGGCAATGGTCAGGTCGTTTTCGCCGGCGCCGACGCGATCTTCGCCGAATACCGGCCCGGTGAGCTCCGTGAGGCGCTGGGGGAGCAGCTTCAGCGGTTGCTTCGGGTGGCGAAGAGAAGTGGTCTTGTAGTCCGCGAAATCGGCCGGGGCGTTGACGCCAGTCGGCCGCTGGTACCTCGGCGGTAGATGCAGCATAGGGAACCTCGTCGTTCGGTTACGTGAAGTTGTTCGCAATGTGTACATGTGTTGCGCTCTGCGAACAGAATAGGTCGTAGATGTGACCCAGGCAATGCCGGGGGCGAAAAATGTTCGTGATGCGCACGGGGGTTCACAATACGTACGCACCGCGCTACTGTGATCGACATGATGGACAAAGTCATTCCCACTGCTGCTGAGGCCGTCGCCGACGTGCCGGACGGCGTCACGATCGCTGTCGGAGGTTTCGGGCTCGTCGGAGTGCCGGAAATCCTCATCGATGCGCTCCTAGAGCAGGGCGCGACATCACTCGAAACGGTGAGTAACAACTGCGGCACCGACGGGTTCGGGCTCGGAGTGCTTCTGGAGAAGGGGCGTATCCGTCGTACTGTCAGCTCGTACGTCGGCTCCAACAAGGAGTTCGCGCGTCAGTACCTTTCCGGTGAGCTGGAAGTCGAACTCACGCCGCAGGGCACGCTCGCCGAGCGCATGCGCGCCGGGGGCGCGGGCATCCCCGCGTTCTTCACCCCGGCCGGCGTCGGCACCCAGGTCGCCGACGGCGGCCTGCCACTGCGCTACGACGGCAACGGCGGCATCGCAGTTGCCAGTCCGCCCAAGGAAACTCGTGACTTCGACGGCGTCACCTACGTGATGGAGCGCGGCATCGTCGCCGACTATGCACTGGTCCATGCCTGGAAAGGTGACCGGCACGGCAACCTCGTCTACCGCGCGAGTACCCAGAACTTCAATCCGGCTGCAGCAACGTCGGGGCGCATCACCATTGCGCAGGTCGAGCACCTCGTCGAGCCGGGTGAGCTCGACCCCGCCGAGATCCACACGCCGGGCATTCACGTTCAGCGTGTTGTCCACGTCGGCCCCGTGACGGTCGGCATCGAGAATCGGACGGTACGAGCATGACTTCTGTACTACCCACCAAACTCACCCGCGAAGAGATGGCGGCCCGCGTCGCGCGAGAACTCGAGGACGGGCAGTACGTGAACCTCGGCATCGGTATGCCGACGCTGGTTCCGAACTACCTCCCGACCGACATCACCGTTGTATTGCACTCGGAGAACGGCGTTCTGGGTGTTGGGCCGTACCCGACCGAGGACGAACTCGATCCCGAGCTGATCAATGCGGGCAAGGAGACCATCACCGTTCTCCCCGGTGCGTCGTTCTTCGACTCCTCAGCGTCGTTCGGCATGATCCGCGGCGGCCAGGTCGACGTTGCCGTGCTCGGTGCCATGCAGGTCAGTGCCACCGGAGACCTCGCGAACTGGATGATCCCCGGCCACATGGTCAAAGGCATGGGCGGCGCGATGGATCTGGTCCACGGCGCAAAGCGCGTCATCGTGATGATGGAGCACGTCTCGAAGAAGGGTGAGCACAAGATCGTCGAGGAGTGCTCGCTTCCACTGACCGGTAAGGGCTGCGTCCAGCGAATCATCACCGACATGGCCGTGATCGACGTGACTGACGACGGTCTCCGCCTGGTGGAGACGGCGCCGGGCATCAGCGTCGAGGACGTGGTTGCTGCCACCGGAGCGAAACTGATTCTTTGACAGTATGTTTCATCTGATGGCTCAGCCGCCGGGTCGTGACTTCCATCCGACCCGGCGGCTGTTTTACGCCCCGACGTCGTTCAGCTCGCTCTCGACCGGAATCCAGAGCTCGAACCGTGCGACGGTGAAATCGTCGTTGTATTCGGTACGCATGATCTCGGGACCAGGTACGGAGCGAAAAGGGTTGGCCGGGAACCATTCCGTGTAGATATCTCGCCACAAGTACTGCACATCTTCGATTGCCGACCCGTCGGCGGTGAACACGGCCCACGTGTGTGCGTCGACCGTCAGCACATCGAAACCCGTGGGTGAAGGTTTGCCGGTGACCACTCCCAGGTAGTAATCCAGTTCTGTGCCTTCGGTTCTGGGATGCGCCAAATTGTCGACGACACTGACGATTCCCGCCGGTTCCTGATCGGACAGCTCGCGCAACCCGCGCAACGCAACCTTGTCCACGGAGCGGGTGAAATCATCGATCGCAGAATTGGGACCTTCGTGTACCAGTGGAACCCGGGTCTTGAACCCGACTACCGTCAGGGCAGGTTTGTCCACAAGCATGTAGTCCATCGGTGTGGCTCCTTCCAACGTCACGTGAATGACAAGTTTCGGTTGTGATTTGAGAACGGCGGGAGCGCGTTTGACCGCGCCCGGGCTCACGCCGTGAAATGCGGTGAACGCTCGTGTGAAGGCTTCCGCGGACGAGTAGCCGTACTTCACGGCGGTCTCCAACACTCCTGATCTGCTGACGGACAACTCGGCACCGGCCAGGGTGAGTCGACGTCGACGGATGTATTCGGATACGGGAATGCCGGCCAGGGCCGAGAACATCCGCCGAAAGTGATACTCCGAGGTGGTTGCCAGCCTTGCCATCTCGGCTGTGTCGATCTCGCCGCTCAGATTGCTTTCGATGTAGTCGAGCGCGCGGTTCAGTCCGTCGATCATCGTGTCTTCCTGTTCACGGGTTTCACGCTACGCAGATCACTTGGGCCGTACCCGACTATCCGTGCCCGAAAAAGTAGGGCAGGAAATGCATCTGGACAACTCAGTTAATCATCATTATCTTGAATCGAACATCGATGGTTGACCAGGAGGCACAGTGAGCACCCGTTTTCCGCAGGCTGAATTAACCGAGGTGCCCGAGGACATCGCCGCCAAGATTCTCGAGATCCAGGAGAAGTCAGGGTTCGTGCCCAACGTCTTCCTGATGTTCGCTCGGCGGCCAGCCGAGTTCCGGGCATTCTTCGCATACCACGACGCGATCATGCTCAAGGAAGATTCCGCACTCACCAAGGGCGATCGAGAAATGATCGTCACCACGATCTCTGCGGCCAACAAATGTACGTACTGCGTTGTCGCGCACGGCGCGATTCTGCGTATCTACGAGAAGAAGCCGCTGGTTGCCGACCAGGTTGCAGTCAACTATCGCACCGCAGAGATCTCCGATCGTCAGCGCGCGATGCTCGACTTCGCCACCAAGGTGAACTCCGCCTCGCACGAAATCGCCGACGCCGACTTCGACACCCTCCGTGAGCACGGCTTCGGCGACGAGGACGCGTGGGACATCGCCGCGATCACTGCATTCTTCGGACTGAGCAATCGCATGGCGAGCTTCTCCGGCATGCTGCCCAATCCGGAGTTCTACCTGATGGGGCGCGTTCCGCGGTCCTGATTCCTGCGACTCGAACATAAGCTTTCAATTTTTCGGACCGACCGGTCGTAACGTCTGGAACTCAGCCGACGAAGTAAAGGCTGTCCACGCCGGAATTGCCGTCTTCGTAAAGAAGGCCGAAAGGTTGAGCGCTATGTCGGAGAAGTCCATCGCCCATTCTCGGAGGGTCCGCTCTGCGGCCGCCGGTGCCGTACTAGCTCTCGGATTGGCGGTGGGCGGCACAGGAATTGCATCGGCAGAGCCCGAAACCGTGTGTACCCCGAGTACCGATCCGCTGGTGACCTGCGCAGAGGAAGAGGCAGCTGCCACCACCGACGCCGACGCGGCGACGAGCACCGAGACCACACCCGAGAAGGTTGAAGCCGGGGTCGCGGGCGCGGGCAGTGCCGAAACCGCAGTTACGGACGCCGCAGCACTGGCGGAAGCCGAAGCAAAAGCCAAAGCAGCAGCCGACGCGGCAGCGAAGGCCGCCGAAGCAGCCGCGACGGCAGGGGTCGACTCGTCCGCAGCGACAGACACTTCGGTGAAGGCGACCGAGGCAATGACTCAGGCGAGCGTCGAGGCAACCAAGGCGGCGGTCGAATCGACCAAGGCCAAGGCGGAGGCAGGGGCCGCGGAACAGTCCGCCAAGGAAGCTGAAGAGGCAGCCAAGGTTGCGGAGTCCGCGGCGGCCGATGCGAAAGAGGTAGCAAAAACAGCTCAGGCAGAAGCAGACGCGGCCGCAGCCAAGGCTGCCGAACTCGAGGAAGCTGCGAAGGCCGCCGGTTCGGGGCCCAAGACCGAAGAGGCAGCACAGGCGCGCGCCGAGGCTAATGCTCTGCAAGCCAAAGCCGATGAGGCGAAGGCTGCCGCGGATGCAAACGCCAAGCTGGTTGCGGACAAGAACAAGGAAGCCGAGGAAGCCTTCAAGAACTGGGATTTCGCGAAGGCAGCCGTCGCTAAGGCTCAGGCGCTGGCCGCCGCATGGAACGCCAAGCAGCTCGCGATCACCGTCAAGGAAACTCAGAAGGTGGCCACCGCCGCTGAAACCACGGCCAAGGCAGCCGAGTCCGCAGCTGCCACCGAGGTAGAAGCTGCTACCGCCGCCCGTAAGGCCGCAGATGAAGCGGCGGCTACTGCGGCTTCCGCACAGAAGGACGCCGACGCTGCGCAGAAGGCCGCGGAGACGGCCCAGGCCGAAGCCGATGCTGCGGGCGAGGCTGCCACCGACAAGCGAGCCATTGCCGACGAAAAGGCTGCCGAAGCCGCCAAGAAGGCCGAAGCTGCCGAAGCGGCGAGCAAGAAGGCGCAGGATCTCTACCTCGCCGCCGAAGACGCGAAGGCCGCAGCCGACGCCGCAGCAGCAAAGGCCAAGGAAGCTCAGGCCGCTGCAGCCGCGGCAAAGGCTGAAGCGGATGCAGCGCAGAAGATCGTCGACGAGCTCAAGGCAAAGGGCGAGAAGGAGATCGACAACGGAACAGTCGTCGGCGGTGAAGTGATCATCGGTGAGCACACCGACGACGGCTCCGGAGTCACGAAGGTCGACGAGACCACCGCTGTAGTGAACAAGACCGGCGTCAAGCTGGTCGGCTACTACAACAACAAGGGCGCCTTCGACGTCGTCGACTACTACGTCGCCGATGCCGACGGCGATCCGGCACTTGCAGGAAGCCTGCCCCCCGTCGAACTTGCTCTCGGTGACACTGCAAGCAGCAGCACCAGCGGTAGCAGCAACTCCAACCTGCCGGCTGTATTGATCGGCGTCGGAGTCGTGGGCGCTGCCGCCGCAGCAGCTACGACGGTGGTTGTTCGTCGCAAGCGTCATGACGGCCCGGGCAACACGTCTGCGTAGCCTCGGTCTCTCGGCGGTAGCGATCCTCACCCTCCTCGCATCCGGATGTTCGGGCGAGAATGCGGGATCGCTACCTGACCGCTCGCCGGTGCAGTCGCATATCGCGGCTGCACCGGCTTCGGTGACCGTCGATCCGGCAGAACCCGAGAGGATCGAGTTGAGGTCTGCGTCCGGGGTCACGTACCTGAGCAGTCCGTTGCACTCGGAGAAACTGATGCGCGGCGGCGAGAGTGGGCAGCAACTGAATCCCGTCGACGAGCTGCCGGTGTGGTGGGGCGAGAGCGGAATGCCGGGAACGGAGACCACACAGACCGTTGTTGTCGTCGGGCACAACTACACCACTCGCGAAGCACCGTTCCGGGCGCTCCGGGTAGTGGAGCCGGGCGATCGAATTCTCCTGGCTACACCGAACGGCACACTCGAGTACGACGTCGAAACAGTCGGGCCGCTGCACAAAGGTTCGCTGCTGGGCACTCACGAGTTGCGCGAATCGGTTCCGGGACGGTTGATCCTCGCCAATTGTGATGTCGTCGAAGGAGAGTCGACCGACGACAATTACGTCGTCATCGCCCAGTTGGCAGCGCACTGAATCCGTGGCAGTGCAAGAATAGGTACATGGATTCCCTCGGACTTCTCTCGGAACTGGTAGCTCTCGACACGGTCTCGGGGGAGGCCGCTCCTCAACGGCGGGCGATGGATTCGATTGTCTCGTTGGTTCTCTCACGTGCGCCACAGGCGAAGGTGGAGTCAGACCTGACCGGCAATCATCCCTGGGCCTTGATCACCAACGAAGCTGCACCCTCGGCAGCCAGACTACTGTTCGCCTGCCACGTGGACACGGTGCCAGTGGGCACTGTCTCCGACTGGGAGTTCGACCCGTACGCCGCACAGGTCGACGGCGAATTGTTCCTCGGCAGAGGGACATCGGATATGAAGGCCGGCCTTGTTGCCGCTACTGCCGCGGTTGTCGACGCTTTCGAACGTGGAGTCCCGGTCGCACTACTGCTGACGAGCGACGAGGAAATCGGATCGCTCGGGGCCGTTCGTTCGGCCGACGCCGTGGCGAATCTCGAGGTCGGGGCTGTCATCGTTCCCGAGGCGACCGGCAATCGCATCAACCTGGGGCACCGCGGTGCACTGTGGCTCGAAGTGTCCGTCAAAGGAAAAGCCGCGCACGGGAGTACGCCGCAGCGAGGAACTAACGCTGTCCTCAAACTGCTTGACGTCGTCGATCGAGCTCGGCGTGAGCTTCCGCTGTCGTCCGACGTATTTCTGGGCGCCGAAACCTGGAACCTCGGTTTGGTCGGCGGCGGTTCGGCTCCGAACATCGTGCCGGACAATGCACGTGCGGTGATCGATCACCGCACGGTGGGAGACGGCGCAGACCTGCTTGCATGGTGGCGCGCCCAACCGGAAGTCGACTCGGTGGAGACGTCGATTCACCTGGGAGGTGTGCGTACCGACGCGTCGGATCCGTGGTTGGCTACCTTGCCGATCCCTGTTGCAACCGAACCGGTTTCGTACTTCACCGACGCTTCGGTGCTGGCAGCGGCCGCCCCCGGCGCTCCCGTCGTGATCTGGGGCCCTGGCACTCCCTCGTTGATGCATGCGGCCAACGAAAGCGTCAAGGTCTCGGAACTGGACGATGCAATTGCGGCTTACGGTGCGGTGGCTGCTGCTTGGCCGACGGTGGACTGACGGACAATCAGTTCAGGAGCAAGCGCAATGTGGGCTGTCGACTCGGAAGAGTTGTTCATCGCCTGATCCAGAAGTCGCACAGCTTCTTCCGCGATTCTCTCCTGTGGCTGCCCGACGGTGGTCAACGGAGGGTTGCACAACTCGGAGAAGGGAATGTTGTCGAAACCGGTGACCAGAACGTCGCCGGGAACGTCGATGCCTAATGTGTGGCAGGTCTGCAGCACACCGAGCGCGATCAGGTCGTCGGCGCAGACCAAGGCGTCGGGGCGAGTCTTGCCGGTCAGGATGGTGTTGGAAGCCGTGCGCCCCCACTCGATCGAGTACTCGCCGAGTTGTGTCCACTCGTCACGAGTTTCGATCCCCATTCGATCCGCGTGACGGAAGAAGCCGGCCCGGCGAAGTTCTGTTGACGAATTGGTCAGCTCGGAACTGATGAAGGCGGCCGATCGCGCGCCACGCTCCGACAGATGCTCCATCACGAGGGATTGAGCGGCGTCGTCGTCGACACCGACCCAGTCCGTCTGGGTATCCATTGCAAACCGGTCCAGTTGAACGACCGGAAGCGTTGCTGCGCTGGCTCGTACTGCTTCGGCACTCAATTCGCCGTGGCACGGGCTGATGATGATTCCGTCCACCTGCCGCGAGACGAGCGACTTGAGCCGCTGCGCTTCCACGTCGGGATCGGAACGAGAATCGCACAGGAACAGTTGTAGGCCGCGCTGAGCCAGGACGTGTTCGACGTTGACCACCAGCGAAGTGAAGAAGGGATTCGCGATACTGGGAACCACCATGCCGACAGTGTCCGTCCGATTGCGACGCAGTGAGCTGGCGATGATGTTTCCCGAGTATCCGAGAGAATCCGCGGCTCGTTTGATCGTCGCTGCAAGCTCGTCCGAGACAGGGCGGGATCCGGACAGTGCCCGCGACACGGTGGCAGTCGAGACCCCGGCCAGTTCCGCGACATCGCGAATGGTCGCCTTGCGCATGCGTCCCCCGTTTTCTGCTCGATTCGGGTCCGAGGTTATCGAACCGCACGGTCCAGTGTCCCGCATGTAACGCGATTGAGGCAATCGTTTACAAATTCGAATTGTGAAATCCTTGACACAACCCGGTGTTGATCGCATAACCTGCTAATTCATCAAGGCAATCGATTACATCGTGTGCAGATCTTGTGCATGGACATACAGCGCAAATCTTGCGCATGGAATGGGGTAGCTGAAGTGACCGCATCACCGCTCGGAGTCTTTCCGCCCAAGCCCTCGGCGTTGGCAGAGATGTTCACCGGCACGCCTTCTCTCATCGGGGCCATCCACCTCCCTGCTCTGCCGGGCAGCCCGCACTACACCGGGCAGCCGGTTTCGGAAATTGCTCGCTTCGCTGTGGAGGAAGCGCACGCGTACGTCGACAACGGTTTCGACGGTGTGATCGTCGAAAATCACTGGGACATACCGTTCCTCAAGCCCGGCGAACACGGATACGAAACCGCAGCCAGCATGGGAGTCATCACGGCAGCGGTGGTCGGTGAGTTCGGCAAGGCCGTCGGCGTCAGCATCCTGTCCAACGCCGGCGAGTGCGGAGTGGCCGCGGCGTGGGCGGCAGGCGCGAGTTTTGTGCGCGTCAATCAGTGGGCCAATGCCTACATCGCCAATGAGGGCTTCATCGAGGGTCAGGCGGCCAAGACGACGCGCTTCCGTCATCGCATCGGCGCCGACCCGGTCCGGATCTTTGCTGACGTGCACGTCAAGCATGGCGCGCATGCCATTGTTGCGGACCGCACCGTCGCGGAACAGACCGAAGACGCCGAGTTCTTCGACGCAGATGTCCTGATCGCGACCGGTTCGCGCACCGGTGACGCCGCTTCGGTCGACGAGGTTTCCGTGATCCGAGACAACACCGTTCTTCCCGTGATCATCGGATCCGGCATCACGGCTGCCAATGTGGCAGCGCTGATGAAGGAATGCGACGGCGCCATAGTTGCATCCTCGGTGAAGGACAATGGACGCTGGTGGGGACGGGTCGCAGGCGAGAAGGTCCGCGAACTGTCCCGGGCCGCAGGAAAGTAACCATGATTGTCTTTTGTGGATACGCCAACAACGATGTGACGGTACATGTTCCACATGTACCGGTGCTCGGAGAGCGCGTGCAGGCAACGGCCATCAGTCAGATCGACGGTGGAATGAATGCAAATGCTGCGGTATCCGCAGCCCGAATGGGCGCGCAGGTGATCTTTGCCGGTGCCGTGGGCCCGGACGCGCGGTCCACCGAGTTTCTCGAAGCCCTCGAGACTGACGGCGTCGACACCAGTTGGTCGCCGCGAGATGCGTTCCTGTCGACGGCAGTTGTACTCATCGCGCAGGACGGCGATCGCTCCATCATCAGTCAAGACGACCCGAACGATGCCGAACGCATCGGAGTTGTCATCACCCGATTGGCTGCTGCCGGTGGTGGACGGCTGTTCCTCGACGGATACCGTGCGGGCTTCCTGCCAGAGGGATTGCCGGGAAGCGTAAGTCTGGTAATCGATCTGGACGGTTGTGAAAACAAAGCCGCGGCACTGCGCGCATTCGCGCTCGCTGACCACGTCGTCGTAGGGCGTGCCCTGTGGGAAGGCGAGTTCGGGATCGGTTTCGATCAGTGGCAGGCACTGGCCGCCGAGCACAACACACACCTGCTGGTGACCGACGGCTCGCGAGGTTGGACACTGGCCACACCGGACGGCGAGGTGACGAGCGAACCGGCAGTAGTGGTCGACGTCGTCGATGCCGTCGGGGCCGGTGATTGCTTCGGCGGTACGTACATCGCTTTTGTCGACGCCGGGCGCTCACCGGTGGACGCTGCACGACTCGCGGGAGCCTCGGCTGCCTTGGCTTGCGCCACTGCCGGACCCCGCGGATGCCCCACCCGAGATGAATTGGACAGCTTCACAGCAACATTGACCCCTCACACCCTTTTGGAGACTCGATGATGAAACGTGCATTGCCTCTGGCGCTGGGAGCTGCAGTCGCGCTCACGCTCACCGCTTGTGACTCGGCTTCGTCGAGTGACTCGAAGGACGCATCGGGTGGCTCGTCCATCCCGCAGCCGACCCGAGTCGCCGAAAGCTGTGACGGGACGAACGGCAAGCTCAAGGTCGGTCTGGTGACCATCAACCTTCAGGCGCTGTACTTCAACCAGATCAACAATGCCGCCAAGAACGTCGCGGACAAGGCAGGTGTCGACCTGCAGATCATCAGTGGCAACGACGATTCCGTGGCGCAGGCCAACGCCTTCGACAATCTGATCGCCGCCGGAGTCGACGCGATCATCGTCGATGCAATCGACACGGACGGAATCAAGCCGTCGGTGGTCAAGGCCAAGAACGCGGGTATTCCCGTCGTCGCGGTCGACGCGACCATCGACGATCCGGCGCTGTCGACTCAGGTCGGTACGGCCAATGCCGAGGGCGGTGCCAAGATCGGAAACACCTTGGCCGACGTCGCGAACAACACCGGAACGGTCGGTATCGTCGGCGCGCTCAACAGCACTGTTCAGTTGGAGCGGCAGAAGGGCTTCACTGAGACCGTGACCGGCCGCGGAATGACCGTCGGCACCGTCGTGGACGGACGTAACATTCAGGAGAACGCACAGACAGCAGCGGAGAACCTGCTGACCGGCGGCGGCGACATGAAGTACGTCTACGCAACCGGTGAGCCGGCTTTGATCGGACTCGTTGCGGCGGTCAACAGTCAGAAGGCGCAGGATCGCATCGAAGCAGTCGGTTGGGATCTTTCGGATCAGGCGGTAGGCGGACTCAAAGCCGGTTGGCTTAAAGGCGTGGTCCAGCAGAACACCTTCGAATTCGGCCACGAGGCAATGAATTCGGCAATCGACCTGGCTTGTGGTCGCGGCGCTCCGGCGAACATCCCCGTCCCCACCCAGATCGTGACCCCGGAGAACGTAGCCGACTACATGTACTACTTGGAGAAGTAATCATGGCACCTCCACTGATCGAACTCTCGGGCATCACCAAGTCGTACGGACCGGTGAAGTCCCTTCAAGGAGTTGACCTTCGGCTGGCGAAGGGTGAAGTACTCGGAGTCGTCGGCGACAACGGCGCCGGCAAGTCCACCCTGATGAAGATCCTCGCGGGCGCCGTCCAGCACGACGGCGGCGAAATGCGCGTCAACGGTGAACCAGTGCGCTTCTCGACGCCGCTCGACGCGCAGCAGAAGAAGATCGGCATCGTCTACCAGGACCTGGCGCTGTGCGACACGCTCGACGTCGCGAGCAACCTGTTCCTCGGCAGAGAACCGCGAAAAGGTCCATTCCTCGACCGGCATGCCATGCACGAGAAGGCGGCTCACATTCTCGCCGACCTGCATGTCAAGGTGAAGTCGACCTACCAGGAGATCGGGCAACTGTCCGGCGGGCAGCGGCAAACCGTCGCGATCGCCCGCGCTGTTTCCTTTCGGCCAGACGTACTGATCCTCGACGAGCCCACCGCAGCGCTTGCCGTCGCCGAGGTCGAGTCGGTGCTGAAGCTGATCACGGACGTCGCAGCGGCCGGAGTGGGCGTCATTCTCGTGACACACCGCCTGCAGGACCTGTTCCGCGTATGTGACCGAATCACGGTCATGTACGAGGGACAGAGTGTCGACGATGTTCCGATCGGCGACCTGAACATCGAGTCCCTCGTCGGACTCATCACTCGAACTCCGGTGCCGCAACGGACATCGGCAGCAACACAGGGAGCCACGGCATGACCACTCTCGAGAAGACCCAGGCGCCGATCGAGCGCAAGCTCGCCGCGAAACCCTCCTTGTGGGACAGCGTCAACAAGCCCACCCTCGCGATGCTGGCGGTGACAGTTGCTGTCGCAGCCGTCTTCTCGGCGACCACGTCGTCGTTCCTGACATTCACGAACCTGTCGAACCTGGCAACCCAGATCGCTCCGGTTCTGATCATCGCGGTGGCGATGACTTTCGTGATCACGGCAGGTCAGATCGACCTGTCCGTCGGTGCGATCGTCGCGTTCGTCGCGGCGATGAGTGCCGAGCTTATCCAGGCCGGCGTCGATTCGTCCCTGGTCTTCGTCGCCGCCCCGGTGATGGGTGCGGCCTGGGGCCTGGTCAACGGATGGCTCGCTGCCTATCAGGGCATTCCGCCGTTCATCGTGACTCTGGCGACGATGTCCGTCATTCGCGGTATCGCGCTGTATCGGACCGAAGGATTCTCCGTTCCGGTTCCGGCCGACACTTACTTCGCGAAGCTCGGAACTGCTGAGTTCCTCGGGTTCTCCGCCAGCGCCTGGATTGCTCTCGTCGTCGTGGTCATCGGAGCAATTGCGCTCAACCGCATGCGCTTCGGGCGCTACGTCACCGGTATCGGATCCAACGTCGAATCCGTGCGACGGTCCGGCGTCAACACGCGTCGTGTGCTCATGATGACGCTCGTCTTCACCGGCTTGGCTGCCGGTATCGCGGGACTGCTGATCGCGGCTCGACTGGGCTCGGGTTCGGCCAACTCCGCAACGGGATTCGAGCTCACGGTGATCACCGCGGTGGTTCTCGGTGGCACCAACCTCTTCGGCGGTCGAGGCACCGTGATCGGTACCGTCATCGGCGCCGTCCTGACCGGAATCATCGCCAACGGACTGACCCTGCTCGGTGTGAGCCCGTTCTTGACACCGATCATCACCGGTGTCGTTCTGCTACTGGCCATCTGGATCAACATGCGGGGACACACCCTGAGCGCGCTGTGGCGACACCTGCAGTCCGCACCCTCGGGGCCTGCACGCTCATGAGCAAGGTTCGTACTGTCACGGGAACTGTGGACAGCTCGGAACTCGGACTGGTTCTCCCACACGAACATCTGCACAACGATGTCACCGGTGCGTACACCGAGGCCCCGGATCCGGTTGTGGCACAGCGGTTGGCCGGTCCGGTACGCGCCGAGGATGCCTGGCTTCTTCACGACAATCCGTATTACAGTCTCGACAATTGTCGAGTCGACGACGCAGCGGCCGTGGTGGAAGACCTTGTGGACTTCGCCCGCCTCGGTGGTCGGACGATCGTTGATCTGACACCGCCGGGACTGGGCCGGGCACCGGAGAAGTTGGCGGAGTTCTCGCGAAAGTCAGACGTGCGAGTGATCATGGGTTCAGGGTGGTACCTCGAGACGACCCATCCGGTCGAGGTGCACGAACTCGGTGTCGACGATCTGGCCGGTTCGCTCGTCGAGGAGTTCGATCCGGCAAAGGAATTGGCTCCTGGCGTGATCGGGGAGATCGGAGTCTCTCCGCTCTTCACTCAGAACGAGGCGAAAGCGTTGAGGGCGGCATGCATCGCCCAGCGCGAGGTGGACGTGCCCCTGTTCGTCCACCTTCCGGGATGGCAGCGCGTCGGACATCACGTCGTCGACATCGTGGTCGACGAGATGGGCGTCGATCCGCAAGCAGTGGTCCTGTGCCACATGGACCCGTCCGGACACGACGCCGACTACCAACGATCGCTCGCCGACCGCGGTGTCTTTCTCGAGTTCGACATGATCGGGATGCCTTTCGATTTTCCCGGCGAGGGTCTTTCGCCGCATCCGGCGGAAACAGCCACTGCGGTAGCCGGATTGGTCACCTCCGGTCACGCATCACAGCTCCTGCTCAGTCACGACCTCTTCCTCAAATCAATGCTCAGAAAGCACGGCGGAAACGGATTCTCCTACGTACCACTCGCCTTCGCCGCCCGGTTGGTGCGCGCAGGCGTAGATCCCCAGCAAGTGTCCGCACTGATGCGAGACAACCCGAGGTCGCTCTTCGAGCAGGCCGCGAAAGGAAACAGAAGCAGTCATGGGTAAACGAGTACTGATCGCCGGCGAGAGCTGGATGACGACGTCGACGCACGTCAAGGGCGTCGACGAGTTCAGTGTCCATTCCTACGTCGAGGGAGTCGGTCCGCTTCGGGATGCGCTCACCTCACGTGGCCACGACGTGACACACATGCCCGCACACCTGGTGCCGACGCAGTTCCCCGGTACCGCAGAAGCGTTGTCCCAGTTCGACGTCGTCGTTCTCTCCGACATCGGAGCGAACTCGCTGCAGTTGGCTCCCGGTGTCTTCGACCAGTTCCGCGCCGGGGAGGATCGCCTTGTCGCGCTTCGTGACTGGGTGAACGCCGGCGGCTCACTGATGATGATCGGTGGCTACCTCTCGTTCTCCGGGTTCCAGGCGCGAGCAGCTTTCCGCCAGACCGCGATCGCCGAGGTACTACCCGTGACGATGCTGGCCGAAGACGATCGCGTCGAGACACCGGCCGGGATCGTTCCCACCGTCGTCGATGCTGCTCACCCGGCTCTCGGTGGTGCCGGCGATTCCTGGCCGGCGCTCCTGGGATACAACCGCGTCGTCGCGAAGGACGGTGCCGTGGTTCCCGCCACCATCAACGGCGATCCGCTTGTCGCTGCCGGTGAATACGGCGCCGGACGGTCGATCGTCTTCACCTCGGACTGCTCGCCGCACTGGGCTCCGCCGGAGTTCTGTGAGCAGTGGCCTGGATACACCGACCTGTTCGACGGCTTGATCAGTTGGGTCGCCGGCGAATGAGTCGCTCCTCAGACCTGCTCGCGCGGCAGCAGAGTAATCTCGCTGCCGCGCGGGCGGTTCCATTCATCGAGGACACCATCGGCGGGACGTTGAGTGATGAGGGATTCCGCCGGTACCTCGTGATCGAAGAGGCATTCGTACTGACGGCCGTCAAGGTGTTGGGGTTGGTGGTCGCCGAATCCCCGACGCTCGACGACGCGCTCGACCACGTGACGTCGATGTCGAACCTGGTGGGCGAACAGCGCGAGTATTTCGCGCAGTTGCGTTCCCGCTTCCCGTACGCGGGGGACGCAGCGGCTCTGGTCGAGGAGTCGTCTGTGCTGTCGACGCATGCCTTGACCCTCGCTGGCGAAGAGGGCAGGGCGGCGGCCCTGGTGGGCATGTACGCCGCGGAAACCCTGTATCTGTCGTGGTGCCGGGAGGCGGCGGCAGTGAACGTACAGCGCGAACCAGCGTTGCAGGACTGGGTAGACATGCATGTCGCTCCGCCGTTCGTATCTCAGGTGGCGGTGCTGGCGTGCGAGGTGGACGCCATGCCCGAGTCCGTCACCGACGAGGACCTGGATCGGTGGTTCTCCGGCATGCTGGCCGCGGAGATCGATTTTCACAACGTGGCGGTGTGAGCTACTGCTGTGCGCCTTTATTAACCCCCGGCGGTTAATAAAGGCGCACAGCAAAAGGCCCGTAGGTCGCTTTCGTAACCTACGGGCCTCTTCTTTGTAGCGGGGACAGGATTTGAACCTGCGACCTCTGGGTTATGAGCCCAGCGAGCTACCGAGCTGCTCCACCCCGCGTCGGTGTGAAACCAACAGTACACGACTTCTGGGGGTGCAATTACCACCCCCTGTCACCGGCTGGAGTGAGCGCTTTCCGAGTAGTAACCGCGGATGTGTCCGACTATGCGCTGACGTGCGAGTTCGCCGTCACCCGCGTTGACCGCATCGACCAATCCTCGGTGTTCGTGACGCAGTCGCATGCAGGTGCTCGGCCAGCTGTCGATCTGCACGCCCGCGAGAACGTAGGCCTCGATGGACTCTCGTAGGCCGGTCATCATGGCTGCGATCACCTGATTGCCCGCCGCGTCGGCGAGCGCTACGTGGAATTGCGCGTCGAGTAGTAGGAATTCCTCGGCCGACAGATCTACGTCATCCATCGAGTCGAGCAGTTCGACGGCCGTGCTGAGGTCGGGCGTCGGGGTCCGCGATGCCAGGGACTGCATCACCTCGGATTCGAGAACGAGTCGTGTCTTCACCACATCCGAGACCGGAAATCCTTGTGCTGCAACCTGCATCCGCATCAGCATGGTCATGCCGCCGGTCGGTTTGGCCACGATCATCGCGCCGGACGTCGGGCCGGAGCCAGTCTGCGCCTTGAGGAGGCCGAGTGCTTCCATGACCCGCAACGCTTCTCGGACCGATGACCGTCCGACGCCCAACTCTGCTGCCAGAATTCTCTCTCCCGGCAGGCGCTGGCCAGGAGACACCTCGCCTGAAACGAGCCGACGTTCGAGGTGGCTCAGTACTTGTTCCCACGCTCGCGGGCTCGGCTCGGTCGGCATGAGGCAAGAGCATAACCGGGTGGACGCCGTTTACGGGGTGGCCTGTCCGGGGATGTATTACTGTGGTCAGACCACACCGACAGATTGCGGGGAACCACATGCGAGTAGCGCTGTTCGCCACCTGCATCGGGGACACGATGTTTCCCGACGCCGTCAAGGCCACCGCCCTCCTGCTCACCCGTCTCGGGCACGACGTCGTGTTTCCGTCCGGGCAGACCTGCTGTGGGCAGATGCACGTCAACACCGGCTACCAGCCGGGCGCGCTGCCACTGGTCGCGAACTACGCCGATACTTTCGGTGATGCGTCGATCGACGCCGTTGTCGCACCATCGGGATCGTGCGTCGGTTCGATCCGTCATCAACACGAGATCGTTGCCGAGCGCTACGGCACCGCGTCGCTGTGTGGGCAGGTGCAGACAGTGAAGGCAAAGACGTACGAGCTTTCGGAATTCCTCGTGGACGTTCTCGGTGTCACCGATGTGGGTGCGCACTTCCCGCACCGGGTCACCTATCACCCGACCTGTCACTCACTGCGCATGTTGAGAGTGGGAGACAAACCACTTCAGTTGCTGCGCAACGTCCGCGACATCGATCTGGTCGAACTCCCGGAAGCAGATTCCTGCTGCGGCTTCGGCGGCACGTTTGCCATCAAGAACGCCGAGACGTCGACGGCCATGTTGGCTGACAAGATTCGCCATGTGGCCGACACCGGCGCAGAGTTCTGCAGCGCCGGAGATTCGTCCTGTCTCATGCACATCGGCGGTGGGATGTCACGACTGCAGATGGGCGCCAAGACCATTCACCTCGCGGAGATTCTGGCATCGGTGGAAAGCCGGGTGCACGCATGAGCGCTGTGACGCTGGGTCTGCCCAGCTTTCCGCCGAGGTCACCCGAAGGTGCAGGGTTCCTGCGAGGTACTGAGAAGTTCCCTGTCGCAGCACATCACGAGCTGGCCAACGCGCAACTGCGACGCAATATCGGCAAGGCAACGCATACCATCCGTGCCAAGCGCATCAACGTAACTGGAGAGCTCCCCGATTGGGAGGAGCTGCGGGATGCGGGTTCGGCGATCAAGGCCGACGTCATGGCGCGGTTGCCGGAACTGCTCGAACAGTTCGAAGCTGCAGTAATCGCTCGCGGTGGGCAGGTGCATTGGGCAGCGGATGCCAACGAGGCCAACGCCATTGTGACCGAGCTTGTCAAAGCCACCGGCTCCGACGAGGTCATCAAGGTCAAGTCGATGGCAACGCAGGAGATCGGTCTCAACGAGCATCTCGAAACCAAGGGAATCACCGCCTACGAGACCGATCTCGCGGAATTGATCGTCCAGCTCGGCCACGACAAACCGTCGCACATCCTGGTTCCTGCGATCCATCGCAACAGGTCAGAGATTCGCGAGATATTCCTGCGTGAGATGCCAGATGTCGATCCGAACCTCGGGGAGAACCCGGCCGAACTTGCCGCAGCTGCACGAAAGTTTCTGCGCCACAAGTTCATGACGACGCCCGTCGCCGTATCCGGCGCCAATTTCGGCATCGCGGACACGGGCACTCTGACCGTCGTGGAGTCGGAGGGCAACGGGCGAATGTGCCTGACGCTGCCGAAAACACTGATCACCGTCATGGGCATCGAGAAGATTCTGCCGACCTATCAGGATCTGGAGGTCTTCCTTCAACTGTTGCCGCGGTCGTCGACGGGGGAGCGGATGAACCCGTACACCTCCCTGTGGACCGGCGTGACGCCTGACGACGGTCCACAGGAATTTCACCTGGTCCTCCTCGACAACGGCCGGACCGCCGCGCTTGCCGACAAGATCGGGAGGGAAGCCCTGAGCTGCATACGGTGCTCGGCGTGCCTGAACGTGTGCCCTGTCTACGAGCGCACCGGTGGCCACGCCTACGGATCCACCTATCCGGGACCGATCGGCGCGGTACTGACTCCGCAGCTCGCGGGCATGCATGGCAAAGACGATCCGAATTCGACTCTTCCTTTTGCCTCGAGTCTGTGCGGTGCGTGCTTCGACGCCTGCCCGGTCAAGATCGACATCCCGTCGCTGCTGGTCGAATTGCGGCACCAGAAGGTCGAGCAATCCGGTGTCACGGCAGAGTCTTTGGCGATGAAAGCCGCATCTCTGGCGATGTCGACCGAGGGCAGGTGGACGCTGGCTCAGAAAGCTGCCGGGCTCGGACGCGTCGTGGCCGGCAAGAAGGGGAAGATCTCCACATTGCCACCTCCATTGAACGGTTGGACAGCTGCCAGAGACATTCCCGCACCGCCCAAGCAGACCTTCCGATCCTGGTGGGACTCCGACGAAGGCCGCGAGGCATTGGACGAGGCTCGTCGTGACGGGAAGGCAGACAGATGAATTCACGTGACGTGGTGCTCGGACGCATTCGTGATGCCATCACCTTGGCGCCCGCCGGTGAAGGCGAGATACCGCGAAACTACCGGACTGGCAGAACCATGTCCGACGGGGAGCTCATCGATTTGTTCGTCGACCGCCTCGAGGACTACAAGGCGCACGTTCACCATTGCGCTGCAACAGAAATCGCCGATGCCGTCGCCGGAATACTGAGACAGCGCGGACTAAACACTCTGGGGATCCCCGCCGGCCTCGACCGATCATGGGTAGCCGGGTTCGACGGAACGCTGGTGGTGGACAGCCCGGACGTACCGGCTCCCGAACTCGAGAACCTCGACGCCGTTGTCACCGGCTCGAAGGTAGCGTGCGCCGAGACCGGCACCATCTTCCTCGACGCCGGTCCGGAGCAGGGACGTCGTGCGTTGACTCTGGTACCGGACACACACATCTGCGTCGTGTATCGCAGCAGTGTGGAAGTGGGAGTGCCGGAGGCGATTGCGCGGCTGACGCCGCAGCGTCCCACCACCATGATCAGCGGCCCGTCGGCAACCTCCGACATCGAACTCGAACGCGTCGAAGGTGTACACGGTCCGCGAAATCTGCACGTCGTGATCGTGGATGGCTGATTCCCGCCGAGCGGGAACTCAGGGGCAGCGGGCCACATCAGCGTCTAACGTCCCGGCCATGACACAACTCTTGGCAGGCAAGGTCGTCTTCATCACCGGTGCAGCGCGGGGTCAGGGACGCAATCACGCGATCCGACTCGCGCAGGAAGGTGCCGACGTCATCGCTGTCGACGTGTGCGCGTCGGTGTCTGAAGACGTGGGTTACGCGGCCGCGACTGAAGCCGACCTCGAAGAAACGGCCCGTCTCGTGCGAGCAGAGGGGCGCGAGATCGTCACCGCGGTAGCGGATGTGCGTGACCTCGAGGCGCTGCGGGCGGCGGTGGCGTCGGGCGTCGACAAGTTCGGTCGCCTCGACGTCGTGATCGCCAATGCGGGCATCGCTACGTGGAATCGTTTCTGGGAGATGCCGGAAGAACAGTGGTCGACGCTGGTGGACATCAATCTCAATGGTGTGTGGCGCACGATGGCGGCTGCGGTTCCCTCGATGATCGAGGCGGGCAACGGTGGTTCCATCGTGATCGTCAGCAGTGCTGCCGGCGTCGCCGAAGCGCCTGGTTGTGCGCACTACTCGGCGGCCAAGCACGGCCTCGTGGGTTTGGCTCGCACTGCTGCAACAGAATTGGGAAGCTTCGACATTCGAGTCAACAGCATCCACCCTGGCGCGGTGGAGACCGAGATGGGCAACGATCCCAACGTCGGTAAGGTACTCACTACTCATCCGGAGTACATGAACTCGTACAAGTGGCCGCTCACGTCCGTCCCACGCACCACCGTCGAGGACATCTCCAACGCCGTGGTCTACCTTGCGACGGACCTCTCCCGCGCGGTCACCGGGACGAAGATCGTCATCGACATGGGTCAGACGATGGCGTAGTCGCGCTCAAAGCAGATTGAACTGCGCCACCTCGATGGTGTTCTCGACCGCCTCCGAGAGCGTGCGAATACGTTCGTCGGCGCCTGGCGCGGTCAAAATCGCCAGGCGATCGGCGTCACCCATCGGAATGTTTCTGGCTAGGGCATACAGCCGAGAACCCAGCGGATCCAAGGGATCCGGTGGGACGGGCATTCGCGGAGTCTGTTCGCCGGCCCGAAGTGCGAGCTTTCCCAACATTCCGTACATGAACTCGATGCGCTCGAGGAGAGAGTCGTATTCGTAAGCGGTGACAGGTGTTCCGTTGTTCTCGTCAGGCCACAATTCGACTTCGGCGAGTGGGTAAGGATCGTCCGGCAGCCAGCGATTGACGCGGATACGGTCTTCGGTCCGGCAATACAACTGATACCGTCCGGCACCCATTGCGACATGAGACTCGATCCGAGCCAGAGTGCCGACGTCGTGGCGTGATTCGCCGCCACCGACCTCGTGGCCACGAGCGATGAGCACTACTCCGAACAGTGGGCCGTCGGCAGCTTCGAGAACATTCTCGACCAGTGCGCGGTACCGAGGCTCGAAGATGTTCAGTGGCAACACCTCACCCGGAAGCAATGCAGAGCCGAGCGGAAACATGGGGAAGATGGGCATCAGGGGATTCTCAACCTCGGAATCGGAGGGACGGGGAAATCGCCGGGGCGATCGATTTCAGCGAGCAAGTGCTCGGACCACATCAGCAGGCCGGGGATGTCGAGGCCGTGCGGGCTTTCCACTTCGTAGTGCCTGATGCGGTCGTGACCCTGGCCGAGAAGTGAGACGGCACCGGTGTTGTTGCCCCGAAGTAGATGGGTGAGCCCGACGGCCAATTGAGCCAGTCCCTGCCACAGGTCACGCTCCTCGGCGGGAGCGTCCTTCCACGTTCCTTCGAAAATTTCGTGCGCGTGAAAAGGCATCCCGTGGTCGAGAAGACGCTGAGCCTCGGTGATCGACTCGTCCGGAGGGAGGCGCACATCGTCGGGAATGCGCGGGACGCCGCCCGCTGCGTCACGTGGCAGTGGACGGCCGAGTCCGTCGCGGGGCCGCGAATTGAGGGGCTTTCCAGCGGCGTCCCGGTCGCGTTCGGTCATACACTCAGCCTAACGGCAGCACCTCGGACGAACCCGCCGAAAGTTTTTTCGAGTCGCCTGTCGATTCCGGGGAGAACCGTTCGTCGTCATGTTGTAAGGCAAGAAAGCCGGAAGAGAAACAACAGACCAAGGAGTCAGTCATGAAGTACATGTTGCTCATCTACACCGCGCCCGGCGGAGACACCGAACCCCAGTGCACGTTCGAGGACTGGCAGCAATACGACAAGGAAATGAAGGATGCCGGTATCTGGGTGTCCGGCGATGCCCTCGCCGACCTGACGACTACGACAACGGTTCGAGTCTCGCAGTCCGGAGAAAAGACCGTCACCGACGGACCCTTCGCTGAAACCCGTGAGATCCTCGGCGGCTACGACGTCATCGACGTTCCTGATCTGGACGCGGCGCTGGCATGGGCCGCGCGGTGCCCCGGCGCGCGCGACGGCGGCAGCGTCGAGGTGCGTCCACTGGCCGGGTTCGGGGACTGATTCGCCGTGGACGAGCAGGCCGAGAACTCCATCGAGTCAGTGTTCCGGGAGGAACGTGGACGACTCTTGGCCTCGCTCGTCCGCCGTTTCGGTGATCTGGATCTGGCCGAGGAAGTTACCTCCGAAGCCGTCGAGGCCGCGTTGGTGCACTGGCCGGTGGACGGAGTGCCGGCCAAACCCGGCGCCTGGCTGCTGACCACGGCGCGTCGCAAAGCCGTCGACAGGCTTCGTCGTGATCAGGCCTATGCGGCGCGATTGGCGGTGATGCAGGTGGACGCCGATCGTGCCGACCCGGCGCCGCCCACGGTCGACGGAGAACTTCCAGACGAGCGGTTGCAGCTGTTCTTCACCTGCTCGCACCCGGCGCTGGCCGAGGACGACCGAATCGCACTCACCTTGCGTTGCCTCGGCGGGTTGACGACGCCCGAAGTTGCTCGGGCCTTCCTCGTTCCTTCGGCGACAATGGCGCAGCGGATCGTGCGTGCGAAGAAGAAGATACGTCAGGCTCGGATTCCCTTCCGAACTCCCAGCACCGAAGAACTCCCGGAGCGCCTGCCCGGTGTTCTACAGGTGATCTATTCGGTGTTCACCGAAGGGTATGCCGCCAGTTCGGGTCCGGATCTGCAACGCGTCGACTTGGCGGTAGAGGCAATCAGGCTGGCGAGGATCTTGCGCGCTTTGCTTCCCGATGAGCGCGAGATCGCCGGGTTGCTGGCGTTGATGCTCCTCGTCCACGCGCGTCGGGATGCCCGTACCGACGCCGGTGGCGGGATCGTCCTACTCGAAGATCAGGATCGCGGGTGCTGGGACCAGCCGATGATCGAGGAAGGCAGCGACCTCGTCGTGGTCGCGTTGACCGGGGGAGCGCCGGGGCCGTACGGGGTGCAGGCTGCCATCGCCGCATTGCATGACGAGGCGGCGGATGTGGAGAGCACCGACTGGCCGCAGATCTGCGCGCTCTACGGAGTGCTTCTCACGTTGACGCCTTCGCCCGTCGTCGCAGTCAACAGGGCAGTGGCGCTGGCGATGCGCGACGGCGAGGAGGTTGGGCTGGCAGCGTTGGAAGAACTGGCAGCGGAGCCCAAACTTGCCGACTACCACCCGTATCACCTCGCGCGCGCCGAACTGCTCGCGCGGTTGGGGCGCACCGACGCGGCAATGTCTGCATACCGACGTGCGCTGAATTTGGTTGGTACGGAACCGGAGCGGGCCTACTTGGAGCGTCGGCTCGGTGAGATCTCTGACTGATCGGTGCGTCAGACCAATTCGAGTCTTCGGGCCATGTCGGACACAAAAACACCTGTCGGATCGATATTTCTGCGCATCTGGATCCACTCGTCGATTCGCGGATACATCGAGTGGAAGTTCGCCGCGGTAGTCCGAGAGTCCTTGGCGGTGTAGAGGCGACCGCCGAATTCGAGTACCCGTTTGTCGAGGGAGGCGACGAACTCGCCCAGGCCGGACTTGATCGGGAAGTCGAAGGCCACGTTCCACCCGGACATCGGAAAGCTCAGTGGGGCAGCGTTTCCACCGCCGAACAGTTTGAAGACGTTGAGTGCCGAGTAGTGCCCCGAGCCCTGGATGTCGCGGATGATGCTCTTGAATTCGTCCACTGCCTCGACCGGCACCACGAACTGATATTGCAGGAATCCCTTGGACCCGTACGCGCGGTTCCACTCACCGATGAGGTCGAGTGGGTGATAGAACTGCGTCAGGTTCTGCACCTTCCCGACGTAGTTGCCACCGGTGCGGTAGTAGAACTCGCCGATCGCTGACGCCGATAGCTTGTTCATCAAGCCGTTGGGGAAAACATCCGGTGTCGTGAACAGTTGTGGCGCATCGAATTTCAACGGGTTCTTCTGCAATTTCAGCGGAAGCTGGTCGATGGTCGCCAACGAACCACGCGTGATCGAGGCCCGGCCGAGCTTCGGCGGCGCACTGACTGCATCGAACCAGGCGCTCGAATACGTGTAGTCGGCTTCGCTGCCGTCGCTGTGAAAAGCGACGGTTTCGTCCAGGCTTGCGGTCAGTGCGCCGTCGTTGATGAAGTATGCCGTTTCGGTCGGCGTCATCTCGAGGGTGACGCGCAGGATGATCCCGGTCAGTCCGATCCCGCCGACGGTAGCCCAGAAGAGTTCGGATGTCGGGCCTTGCGGCTCCAGTGTTCGGATACTGCCGTCAGCAGTGAGCAGATCCATCGAGCGGACATGATTTCCGAAGCTGCCCTCGGTGTGGTGGTTCTTGCCGTGAATATCGCAGGCGATCGCTCCGCCGATGGTTACCTGGCGTGTTCCGGGGAGTACCGGTACCCAGAGACCGAATGGTAGCGCCGCGCGCATCAGTTGATCGAGAGAGACTCCCGCGTCCATCTCCACGAGACGGGACTCGGCATCGATCTTGTGAATTCGACGGAAGGCAGTCATGTCGATGACCAAGCCGCCGGTGTTCTGCGCGTTGTCTCCGTAAGATCGGCCCAGACCACGAGCGATGACTCCACGTCGGAGGTGCAACGGCTTGTCCGCGTTGTCGTCTGCGACGCGGGCGACGGCCTTTGCGATCGCCTCTACATCAGGAGTCGAAACGACATGCGAGGTAGTTCGGGCTGTGCGACCCCAACCGCCGAGGACGGTGGACGCAGAGGTTGGCAGATCGGTGGCGTAGTCGGACACGAAATCCGAGGGTACCTGTTTGCGGACCAACTGGTCTGAAACTGATGGATGCTCGGTTCGCCTATCGCGGGACGTCGAGATCGAAGTACAGGGTCTCGGACCAGTAACCGAGGCCGAGTTCGCGTAGCGGTTCCTCGACGCTCTCCTGAGTCGGCGTGAACAGCCGCTCCCAGAAGCGCGGCTTGGCGGGTGCGAGCGTGGCCAAAGCTGCCTCCATCTCGGCGTCGATGTCCGCCAGACCGGTCATCAGGGCCGCGCCCTGTTCGGCGAACGGTTCGTCGTCCATGTCGAAGATCTCGCCGCACTCGAGGACGAAGTAGTGGTCGGGCTCGGTGTGGCTGCGCAGGAAACGCAGCGCATCGCCGGCCATCGTGCCGAGTTCGGGGTGATCGATTCTGCCGAGGAAGTCTTCGAGCCGGGCGATACCAGGACCGCAGGGCGCGGTGACCGCGATCAGGTCTGGGGTGTCGTCCCAGATGACCGACTGGTGGGCGAAGGGATTCACGGACACAAGGATCCTCGGGACCAGCGGTATCGCGTACGACCACTCGGAGATACCGGTGAGACCTCGGGCGCGAGCGGCAGCCGGATTCTCATGCGGAGCAACAGGGGTTGAGTAGAGATAGGTGCGGTTGGCCACTGGCCGAGTCCTTTCTGCGGTCGGTGTCACCTGATTCAGGCGGCGCCCACCATCCTCAATGCCAGGTCTCCGTACAGTTTTCCAATGTCTTCCGGATTCGTGTAATTGCCGGCCGGGAACCAGCGGCACACGTCGACGCACAGGGACATCAAGGCGAGGGTGACGCCTTCGGCATCGGGGATCGTGAAGTCGCCCGACTGGACGCCGGCGTCGACAACCTCCCGGACCACCCGCGTCGTGCTGCGGCGAAGCGCGACGACGGTTCGGTAGTGCTCTGGTGTGAGTGCAGTGAGTTCGTATTGGACGACGCGAGCGAGTGAGTGGTGCCCGGCCTGCCAACTGGCGAAGGTGCTGACCAGTTCCTGGAGGCGAACGGACGGCTCTTCACCCGGTCTGTCGGCGCCCTCGACCACCTTCAACGCTTCGGTGTGACCTTCGAAGCTGATCGCGAAAAGCAGCTCTTCTTTCGAGCGGTAGTGCGGGTACATGGCGGCGGGACTCATGTCGAGTCGTGCGGCGATGTCACGCGTGGTGGTGCCGCCGTAGCCCGCGGAGGCAAAAGCGTCCACGGCTGCCGCGCGGATACGGGCCGCAGCTTTGGAGGGGCTGATCACCACGTCAGGTGAATCGCTCACGGTTTCCTCCAGGTGTGACGGATTTCGATGTTGACAATATCCCGCTCTCGATTCACTATAAGCAGATGCTTAGATTCTAAGCGGATGCTTAGGAACATCGTTACATGTGGCATTGCCACGCCGAAAGGAAGCAACTCGTCATGCGTCGCACTCTGTACGGACCCGATCACGAGGCATTTCGCGAATCTGCCCGCGAATTCGTCAACCGGAACATCCTTCCGGTCGCAGAGAAGCTGATCGACCAGCGCTTCATCGATCGTGAAATCTGGCTCGAAGCGGGACGCAACGGCTTCCTCGGACTCGAGGTTCCAGAGGCGTACGGCGGAAGCGAAGCCGGCGACTACCGCTTCAACGCTGTTCTGGCCGAAGAACTCTCGCGTGCCAGTGCAGCTGTTGCCTCGAGCTTCGGCATCCATGCCGACGTCGTTGCTCCGTACCTCGTTCAGCTCACCACCGAAGAGCAGAAGCAGCGTTGGCTGCCCAAGTTCTGCACCGGTGAGATGCTGACGGCCATCGGCATGACCGAGCCTTCCGGCGGATCCGACCTCGCCTCGCTCAAGACCACTGCGGTCAAGGACGGCGACGACTGGATCATCAACGGCTCCAAGACCTTCATCACCAACGGCTACAACGCTGATCTCGTGATCGTGGCGGCGCGGACCAGTCCCGAGAAGAAGTCCAAGGGCATCACGCTCTTTGCCGTCGAAACCGGCATGGAAGGTTTCGAGCGCGGACGCAAGCTCGACAAGGTCGGCCAGCACGAGTCCGATACCGCCGAACTGTTCTTCGAGAATGTTCGCGTGCCGTCCACCAACATCATCGGTGAGATCGACCGCGGGTTTATCCACATGATGGAAATGCTGCCGCAGGAGCGCGTCGGCGCTGCGGTGTCCAACATCGCGCACGCTGCTCCGATCCTCGAAGAGACGCTGCAATATGCCAAGGACCGCAAGGCTTTCGGTCAGCCGATCGGCTCGCTGCAGTGGAACAAATTCCTTCTCGCGGATCTCGTGACCCGCATCGAGGTCACCCAGGCTTACGTCGACAACTGCGTCGCAGCACACGCTGCCGGCGAGCTGACCGCCATCGACGCCGCCAAGGCGAAGTGGTGGACCGCGCAGGTTCAGAACGAGGTCCTCGATCACTGTGTTCAGTTGCACGGCGGCTACGGCTTCATGACCGAGTACCGCGCCGCTCGCGCGTGGATGGACGCCCGCGTCACCAAGATCTGGGCCGGATCCAACGAGATCATGAAGGAACTCATCGGCCGCGATCTCGGCCTGTAATTTCGCAACTGCAGTCCATATGTCACTGCAGTCCATATGTCACTGCAGTCCATACGTCACTTCCCGAACCCGACGACACAGGAGCATCACCGCGCATGTCTGTTCTCGACAAGTTCTCTCTGACCGATCGAGTGGTCATCGTGACCGGTGCGTCGTCGGGCCTCGGGGTGGCGTTTGCGAAAGCCGCAGCAGAGGCCGGCGCGGATGTCGTCCTCGCTGCTCGCCGCGTCGACAAGCTCGAAGACACGGCCAAGCTCGTGCGTGACGCAGGCCGCGAAGCGTTGTGCGTGGCCACCGACATCGTCGATCCGGCTCAGGCTCAGAACATGGTCGACGCCGCGATGGAGAAGTTCGGCCGCGTGGACGTACTGGTCAACAACGCCGGCGTCGGAACCGCTGTTCCGGCAACCCGTGAGACCCCGGACCAGTTCCGCGCCGTCATCGACATCAACCTCAATGGGTCCTACTGGGCAGCGCAGGCCTGCGGCCGCGTCATGCTCCCGGGCAGCTCCATCGTCAACATCTCGAGCATTCTCGGATTGACGACCGCCGGACTCCCACAGGCCGCCTATGCGGCGAGCAAGGCAGGCGTCGTCGGATTGACCCGTGACCTCGCACAGCAGTGGGGAACGCGCAAGGGCATTCGCGTCAACGCGATCGCGCCAGGCTTCTTCAAGTCGGAAATGACCGACCAATACAACGACGGCTACTTGGACGCGATGGCTCCGCGCCTGATCCTCGGCCGCATGGGCGATCCTGAAGAGCTCGCGGCCACCATGGTGTGGCTCGCGTCCGAGGCAGGCGGATACGTCACCGGTCAGACCATCGCCGTCGACGGAGGAATCACCATCACCTGACGCCGATGCCGAGATGTCGCCGGCTTTGCCGTATAAGTAGCTGGTGACCTCTCGCGCCGAACCTCAGGAGAACTGGGAAGACCGTCCGCCACCATCCATGGCTGCGACGGAGCTTCTGCGTGACCTGCCGGTGACTGCCCGCGGCGTCCGGACCAGGGCTTCTCTGGTCGCAGCGGCTCGAACGGTGTTCGAGCGCGCAGGGTATCTCGATGCCCGTCTGACGGACATCACCAAGGAAGCGAACTGCTCCACCGGCACGTTCTACACCTACTTCGACAACAAAGAGCAGATCTTCGCCGCAGTTCTCGACGTTGCGCAGGAAGACATGTTGCACCCCGGCATGGGACGGGTCCGCGACGTCGACAATCCGTATGCGGTCCTCGAATCGAGCAACCGTGCCTACCTGACGGCGTTTCGCCGCAACGCCAAACTGATGGGTCTGCTCGAGCAGGTATCGCACATCGATCCGGCCTTCGCGAAACTGCGTCGGGACCGAGCCGAGACCTTCATTTCTCGTAATGCCCGAGCCATCGAACGCTTGCAAGCAGCTGGCAAGGCAGACGGCTCACTGGATCCGCTGCTGGCTTCCCGAGCACTGTCGGCAATGGTGAGCCGTCTTGCCTACAGTTCGTTCGTCTCCGAGGAACCTGGCGCCGACGGCAACCCCGTCCCGTTCGAGGACGTCGTCAAGACGGCTACTCAGGTGTGGGCCAACGCGCTGGGCCTCGAAGGCGACCGCGGGTAGTTTCAGCCTTCGCCGCGGGCCGCGAACTGCTGCTCGAGGCTGTGGCGCAACGTCTCCTCGCTGTTCCTGACAGCGTTTTCGACGAACGGCCCGATCAAGCGGCCGAGAGCCTTGCCGGCAATGCCGCCGGGGAGTTTGTAGGCGAAGTCGACGGAGAGCTCGGTCTTGGAATCGTCGATCGCGGCGAACTCCCACGTGGACGAGTTGGATACACCGCCGAGCGAAGACAGCTTGATGATCCGATTCTTCTCCCACTCGGTGACCTCGAGCTTGGAGCGCAACGTGCTTGGCCCGATCTGCATGGCCGCGTCGAACGTGGCGCCGAGCCCCTGATCGAACTCTCCGAACGGGGTGAACTCGGAAACACCGAACATCCACGTCGGGACGTTGCGGTAGTCGTCGATGTAGTCGAAGGCGACATCAACCGGCACGGCAGCAACCGCGGAGTGGCGAACATGGATCATGACTGGTCCCTGTCTTTCGGTGAACATCGACTGTAACCAATGGCACCGACGCGTTCGGCGGCGGCGCAACGGCGATCTACGGTATCGGTATGACGAACGAGCTTCCGGTACGCGGGTCCTGGCGCGATTACGAAGACCTGGGACTACCGAAACCGCTCGCTGCGGCGCTGGAGGCGTTCGTCGAGCAGGGCTATCACGGGACTTCGATCCGTGACGTCGCGTCGCGGTCCGGGCTGTCGGTGCCGGGGCTCTACCATCACTACCCGTCCAAGCAGGCTCTGTTGATCGGTCTGGCGACCGTGGTGATGACGGAGTTGTTGGAGCGAAGCCGCGCCGCCGAACTCGATGCCGGGGACGATCCCTCGGACCGCTTCGACGCGGTGATCGAATCTCTGTTGCGGTTCCACATGTTTCGACGCGAGCAGTCGTTCGTCGCCTCCTCCGAGATCCGCAGCATGGAGCCCGACAGTCGGGCTGGTTACATCGCGCAGCGCGACGAACAGCAGAAGCAGGTGGACCGGATCGTCCTCGACGGCGTTGCTTCGGGCGTGTTCGATGCCGACCATCCCGAGGATGCCAGCCGAGCTGTCGTGACGATGTGCGTCGCCGTCGCGGTGTGGTACCGACCGGACGGTGAGTTGTCTCCGGACGAGTTGGTGGAGAGGTATCTGGAGATAGCGCGTCGGATGGTGGGGGCGTAGGGGCGATCACCCGGAATGCTTCAGCATTTCGAGGGCCGCATCCCGGCCGACGTCGAAGGGGTCGGTGCCGATACCGATCCCGTCTGCGACGAGGGCGCCTTCGTGAAGCAGCATGATTGCCTCGACGAGACGTTCGTCGGCTTGCCCGTCTGTCGCCAGAATGCGCCGAAAGACGTCCAACATTTCCTGCTTCTGTTCGGCGATGACAGCGAACACCGGGTGTGACCGATCGCTGAACTCGGCGTGAGCGTTGACCATGCTGCAACCTTTGCCTCCGCTCGCCTTGGACCAAGAGGCGGAAGCGTCGAATGCCGCACTCAACTGCTCGGCGCGGCTGTGTCCGGCTGATGCGAGCTTCTTGTCGCGAAAGGCTCGCCACCGCCGATCTCGATCCTTCAGATATTCCATGACGAGGCCGTCTTTCGAGCCGAACCGCTCGTACAGAGTCTTCTTCGTGACCCCGGCGTCCAGTGCGACGATATCCACGCCTACGGCGTGAATTCCCTTTTCGTAGAACAGCTTCGATGCCGACTCCAGAATGCGACGTGCTTTCGGAGTCAAGTCGGGTACGGATTCGTCTGCCATGGACAAAAGTATACCGATCTGTATAGTCGACTCCATGAGTAAACAGATCGGTATACCTCGGATCGTGACCTCGAGATCTGCCGTGACGGCCACCTTGTCGGTCCTGTTCGTCGCGTGCTGGAGTTCGGGATTCATCGGAGCCAAACTCGGCGCCGGCAGTGCCGAGGTCCCCACGCTGCTGATGTGGCGTTTTCTCCCGCTTGCGGCGGTACTGGTCCCGATTGTCTGGCTGTCCGCCCGGCGCCGGAAAACGATGCCGACACCGCGGGCTCTCGGCAGGCAGGTGGTGATCGGAATACTCTCCCAGAGTGGCTATCTGTTGTCCGTGTACTGGGCAGTCGATCTCGGCGTGAACACCGGAACCGCAGCGCTGATCGACGGTATTCAGCCGCTGGTGGCAGCCGCGCTGCTCGGCCCGGTCCTCGGTGTCGCAGTCCCGCGGATGCAGTGGATCGGATTAGCGATCGGACTGGCCGGCGTCGCGACGGTCACGGCAGCCGACGCCGGGGCCGGTACATCGGCCCCGTGGTGGGCGTACGCGATTCCGTTCCTGGGAATGCTCAGCCTCGTTGCATCCACCTTCGTCCAGCAACGCGCTCCCACGTCCACGCCGCCACTGCAGGCTTTGGCCATCCACTGCTCAACCAGCGCAATAGTTTTCACAACTCTGGCGATCGTCTCGGGTGCTGCCGTACCGCCGAGTGTCAGCACATTCTGGATCGCATTGCTCTGGTTGATCGTGTTGTCCACCTTCGGCGGATACGGGCTGTACTGGTTGTTGCTCCGCCGCATCGGCATCACGTCCGTCAACACCTTGATGTTCTTGATCGCCCCCGTCACCGCGGTCTGGGGCGCACTGATGTTCGGAGAATCCTTCACTCCGTTCACCGCTCTCGGCTTGGCGGTGGGCATCGTCGCCGTCGTCGTGGTCACCCGGGTGGACAATCGACCGAAGAAGCATGACGAGAGCACGGATTCCTGCCCGGCAAGAGCTCCGATCACGTCGCGCTGACGAAGCCCGATCGCGATGTGAACCGCTCGCGGAGCGTGGTGAGTTGCTCTGCGGTGAGCTTGAGTCCGTTGATTGCGTAGTCCTCGACTGTGCCGAAGCGCGTGCGCATTTCGTCGAGCGCGGCGTCGAAGTAGCTGTCGCGGACTCCGAGGAGCGGCCGGAGCAGTTCTCCGTCAACGCCTTTGCTTGCGGCGAAGTCGAGGATCGGTTCCGTCATGGGCGCCAGATCGGTGTTCGTCTCCAGGCAGTCGGCGCGCACATCGGCTTCGTCGGCGCCGAGGAGGAGCAGGAAAGAGGTCGCGGCCCACCCGGTGCGATCTTTGCCGGTGGTGCAGTGGAAAAGTGCTGCACCGGTTCTTGTTTCGTCGATGAGGTCGAGATAGAACGCGCGGTAGGCGTCGAGGGCGGACGGCAGGCTGACGAAGTTGCGGTTCGCTTCCTCCATCTGTGCGATCCCACGTCCATCGCTGATAGTCTCGGCGTACGCGACCGGGTCCGTCATGAGTAGTCCGGTGGCCGCGGCGTTTTGGGCATTGTCGGCGAGAACGTCGAGCCAGACCGTCCGCGTCGAGTCAGGGAGATTGTCGAGCGCGCCGTCGCGCTCGGCAGCGGTCCTCAGGTCGTAGACCGTCCGGACGTCCAAGTCGGCGACCGCGGCGACGTCGTCGCCGTCGAGTTTCGCGAGCGTCGCCGAACGGTAGAGCGCGCCGGCGCGGACGGTGCCATCAGCAACGGGAATGCCACCGAGATCCCGGAAGTTCGGAGCGGTCTTCAGGAGAACGCGACGATCGAGCGGGTGAGTTGGCATGGCTGACTCCTTGTGGGTTCCGTTTCCGAACTGATCATTCATGCCTTCTGCACACTGCGCACGAGCTTTTCGGCATTGCGTCTCTTGATCCACTTGTCGATGACGAGAGCCATGAAGATCCACCCTCCCAACGCCGTGATCACCCACACGATGATCGGGGCGAGGATCCAGGACCCGACGCCGCTGATCGCAATGCCGTCGGGGACCAGGGTCGCAACCCAGAGCGCGAGCAGCGTGGCGACCAAGCCGACACCGCCCGCGAGCGGAGCCGCGTAGTGCAGTGCCACGCTGAGCACGAATGGGCCGAGAATCATGTGGGCGAGGGTGAATACGCCGATAGCGGCCAAGAAACCGTTGACGCTCAGGCTGACCCCGGGCAGCGCAAAATGCACGACGATCAGCGCGATCGCGCCGAGTATGCATTGCGAAACGAGCTGAAATAACAGACGCATGGCTTGTACCTCCGTGATCAGGTCTAGTCACCCGAGAGTGATGTGTGCGTGGGGAACGCTTTGCTGGAGGGCCTCGGGACGAGGCGCCGTCCAGGTTCCGTCGAGCACGTCGGGGCGGGGGCGGTACAGGCGCAGTACGTAGTTCCAGCCCGGCATGATGGGCAGTGCGTTCGCGACGCCGTCGAGATTGACGCCGAACCGGATGGTGGTGCTGCCGTCGGAGTCGGGGGTGGCTGTGAGGCTGTTGATGCTGTTGACGCCCAAGGCGTTCTCTTCGAAGTATCCGGCTGCGTTGTACAGCGAGACCGACCAGAACGCATCCACGGGAACATCGTTCAGGCGGAGACGGTATTCCCCGATCGGGAGACGTTCGTCGAAGTTGACGTAGGTGGCCTCGTACTCGGGAAGGCCACCCCAGCCGGATGCGGTACCGAGCAGGTGCCTGATCGGGTCGACTTCCGCCGCGGTGCCGAATGAATGGTCGTAGGTGGTGATGCCACGAGCGAGTGCGAGGAGCGCGTCGCGGGTCTCGGTCTGCGATTGTTCGTCGTAGTCGGGCAACGGGAACTCTCCCGTTCCGCCGCCGTCGATGGTGAGGGCGTCTTGCAACCGGTTCACCTCGGCGACGTCTTCGGGGCTGTTCGGATCGACGAGGATACGCACGATCAGTGCGGCGTAATCGGTTCCGACCAATTCGCGCGTGAGCAGGTGCTCTCCCGGATCGCGCAGGATGACGGGACCGAAGTGATCTTGACTGACCACCCACACGGAGATGTAGCGCTTGCCGGTATCGGGCACCGTGATCGTGACGTTCTCGCGCACGTCGATGATCGCGCTGCTGTACAGAGTGTCGCGGTTCTGGCGGATGATCGGCTGGTTGTCGAGTGACCCGAGCTCGCGAGTGTGGTTCCACGTGCCCAGGCCGACGCCCGCGGCCAGGCGAGCGAACATGAGATCGGATTCTGCCCGATTGAAGTTCAGGACGTTGACGGCGATCGTGGACATAGCGGATTCCAATCGGTGTCGGGGTACGGAAGCGGGCGCGGTAATCCATGGCCCGTCGGGGTGAATCAGCCCAGCAGTCGTGCTTTCGCGGCTTGGAACTCGGCGTCGCTCAGTAGGCCTTGTGATTTGAGATCGCCGAGTTTCTGCAACTCGGCGACGAGATCGACCGGGGGTGCGGGTGTGGGGAGTACGGCCTGCTGCTGGGCGAATTCGTACTGCGCCTGCTCGTAGTCGGCCTGAGCTCTCCTTTGCCGGCGGGTGGCCATACCGTCGCTGACGGCGGTCGCGGTACCGGTCACGACCGCGGTGCGGGCGGCGAGGCCCAGCAGTCCAGGGCGTCCTCGTCTCGGGATGTACGGCATGTCAGACCTCCAATTTCGGGATGATCGTGTCCATGAGGGCATTGACGACGGGCGCGGGTATCCGCTCGTAACCCAGCAACACCGCGCCGGACTCGGCGGTCCGGGCGGCGAGTTCGCGCTGATAGACCAGCTCGAGCGCGACCAGCAGCGCTGAAGCGCCGGCGGGAATCGCCTCCGCGAGTTCGGTGATGTCTTCATGCCCGAGCAGACCGGACGCGCCGAGCATTTCGACGTTGATCTCGAAGCCGTTCGGCAATTCCTCGACCTCGACGAGGGTGAGTTCACCGTCGTCGGACTTGGAGATGACGATCAGATCGAGTAGTCGTACCAGGCCGGTATCCGTGATGTCGGTGAGCGCGCAGAACGCGGCGGGGTCGAGGCTCTGCCCCGGCAGACCGAGAAGGTAGAAGTCGACGGGGCCGAAACGCGCGTCACTCACGAGAGCACCTTCAGTTTGAGTGCGGCAAACTCTTCCTCGCTGATCGATCCGGCTTCGAGGAGTGCTGCAGCTGTGGCGATTTCCTCGCTGGGACTCTTTCCTGCGACTTCGCGGATATACGATTCGGCCGCGCTCTCGGCCTCGCGTGCGGCCTTGTTGCTGCGTTCCGTCATCCCATCGCCGCGGGCGACGAGATAGACGAGCGCGGTGAGGATGGGTAGGAAGAGCAGGAAGAATATCCAAACAGCTTTCAACCAGCCGCTCAGCTTGTGGTCGCGGAACAGGTCGGCGACGATCGCGAACAGCGCGAAAAGATATCCGACGAAGACGGTCGCCCACAGCATCCAGCCGAGGCTTTCCCAGAAACTCATGTGTCTTGTCCGTTCGTGTCAGGCCTGCGCGTCGGCATTCCGCCGACTCGCGCTTTTCAGTTGATTCCGGCAATTCTCACCGGTTTCCGCATGCTTCGATCGCTGTCTCATCCGAAGCGGATGAGACGGGATTTCCACGGCCGTCGAACGTCTCGAGTATCTTCGACACATGATCGAAGCCGTGCGTGACGCACTCGCCTCCGGTGAGGCGGAGCAGGCTCGACGCGTCCTGCGGAAGAATTGGCTCCGTCTGATTCTCGAATCTCATACCAGGGAACTCGAGCAACTCTGCCTTGCGCATCCCGATCCACACGATCCACACATCCTGCTGATACGGGCGTGCTGCCGCGACCTCAGCGGCGATCCGTACGGCGCGGAGTTTCTACGCGGGCAGGGTCTACGGGTCGCGTCCGACGATTTTGTCGTCTGTTTCACCGACCTACTGCTCGCTCCGGACACCTCGACCAAGGCCGTCATCGCCGATCGCGCGCGTCACGCCCTCGCCCAGTGCGAGCCCGAGGACGATTACCCGTCCGCACTTTTCCTCCTCGGGTGGACCGAGATCAGGCTTCGTCGTGATCTACCTCGCGCCATCGCGCTACTTCGCTCCGCCGGCGATGAAGCGCGGTTGCAGTCGCGTGCGGAGACGTTGCGTCTCGCGCAATCCAATTTGGCTTTTGCACTCACCCACGCGGGAGTGTTCACCGAAGCCGAACAGATCCTCGACGGCCTTCCTGCCCGAGAGGTTGCATCCGACTGGGAACGCTTCGAAGGTGGACTCCCACAGTCGAATCGAGGGTGCATCGCCTATTGGCGTGGCGACTTCGAGGAAGCGATCGCTCAGTTCGACTCGATAATCGTGGAGGGCAGTCCCGGAACCAACTTCGAGGCGCTCGCCCGTCTGTACCTGGTGATGAGCCTGATCGCTCTGAACCGGAAAGACCGGTACCACAACGCCGCTCGGCTGCTGCGAGGCGTGAGCACTGCGGACAAGCACGGCATTCCTTGGGATACGCTGCGGCGCGTCACCACGGCCTGGCTCGCCCACGCTCAGGGGCAGGACGAGCAAGCTCGCCGCATCGCAATGCCCACGCTGACCAGAACAGGTGCTGCGGTCGCTCACGCGCTTCTCGCGGAGCTCTACCGAGTCATGGGGGATCCGGAACCGTCAGCGCAGGCGCTTCGGTTGGCAACCTCGGCCGCGCTGCCCCGATATGCGCTGGTGAGCACCCTTGTCACGACTGCCGCCCTGAGCTCCGTCGCCGGGCGTGGACCGCAGGCACACGAGCAGTTGGATCGTGCGCTGGCCGAGGCAATCCCCGAGCGTATTCTCGCCCCATTTCTGAGCGGCGATCCGGTAATCGTCGATCTGTTGAACGCGCACGCAACACAGGGGTCGAGACACCAGGAGCTCCTGCGCACGATTCTGGAAAAACGGGGCCAGCTCTCTGCCAAACTCGCCGGAGTCCTGACGGAACGTGAGAAAGAGATCCTCACTTTTCTGCGAACTACGATGACTGCAGACGAGATCGCTGCGCACCTCGGCATCGCCTATCCCACTGTGAAGACTCACATTCGCTCGATTTACCGCAAATTAGGTGTGGCCAAGCGGCGTGCCGCTGTTCAAGCAGCCGACAACCTAGACCGCGGGATCGGGGGCGATTCCGCGACGGAGGCTGCGAACCGTCAGATCCAAGGCTTGTAGTCGAGTCCCGGAACCGCGGTTCACGTAGTCCATCGACGTGTAAAGCAGTGACCACAGTAGGTTCTGCACCCAGTCCGAACCCATGTCGGGGTCGATGGACCCGTCGGAGTGTCCGCGTTCGATGGCGTCGGTGACTCCGTCGTCGTTCGACGCGGACTCGGCAAACGAATCTTCTTGATAGACGCCGGGAGTGAAGAACAGGACCGTCAAAAGGTCGGCCAGTTCGAAGTATTCGTGGCAGAGGCGAACCAGTGCCTCGGCTCCGGTGCCCTCACCGAGTCGCGCCGCTGCTGCGGCCTCACCGACGGCGCGAGTGGCCTCGGCCGCGACTGCGTCGACCAGGTCGGATCGTTCGGGAAAGTAGCGGTGCAAAGTGGTCCGGCCGACCTTCGCGGCCGAAGCGATCTCGCTGAGGGTCGCAGCAGGCTTGGATGCGAACACCGAAACAGCAGCATTGAGGATGGCCTTCCGTGTGCGCTCGCGGGTCGCGCTTTGTTCTGGTGCGCTGTGGATCGTTGTCACGAATTCGAAGCGTAGCCGTGTCCGGTTTCGGTATCCAGTGTTTCCGAATCGGAATTTCTCTTGCCCTTTATGGAACATTCGTGTTCCATAAATTCATGCTTGAATCCGACGCTTCTCAGCCCGCACCGAAATGGAGCAATCTCCGCGTCCTCTCGGAGTTCGCTCGACCGCATCTGCCGTCGCTCCTCCTCGGATTGGTACTGGCGCTGTGCGGCTCGGCGGCGACGCTGGCAACGCCGATGGTCACCAAGTGGGTTCTCGACACCCTCGATACCGGTGCGTCGCTGAAGGGACCGATCCTCACGCTCGTCGTCCTTCTGATCGTCGGTGCTGTGCTCGGTTGTGCTCAGTGGATCGTTCTCGGAACCGCCGCCGAGAAGGTTGTCTTCGACGCCAGGTCTTCGCTGGTGAGGCGATTCCTGGCGGCGACCGTACCTTCGCTGCAATCGCGATCCGTGGGTGAATTGGTCACCCGGGTCACGTCGGACACCTTGCTGCTGCGGGAGGCGGCGTCGTCGGCCGCAGTGAATATTCTGAACGCAGCCGCGTTGACCATCGGAACGATTGTTCTGATGGGCGTTCTGGATCTGCCGTTGTTGGGGGTCACCATGGTGGCAATCGTGTTTGCCTCCATACTCTTTGCCGTTCTGATGCCTCGGATTTCCGCAGCCGAAGCGCGAACCCAGGAATCGCTCGGTCAGCTCGGCGGCGTACTCGAGGGTGGCTTGCGTGCGATCCGGACGGTCAAGGTTTCCCTCGCCGAGGATCGCGTCGGCGCTCTGGTGACGACCAATGCGTCCGATGCGAAAAAGCATGCGATCACGGCGGTTCGAGTGTCGGCAACCGCGTGGACTGTCGCGTGGACCGCCATTCAAGGATCGATCATTGCCATCCTGGGCTTCGGTGCCTGGCGAGTCGCCGACGGTGAAATGGCAGTCTCGACGCTCATCGCGTTTTTGCTCTACGCCTTCACCCTGATGGGGCCGGTGTCGGAGCTTGCGCAGAACGTGACTTCTGTTCAGTCGGGAATCGCGGCAGCTATCCGGATTCGCGAGATGCAGTCGTTGCCCACCGAGCAGTACGACGAGGTCGTGGACGTGGTCGCGAAAACAAATGCTGCCGCGCCGCTGATCGAGTTGCGCGACGTCACCGTGAGTTACCACGGGTCGAACCAGCCGGCGTTGCGCGATGTCTCGCTGGTCATTCCGACGCGTGGGCACATGGCCATCGTCGGCCCGTCGGGTGCCGGAAAGACGACCTTGCTCTCGACTGTGCTGCGATTTGTCGAACCGCGATCGGGTGAGGTTCTCCTGCATGGAGTCGGTTACGACGCGCTCGATCACCGCGCTGTGCGCGAGAGTCTCGCGTACGTGGAGCAAGAGACACCGGTGGTGCCCGGAACGATTCGGGAGAACGTCGTCTTCAGCCATCCCGACGCGACGGACGAAGAAGTCCAGGCCGTTCTGCGCTTGCTCCGACTCGACGACGCGATCGAGGCCCTGCCGAACGGACTCGACACCGCTCTGACGGCCACCTCGCTGTCGGGCGGCCAACGTCAGCGGATCGCGATGGCACGCGCAGTTCTGCGACCGAGTGCTTTGCTTCTGCTCGACGAAGCCACTGCCCAGGTCGACACACTCACCGAAGCCGCGATTGTCGACGCGATCAACGAACGTGCACGTACCGGGGCCGTGGTGACCATCGCTCACCGGCTCTCAACGGTGCGTGACGCCGACTGGATCGTGGTCATGGAAGACGGTCGGATCCGCAACATCGGCAACCATGACGAGCTCATGGACAAGGACGATCTGTACCGCGACATGGTGGTTGCCGGCCGGCTCGATCAGGGCGAGGCGATGCTCGAAGATTGTTGACCCGGCGCATCGGCATGTGCGAGAGTGCTGTTACCGAGCGATCGCTCGGTCGGGATGTTCTTTCGGAGGTGGCTGGTGGCAATCGATCTGACGTACGCGCCCGAGGTGGTGGCGCTGATCGAGAAGACGCGCGACTTCACGCGCAACGTAGTGCTCCCCATCGAAGACGAACACGCCGGTGACATCGCCGTCGCGGGTGGCGATGCCATCCGCATCGAGATGCAGGCGGCAGCAAAAGAAGCCGGTGTCTTCGCACCGCATGCACCGATCGAGTACGGCGGCCACGGACTCAACATGAGTGATCGCGCGCCTGTCTTCGAGGAAGCCGGCTACTCGCTCTTCGGGCCGACGGCGCTCAACATCGCTGCGCCGGACGAGGGCAATGTTCACATGCTGGCCCACGTCGCGAACGAAGCACAGAAGCAGCAGTTCCTCGCGCCGCTCGCAAGCGGGGACATGCGGTCGGCATTCGCCATGACCGAACCCGCGCCGGGAGCGGGATCCGATCCCTCGGCTTTGAACACCCGCGCCGAGAAAGTCCCCGGTGGCTGGAAGATCAACGGTAAGAAATGGTTCATCACCGGCGCCGACGGCGCCGGATTCTTCATCATCATGGCGCGCACCTCCGGCGAGCCCGGGCAGCGCGGCGGAGCGACCATGTTCCTGACGCCGACGGACACAGCGGGTCTCATCGTGGGTCGGCACATCGACACTCTCGACAAGGCCATGATCGGCGGGCACTGCGAGGTCACGTTCGAGGATCTCTTCGTTCCCGACGAGGCCGTTCTCGGTGAGGTCGATCAGGGTTTCGCTTACGCGCAGGTTCGTCTCGGTCCCGCCCGGATGACGCACGTGATGCGCTGGCTCGGTGCAGCGCGCCGCGGCCACGACGTCGCCGTGGCCAGGGTTGCCGAACGAGAAGGCTTCGGCTCGAAACTCGGTGATCTCGGAATGATCCAGAAGATGGTCGCCGACAACGAGATCGACATCGCAGCCAGTCGCGCACTTCTGGTGCAGGCCTGCTTCGAACTCGATCAGGGCGGGCACGCGAGCAACGCGACGTCCATCGCCAAGACCTACGCGGCCGAGGCGATCTTCCGGATCGTCGACCGCTCCATTCAGATGTGTGGCGGAATGGGCGTGTCCGGCGATCTGCCGCTGGCACGGTTGTCCCGCGAAGTGCGTCCCTTCCGCGTTTACGACGGTCCGTCCGAGGTTCATCGCTGGGCAATTGCGAAACGTGTTGTCGGCGCTGCGAAGCGCGCTGCTCGGGAGGAGGCGAAGTGACGGACTTCCCAGGACTCGATCTCGCGGCGCTCCACAAGTATCTGCAAGCCGCAGGCGTCGAGGTGAGCGGTGAGTTGCGAGCCGAACTGATTTCAGGCGGCAAATCCAATCTCACCTACGGAATCTTCGACGACAACTCGAAGTGGATTCTGCGTCGTCCACCCACGGCCGGCCTCACACCGTCGGCGCACGACGTTGCGCGCGAGTTCCGAATCACCTCGGCGTTGCAGAACACCGCCGTGCCGGTCGCCCCGACCGTCGTGCTGTGCGAGGACGCCTCGGTGATGGGTGCGTCGTTCACGGTGGTCGAGTTCGTCACCGGTCAAGTGATCCGGACCAAAACCGAGTTGGAAGCTGTTCCGGCAGAGCAGGTCACGCAGTGCACCGACGAGTTGGTGCGTGTTCTCGCTGCCCTGCACGACGTCGACTACAACGCAGTGGGTCTCGGCGAACTCGGCCGACCCGACGGTTACGTAGCCCGTCAGGTGAAGTTGTGGGCCGGTCAATGGTCACGCGTCAAGACCGAGGACTCGGCCGATGTGGACAGGTTGGCGTCGAGCCTCGCGGAATTGATTCCGGCTGAATCGGCTTCGTCGATCGTGCACGGCGACTACCGGATCGACAACACGATTCTCGCGGCGAACGACGTCACCAAGGTTGCCGCAGTGGTGGACTGGGAACTGTCGACGCTGGGTGATCCGCTGGCGGACATCGCGATGATGTGCGTCTATCGGCATCCCGCGCTGGATCTGGTTCTGGGTGAGCCTGCTGCGTGGACGAGCCCGTCGCTACCGTCCGTTGTCGATCTGGCGCAACGGTATTCGTCCGTTTCGGGTCGTGAACTGGCGCATTGGAACTTCTACATGGCGCTCGGGTTCTTCAAACTCGCCGTCGTGGCGCAGGGCATCGATCACCGATTCCGAGCAGGAGCCACCGTCGGCGGGGGATTCGACAAGGCTGGATCTTCTGTGCCGGAACTGATCTCGGCCGGACTCAACGCACTGCAAGGGAAATTCGAATGACTCGATCAGCACTGGTCACCGGCGCCTCCAAGGGAATCGGGCTCGGCATCGCAACACGCTTGGCTTCGCAAGGGTACGGGCTGACCATCACGGCGCGTGATGCCGAACGGCTCGCCGTTGTCGCCGAAGAACTTACGCGCGCCGGATCGCCGAACGTCGTCGTCTCGGCAGGCGACATGGCGGACGAGAACTTCGCCGCAGCACTCGTAGCCACGCACGGCGAGCGATTCGGCTCCATGCGAGCCCTCGTCCTCAACGCCGGAGTGGGAACCAGTGGGCGAGTGGCTGACTACCCGATGCGCCGTTTCGACAAGACCGTTGCCGTCAATCTCCGGACACCGTTCGCACTATTGCAAGCGTCGCTGCCGCTCCTGCGTACAGCGGCGGACGCGGACCTCGCCGGCGGAGCAAAGGTGATCGCTCTCGCCTCGATGGCCGGTGTGTATGCCGAGAGCGGCTTGGCCGTCTACGGAGCCACCAAAGCTGCGCTGATTTCGATGGTCGAGGCACTCAACGCCGAGGAGTCCGGAAACGGCGTCAGTGCGACGGCCATCGCTCCCGGTTACGTCGATACCGACATGTCGGCGTGGACGCGCGATCGGATCACACCGGACACCATGATCAAGGTCGACGACATCGTGGAGTTGGTGGACGGTCTGCTCAAGCTCTCGTCTCGAGCGGTAGTTCCGAAGGTCGTCATGACGCGTGCTGGGACCAACGGCTACTCCGCCTGAAATTTCAATCCAGCTTGGCTTCGCCCCGCTTGCGAAAGAAGTGAAAGCCAGGCACTCCGACGATTGCCTGCCGCAGGTCCTTGACCACTCCGAGGAGTTCGTGGATCTCGGGTGAGACGGAGTCGAGAGTTCCGAGGATGGGCAGCACCGCGGCCACCCGGTCGGTGAGCTCCGGTAGTTGGTCGATCAGCTTGATCGCGGCGCTGACCTCTGCCTCGGAAAGGTCGTCGGCGAACCTGGCGGCCAGCGGCGCGAGCTGTAGGGCGATGGGCTCGTAGATCTCGAGGAGTTGTCCCGCGATGTCCGAGGTCTGTTCGACGGCCTCGACCAGCGTCTCAGCTCGAACGGTCACGGCGGCGGCTCCGATGACGACGCGGTCGGCGTTGTCGGCGATCTGGTTGATGCGTGCCACCAACCTCTCGACCGAGAAGAGGAGCGCCTCGAGTCGAGCGGGCAGGGTGACCGCAAAAGCGACCGTGGACAGGGACCAGTGCACCACGTCGCCGACGGAGCGGACGACGGTGGAGCTGCCGGGCAAAACTAGAGCCATCCCTCGATACTGCCTGATGTGACGTCAAAGTACAGGTAAATCTCACATTCACGAGGCCAGCGGCGTCTTCGAGGTGTCGGTGCCGGCACGGACAATCAATTCACCCGCTGCCTGCTGCACCGCGCAACCTGGAAGGATCGAGACATGACGGCTATCCGTACGCACACAGTGATCGACTCGCCGATCGGGGCGTTGACGCTGGTAGCAGCAGGTGACGAGCTCTGCGGGCTGTACATGGCGGAGCATCGCCACAAGCCGGACGAGTCCACGTTCGGTGATCGTTCCGCGGCGGTCTTCGGTGAAGTCGAATCGCAGCTCACCGAGTACTTCGAGGGTGATCGCACGGAGTTCTCCGTGCCGCTGGCGCCCGTGGGCACCGAGTTCCAGAAGCGGGTGTGGGATACCTTGCGAACGATCCCGTACGGCGAAACCTGGACATACATGGAGCTCGCGCAAACTTTGGGTAACCCGCTTGCGATCCGTGCCGCCGCCGCTGCAAACGGCAAGAATCCGATCAGCATCATCGTTCCCTGTCATCGTGTGGTCGGTAGCGACGGAAGTCTGACCGGTTTCGCCGGCGGCCTCGAACGCAAGCGGTTCCTGCTCGACCGCGAGCACGGCGGCGAATCGGATGTCCTCTTCTGATGCGCTCGGCTCACAATTCGGTGATCGGGAACGTCTACCGATCGTGAGACTCAAACCGTTCGAAGACGTCGTGACCGAATACGGTGCAGTGGTCCTCCGTGTCTGCCGCGCGGTGGTCGGTCCCGTCGACGCCGAGGACGCGTGGTCCGAGACGTTCATCGCAGCGATGCGGGCATATCCGGATCTGAATCCGGACGCGAACATCGAAGCCTGGCTGGTGACCATCGCGCACCGCAAGGCAATCGACATCACCCGAGTGCGCGCCCGCGTGGCCGTGCCGACAGACGAGTTTCCGGAGTTGCCGACGCGAATCGGCGTACCCGGAACGTGGGATCACGAACTCTGGGACGCACTCGAACAGCTACCGCTCAAACAACGTGCGGCAGTCGCCTATCACTTTCTGGGTGGGCTGCCGTACGCAGAGATCGCGGACATCCTCGGCAACACCCCGGCGGCCGCCAGACGCGCGGGTGCCGACGGTATCGCCACACTACGAAGAATCTACTTGTCCGCTACCGCTGCGGAAGGGAGTCACTCATGAGTAACGATGTGTTCGAGGCGCTTCCAGCCGTTGACGCTGACGCCATGATCCGCCTACGGGCGCGCCTGGCTGCGCAGGCGTCCGAAGCTGAATTGATCGACGTGGCATATCGAACCGTCGATTCGCCGGTCGGAAAGCTGCTCCTGGCGGCGACCGATGTCGGCCTGGTGCGGGTTGCCTTTGCCGTCGAAGGGCACGACCTCGTTCTGGAACGTTTGGCGGACACCGTCAGCCCCCGTGTGCTTCATTACCCGCGCAGGCTGGACACTGTCGCTCGCGAGTTGGACGAGTACTTTGCCGGTGCGCGTCGAGAATTCGATCTGCGCTTGGACTTCCAACTCGCGAAGGGGTTCCGACGCGAAGTGTTGCGTCATCTCCCCGAGATCGAATACGGCCACACTGCAAGCTATTCGGTGGTCGCAGTAGCGTCGGGAAGCCCGCGTGCGGTGCGTGCCGTGGGGACCGCATGCGCAAAGAATCCGCTGCCGTTGGTGGTCCCGTGTCACCGGGTGGTGCGCAGCGACGGCAGCCTCGGGCAGTACGCCGGTGGCCCCGAACTGAAAGCGATTCTGCTGGATCTGGAAGCCGGCCGGTGAGCGCAGTGACGCTGCGCTTTCAGGCACCCTATGCAGTCGAACCGCTTACCGGTGCCCTGCGGGCTCACTGCGTCGCAGGCCTCGAGCGTCACGACGACGGTGTTCACACCAGAGTCGTACCGTTGCCTTCCGGCCCGGTTGTCGTGTCGGTGTCGTGGACAGACGACGGTGTCGTCATGGATTCCGATGTGCCAGCGGGGGATTCCGCAGTGCTGGAGGTGATCGTGCGTCGTTGGCTCGACCTCGACGCCGATCACACTGCTGTCGAAGCAGCGTTCGGTAGCGATGAGTTGTTGGCCCCACTCGTTGCCGCCCGTCCAGGATTGCGGGTGCTCGGCTCGGTGGACGGTTTCGAGACCGCAGTGCTCACCGTTCTGGGGCAACAGGTTTCGCTCGCCGCAGCGAGGACGTTCGGTGGTCGTTTTGTCAGCGCATTCGGAGCGCCGGTGGAAGGGGAGTTTCTTGCCTTCCCTGATCCGGACGCGGTTGCAGCGCAATCGCCGGAGGACATACAGAAAGCCGTCGGATTGACCACAGTGCGCGCAAGAACAGTGCACACGTTGGCAACTGCGGCAGCGAACGGTCTCGATCTCTCCTGGGATTCGGATCCTGTCCAATTTCGACAAGAGTTGTTGGCGCTACCGGGAATCGGACCGTGGACCGCTGACTATCTCACTGTTCGAATTCTCGGTGATCGCGACGCCTTCGTACCCGACGATCTGGTGTTGAAGCGAGCGTTGGGGGTCTCGTCGGGCAAAGAAGCCGCAGCGTTGTCCGAGCGCTGGCGACCCTGGCGAGCGTACGCACTCTTTCATCTGTGGACCAAGGAAGCGTTTCTGTAGTGGTCAGTCTTTCGCGCGGGCCAGTTCGGACGGCCACCATATACGTTTCCCGATGTCGTGAGAGAGCGCAGGCACCAGGACACTGCGCACGATGATCGTATCGAGCAGCACACCGAAGGCCACGGCAAATCCGATCTCGGCGAGGAAGACCAGCGGCAGGATGCCCAGTACGGCAAATGTTGCGGCCAAGACGATTCCGGCTGAGGTGATCACACCCCCGGTGACCGCAAGACCGCGCAGGACACCTGCGCGGGTGCCGAATTCTCCGGTCTCCTCTCGCACACGGGTCATCAGGAAGATGTTGTAGTCGATACCCAGAGCGACCAGGAACACGAAGGCGAACAGTGGGAACGATTGATCCGCCCCGGCGAACCCGAATACGTGTGTGAAGAAGAATCCGCTCACACCGAGCGTCGCCGCGAAGGAAAGCACCACGGTGACAATGAGAATCACCGGGATCAGCAGAGCACGGAGCAAAGCGGCCAAGACCAGGAAGATCACCACCAACACGATCGGGATGATCAGGTTTCTGTCGCGGACCGAGGCCGCCTGGACATCGAGGGTGGTGGCCGTGCTGCCGCCGACGAGCGCGTCGGCGCCGGGCACGTCGTGGACGGCAGTCCGCAGTCGCTTGACAGTTTCGAGTGCCTGCGGCGAATCGTAAGAGTCGGCGAGGGTTGCATTGATCATGGTTCGGCCGTCGATCGGTGCAACGGTGAAAGCCGCAGGGGCGCAACCCGCAGCGGCGGCTTGTGCGACGGCAGCGGGGTTGGTCTTGATCAGCTCGCTGACCTTTGCGACGTCCACCTGGGTGCAGACGGCGCCGGGATCCTGCGAGATACCTTCGACGCCGCTGGCTGCTTTGATGACGGCGTCGGCCTGGTCGGCGTTTGCGGTGATCACGGCCGGTGCGCCGGCTCCGGGATCGAACTTCGAGTCGTAGAGTTCTTGTCCGACAACAGCGTCGGGACGATTGGTGAAGCTTTCGGTGGATGTCAGGCCATCGGTTTTGAGACTGCCGATCCCGGCCGCGAACAGGATGATCAACAAGACTGTGGCGCCGATCCACAGTGGGCGGTCCTTGCTGCCGACGGCCTCGGCGATCTTGCCCCACATCCCGTGCGTCGTAAGGTCTGCGGCGTGATCGACCTTGGGCTTGCGCGGCCAGAAGACCCACCGTCCGGTGGCGGCCAGAGCGACCGGCATGAACGTCATCATCACCAGATAGGTGCAGGCGATCCCGATGGCGGCGACGGGTCCGAGGCTCTTGTTGGAGTTGAGTTGAGAGAACGTCAGGCAGAGCAGACCGAGAATGACGGTGACAGCCGAAGCGGTGATGGCCGGCGCAGACTCGCGCCAGGCCTTGATCATCGCGTCGAAGCGGTTGGGATACGTGTGTAGTTCTTCGCGATAGCGAGAGATCAAGAGTAGGGCGTAGTCGGTACCGGCACCGATCACCAACACGAAAAGGATGCCTTGAGATTGTCCGGTCAGAGTGAGTAATTCGGCTTTCGCGAGGAAATAGATCACCATCGACGACAAGCCGATGGCGAGGAGCGCGGAGAACAGCGGGAAGAACCACAACACCGGCGATCGGTACACGACAAGCAGGATGAGGATCACGACCAGGAGTGCCGCGCCAAGGAGCGCTCCGTCCAGACCGGCAAAGGCGTCGATGAACGCAACGAGTAGCCCACCTGGCCCGGCTGGGAGTACCTCGACATCACCAGCTGCTTGTTTTGCGGCGTCGATGACGTTCTGCTCGGTGGTCGCCAGGACATCGCCTGCCACGGATGTGTCTCCGTCTTTGGCGACGAGTGGCACGAAGATCGACGCAGTTGTGCCGTCGGCGGAGTACTGAGTGGGTTGCATTCCGTCGGCGTCTACTCCGGAGATGCCGGCAATAGCGCCGTACGCCGAGTTGATTGCAGATTTGTCCGCCTCGGTGAGGGCCGAATCTCGATGGAACAGAACAAAACCAGGGATCGTCTCGACCGCGAGGAAGTTCGCGGATTGATTGCTGACGATCGTCGATTCTGCGGAACTCGGCAGGTACGAGGCGTTGTCGTTCTTCTGAACCTCGGCGAGTTTGCCTTGGAACGAACCGCCGAATCCGCCTGCGACGAAGGCAAAGATTGCAAGCGCGATCACGGTGAAGATCGGCAGTCGACGGCGTTTGACCGTTCCGCGCTCGTTCCGTTCTGCATCAGTTGTATCCAGCTTGGTCATGGTTCTCCTCGAACGCAGTCGACCAGCACCAACAAAGCAACGTTTTCCAGTAGAACACGCAATACGGGCGCGGTGGAACCGCTTGGAGTGGAATTGACGACGCTACGAAGTGCCTTTGCCGTAAGTCTCGCGGGCTGCGACGTCCATGGGAAAACGGACGACTGTGTCGCCGAACAACAATCGAGTTGCCGAAGCCGCAGCGGCCAGCACGTGGGCGGCACCTGACTCGGGGTTTCGGGTATGCACGACCACTTCGTCGTGCTGGAAGAAGACCAACTCGCCGTCCGGATCTTCGGCGAGGCGTCGCCTGAGGTCGGCGAGCAGGCACAACGCCCACTCGGACGCAGTGGCCTGAACGACGAAGTTTCGCGTGAAACGACCGCGGGCATGAGCGTCGCCGTGGGAGTAGAAGTCGGGAGACGGTGGGGGACAGGCCCGGCCGAGCAGTGACTTCACCACCTCGCCGCGCTCACCTGCCTTGGCAGCTTGCTCGACGTACTCGACGGCGACCGGGAATCGCTTCCGCAACAAGATGAGCAGTGCTTTGGCTTCACCCGCCGTCGCCCCGTACAGGACTCCGAGGATTGCGACCTTGGCTTTTGCGCGATCCCCGCCGAAGGCTTCGGCACCGACAAGTGCGTACAGATCGTCGTCGCCGGCGGCAGCCATCATCCGGCGGTCGCCGGACATGGCGGCCAGAATTCGGGGTTCGAGCTGACCGGCGTCGGCGACGACGAACACGTGGCCCGGATCGGCGACGACGCTCGAGCGCATGGTCTTCGGAATCTGGAGGGCCCCGCCGCCCCGGCTCGCCCACCTGCCGGACACGACACCACCGGGAACGTAGATCGGGCGGAATCGATCGCCCCGCACCCAACTGTCCATCCACTGCCAACCGTTGGTGCTGTACAGCTTGGCGAGTTCGCGATGACGAAGGAGTAGCGGCACAGCCGGATGATCGATCTCCTGCAGAAACCACTTGCGCGTCGACGGAAGTTCGATGCCCTGACGCCCGAACGCCTCGGTGATCTCCACCGAAGACGAAGGATTGACGGTGCGCCCGAAGACCTCACTGATCTGTGCGGCAAGTTCCTGCATACGAGCGGGGAGGTCGTATCCCGTCGGCCGCGGCCCCAGCCGTTCTTCGAGGAGTTCGCGATGCTTCTGCGTCGAGAACGGAAGGCCCGTGTGCGTCATCTCGGCGGCGCTGAGAGCGCCGGCCGATTCTGCTGCGATCAACAAGTCCAGTCGAGCGTCCGCGCCGATGGTTGCGCGCTGCTCGGCGAATTCGGTGACGACGGCGAGGGGATCGAGAACGGGTGCAGTGTCGAAGAGTCCGAGTCGATCGTCGTCGAACTCCTCGGCAGGCGGTGACGGTTTGCCGACGCGCATTCCGAGTATCGCGCGGGTCAGGGAGATGTCGTGGCACCGCTGAACCCGTACGCCTGCCCGCAATAGCGGTGGGTACACGGTCGCCGTACTCGGCCACACCCACCGCGGGTGCTCGGCTTCCTCGATGGTGCGCACCGCTGCGATCAGGTCGGGGTATTCGACGGGATCGGCGAGCGGCGTTCCACCGGGATCGGTCCGTAGGACAGTTGCCGTCACAGCTCCCGTGGACGTCGTACTACCGGGGACCAGGACAACTCGCACGACATCAGTGTGACGGCAGGGTCCGACACGCCATCGCTCGGCGCTGCTCAGGCCCCAACGAACCGGATGTGCTGACCCGGGCGGGCTTGGCCGAGTCGGTCGATATCTGCGTCCGCGACCACTCCGACCACCGGATACCCGCCGGTGATCGGGTGATCGGCGAGGAACACGACAGGTTGGCCGCTGGGTGGGACCTGGATCGATCCGAGCGCTACGCCTTCGGTGGGGAGTTCGGCGTCATTCGTTCGTTGCAGCAGTTCGTCGGTGCCGACACGATCGAGTCGCGCCCCGATTCGGTCCGAATCGGTGGAGACCGCCCAATTCCCCCGCAGGAGCGATTCGGGGTTGGTGAATCGATCTGCGCGCGGCCCGAATACGACTCGAATGTCGAGAGTCTCGTTTGTCATCGGTGGAACTGGTGCAAGGTCGACGAGCGAGAACGCGGTCGGCGAAGGCCCGATCGGGAGAACAACCTTGGGCTCGAGAGGCGCCGGACCTATCCCGGACATGGTGTCGGTGCTGCGCGATCCCAGGATCTCGGGAACCACAATGCCGCCCCGGACGGTCAGATACGTCCGCAGGCCACTCGGTGCGTAGTCGAGGCGGACGGTCTGACCGACGTCGAGAGCGATCACGCTCGAATGCCCGACCGGAACGCCGTCGCGGTAGGCCTGTGCGGGCGCCCCGGTGAACGCGATCGTTGCCTGTTGCTGCGCCCGAATGCTCAGCCCGCCCAGAAGGACCTCGACGCCTGCCGCGCCCTCGTCGTTGCCGACGAGCCGGTTGCCGAGTTTGAGCGATCGCCTGTCCGCAGCACCGGAAACCCCGACGCCCGAGCGAAGGTGTCCGGTCCGTCCGAGGTCCTGGATCAAGCTCAGCGGCCCGGTGTCGAGTATCTCCAGACCGCTCATCGGTCGTCCTCGTTCACGAAGCGCACGCGGCACCCAGGCTGAACGGCGGCCGGTGGTGTGGCGTTCAGATCCCACATCACGGCGTCGGTGCTCCCGATGATCTGCCAGCCACCCGGCGATGCCCGCGGGTAGATCGCGCTGTATCCAGCGGCCAGGGCGACGGAACCGGCTGGCACTGCGGTTCGCGACTGAGTTCGACGTGGAACGTCGAGCCGAGTGTCGCCTGAAGTCAGGTAGGCGAAGCCGGGTGCGAATCCGATGAAGGCGCAACGCCACATCGCCCCGGTATGGGCCGCAACCACCTCGGAACGGCTCATTCCGAGTGACTGTGCGACGTCGTCGAGGTCGGGCCCGTCGTACCTGACGGCGATGGTGAGTGCATCCGTCTCGGAATGCTCGTCTGTGGTCGCGGCAGAATTGGTTTGCTCGAGATCGTCCAAGCACTTCCGGACGTACGTGAGATCTGCCGCCGGGGTGCACGTGACCAGGACCGTGCGAGCTGCGGGGAGGAAGTCTTCGACCCCGACCGGGGTGTTACGCGTCAGTGCTTCGGTGAACGCGAGAACGTCAGCTTCGGAATCGAGGTCTACGAGAAATGCGCGTTCTCCCGCGGGAAGTATGCGAGTCACAGGGAGGGCTCCCGATCGATTCGAGTCCGCTCCACGTCCGCTCGCATCGCCACGATGAAACTCGCGATGGTGGCTCGCTCGGCCGCGGTGTAATTCCCGACGGTGCTCGCAGCCCGTGAAATGAGGGGGCCGAAGAAGCTCTCGCCCAGAGTGACCGCCGATGGTGTGACCTGCAAGATCACTCGCCGGCGGTCCTCCGAGTCCCGCTCCCGAGCTACGTGGCCCGCTTTGACCATCCGGTCGACCAGTGCAGTCACCGACGCCGAGTTGATCCCGAGCTGTGAGCCCAACCAACCTGGCGTCGCCGATGTGTTCGAGCGCTCGGCATCGAGAAGACAGATCAGTGCGCGGACGTCGGTGGAGTGCATTTTGTATTTGTTCGCAAAGCCGGAAACCGCCACGTTCAAGTCGACGGTCAGTGCGCGAAGCGAGTGGACGATCGCCATCGCTTCGTCTTCTGCATCGCCGACGCTCATGGATGCCTCCAGCCCTGGTGTGTTGTCTCTCGATTGTCTACTATCTCGATAGTCGAGAGAAAATGGGGGTGGGGAATGGACTTCAATCGCGCATACGACGCCGTACTGACCAAATGGCCGCAAAAACCGCTGGGTGTGGATCTCTCAGGCCGGTTCGGCCGAACGCATGTGAACGTCTGTGGACCTGAAGACTCGCGGCCGTTGATCCTTCTGCCCGGGGGAGGTGCCACTTCGACGGTGTGGTTCGACAACGTTGCGGCGCTGTCGAAATTCCGGCGTGTTTTTGCCGTCGACACCCTGGGCGATGCCGGACTCAGCATTCCCAATGGTGATCCGATGAAGTCCGTCGACGATCTGATCGAGTGGATGGACTCGATAGTCGATTGCACCGGCGCCGACACCGTCGATGTGATCGGACATTCCTACGGCGCAATGATTGCGTTGGCCTTTGCGCTGCATCGACCGGATCGTGTCGGGAAACTTGTTCTGCTCGATCCTAATTCGAGTTTCGCCGGCATGAAGGCGGGCTACCTTCTGCGTGCGCTTCCGCTCTTGCTGTCCCCGTCGCGAGCACGCCGACGACGACTGTTGGAGTGGGAGACAGGTGAGTCGAGTATCGACTCCGACTGGCTGTCTCTTGTGGAAGTGGGCACTTCGGATCTACCGCGACCCGATCTCGTAGTGCCTCAACGTCCTTCGAAAGAGGACTTGAGCGCACTGGATGTCGAGTTGCTGGTGGTCCTCGCGCAGGACGGACGGGTGCATGATGCGGAAACGGTGTCGAGGTCGGTGCGGGAGAGGATTCCCGCAGCACGTGTCGAGGTGCTGAAAGATGCTTCACATCACAGTATTCCGATGGTTCCCGCCGATGAACTCAACCGAGTGCTCGTCGACTTCTTGGAGGGCTAGCGGATCAGGTGACGACGCACCCCGGACCGATCGGGGTGGCCGGATTGACATCGACCGTTGTGACCGGCCCGCCCGCTGACGTCTGGTAGGCCATCAGAGAATGTTCGCCGGGTGTGGTCGGAGTCCACAGCGTGACGGCGTGGCCGAGTACAACAGGCAAGGTGAAATAGGGATTGACGGTGTCCCAGATCAATTCCTGCGGGAACATGGTCGACGCCCGGTTCAGGTCGACAATCGAGACGTTCGACTCGTCCAACGCTGCTGTCCTGGCAACCACCAGATACGTGCAGCCCGCCCCGTACGGCGTTGTCGGCCCGCTGCTGAGACCCGGAAGGACCGTGACGTCTACTACGTCCGCGGAAGCTGACGTCGCGGAACAGATGGCGGCGCTCGCGCTGATGGCGGCGGCGATCACGGTAGTGCGAGCGATTCGTGAAAGTGTCATACCAGCAGGTCGGTTTCATCTGGATGGGTGTTACAGGCAGACTGATCGGATGCGTGCACTTCATCTTCTTCTGGCCGGCTTCGGATTCCTGCTGGGGTTCCTGATTATTGTTGTCTCCGGCCTGATCGAGTTGGCGTCCGTCGCCTCCCGAACCGATTTCGCCTTTGTCGGTGACTCCGCCGTGTCGGTTGGTGTTTCCAACGAGGCGATCTACACCGCGATCGCTGCTCCACTGGTGGGTGCGCTGTTGGGCTGGCTGTCAGCTGTCATCGCGACGAGGTTCGGGTGGAGCCTCACTCGTGGGAGTGTCACTCCGGCAAGCGAGTGACCAGGGCATTGCTCTTGCTGGTCCGTGGGATATGAGGAAAGGCCCCGACCTCAACAGAGATCAGGGCCTTCCTTTGTATTGCGCTACTTTTGCACCGCGCTACTTCTTGGAGACGCGGAGCAGCTTCTTGTTCACGAACTCGTCCATTCCCCACGGACCGAGCTCGCGGCCGACTCCGGAGCGCTTGACTCCGCCGAAGGGCAGACCGGGCAACGTCGTTCCGTGCTCGTTGACAAACGCCATTCCCACGTCGAGATCGGCAGCGACCGACCGGGCGGAATCGAGATCGCTGCTCCAGACAGACCCGCTCAGACCGTAGACCGACGAATTGGCAAGTTCCACAGCCTCGCTGGCCGACTTGACCTTGTAGACGACGCCGGCAGGTCCGAACAGTTCTTCGCTGTAAGCCCGCATGTCCGGGGTCACGTCTGCGAGCAACGTCGGCTGAACGTAGGCGCCCGGGCCGTCGATCTTCTTCCCACCGGTGAGCAGCGTCGCTCCCTTGGACACAGCGTCGTCGATCTGCTCGATCAGAGTGTCTGCCGCGCTCTGTGAGGACAGCGGGCCCAGGACGGTGGATTCGTCCAACGGGTCACCGGCAGAAACGGATTCGAAGGACGTCGCCAATTTGCGGGTGAAGTCGTCGTAGAAATCTTCGGTGACGATGAAACGCTTGGCCGCATTGCAGGCCTGGCCGGCATTGGACAGACGCGCCTTGGTTGCGGACTTGACGGTGGCATCCATGTCGTCGGAATCGAGGACGATGAACACGTCCGATCCGCCGAGTTCGAGGACGACCTTCTTGAGATTGCGTCCCGCAGTTTCGGCGACGCTGGTGCCGGCGCGTTCGCTGCCAGTCAGTGACACGCCTTGAACTCGTGGATCGGCGATCATGTCCGCGATCTGCTCGTTGGTCGCGAAGACGTTGACGTAGGCGTCGTCCGGCAATCCGGCTTGTCGCAAGATCTCTTCCATCAGCAGAGCCGACTGCGGACAGTTGGACGCGTGCTTGAGAATGATCGTGTTGCCCAGCATGAGATTCGGTGCCGCGAAGCGGGCGACCTGGTAGTACGGGAAGTTCCACGGCATGACGCCGATCAGGGCACCGATCGGTCGCCGGTACACAACCGACTCCTCGGCCCCGGGAACGTCGAGCCGTTCTTCCTCGAGCAACGCCGGACCGTGGTCTGCGTACCACTGATAGATCGCGGCCGAGAGTTGTACTTCGCCCTTGGCCTCGCGGACCGGCTTACCCATCTCCAACGAGATCATTCGGGCCAGTTCGTCCGCCCGCTCTGTGTACAGTTCGGCGGTCTTGCTCAGGACTGCCGCACGTTGCTGTGGCGCACTGTTGCGCCAGGTCAAGTAGCCGCGATGCGTGTTCGCAAGTGCGGCTTCAACTCCGGCGTCATCCAAAGTATCGAATTCCCTGACGGTTTCACCTGTCGCGGGATTGACTGTTTTGTAATTAGCCATAGTTGTACAACGTGCGGAAGGGGGTCGAAGATTCCCGAAACGCGCAATCACATTGAATCGGCCCAACAGGTTTCGATCAAATCCCGGCTGGGTACCATCTCACGCCACCTTGGGGCGATGGGTGCGTTCGTAGCCCTTGCGGTCGTAGAAACGGGTGGTCACGATGCCGAGTACGACGCCGATCAGTAGACCCACCAACGTCATCCAGACGGCATGCAGCAGCCCTGCCTCACCGCGTGCGCCGAAGAACAGGATCGATCGCGTACCCATGTAGATCTGGTGCATCGGCTCGAATTGCGCCAGCCAGGCATACAACCTGGGGCTGGCTTCGAGGGGGATGGTGCCACCGGAAGAGGGCAGCGCGAGAATGACGAACACGAACAGGTTGATCAACATGCCCAACGAGCCGAATGCGGCCATCACCGACATCGCCGTGATGCCGACTGCAGTGATGACCAGCGCGCCGTACTCCCACAATGCAAGCCCGTGAGTGACCGGCATTCCGAGGGCGCGACTGATCCACTGGAACAACGCGGAGACTATGCCGGACAACACGATCATGAACGCCCATTTGACGAGCAGCGTCCGAAACCTGTTGATACCCACAACGTCGTTCTGAACGAAGAGCGGACCGAATTCGGTAGGCGCATATCCGAGCATGCCGTCCACCAAGGAATTGACCACGGTTGCTCCGGTGAATCCCGCTAGGACCAACAGCAGCGCGAAATAGAATGCAACCAAACCGAATCCGGTGCCGTCGGGAAGCGGATCGTGGGCCACCGTGAGTACGTTCACCGGATTTTCGAGCAGCAGGCGGCTCGCTCCTGAGATCTGGGTTCCGGTGTCTCCCGCTTCCAACTGCTGGGTGACCAGGGTGGTGAGTTGCTCGCCCATGTTCTTGTTGACCGAGGCGAGGGCTGTAGTTCCGATCGACTGGACCAGAGATGCGGAGACGGAACCTGCACGTGGATTGGTGTAGATCGTGATGATCGGTTGCTCTACGTCACCGGCGACGACACTGGCCTCCGCCAGGATGATCGTCCTCTTCGTGAAATCACTGGGAATCACGATCGCGCCGTACAGCGTGCCGGAGTTCAACCGAGATTGGGCTTCGGCGATACCGATCTGCTGCAGGTCGATCTTCTGGTGGTCGATTCCGTTTTCGAGGCCGGCGACGATGTCGTTTCCGAAATTCTTGCGGTCGGCGGGGTCGCCGCCGGGGAGGGTGTCGCCTTCGTCCTGGTTGACCAGGGCGATCGGGAACTGGTCCAGGTGTTTCTTTGGGTCGAGTATTCCGCCCATGTACAGCGCTGCCAGCGCCGACATCAAGAGGGTGACCACTATCAACGGCGTCAACCAGAATCGTGGTGTGTGCATGACGGTGCGGGCAGACGGCTCCGGGTTCTTGCTCATCGTCAGTCGACCGGCTTTCTTTCGCGCGGAGTTCCTCGGGCTGAGCGTAAACGCAAAGGTGCGCCGGGGCAGTCTTTCGATCTGCCCGCGGCGCTGGAGACCTGCCCGGCCGGCGGTCGGTCAGCTTGCCGGCAGTCTCATCCGAAAAGGCTGAGAACGGATCGGTAGGGTATGGCCCGCGGCAACCCTGCCGAGACGATTTCGGAGAAACCGTTGACCAACGTGCTGATAGTTGTCCTGATACTCGTAGTGATCGCTGCCGTCGCGTTTGTGGTCCTGCGTGGACGCCAGGGCAAGCCGAATGCTCGCGTGGACCCGCTCGCCGACTATCCCGAGGTGTACGACCCCCACAAGATCGGGGTCGGCGACATCATCACGTACGCGGGTATCGACCACGTTGTTCGAGGGACCATCACGCTCGACGAAGAGGGGTACATCTGGCGTGAGCACCTTCTCGACGGGTCGACCGGTCGTCGTTGGCTGACAGTGGAGGACGACGAGGGCGAACTGGAGATGACTCTCTGGATGCGTCGAGAAGGAACCAACCTGGTCCCGAACGGCGACGTCATTCTCGACGACAAGGTTCACCGCAAGATCGAAAGTGGAACGGCGAAGTTCACGGCCGAGGGTACGACGGGTACGGCCCCTTCCGGCTCGATGGAATACGCGGACTACGCGACCGCCGACAAGACCGGGCTGATCGCATTCGAGAAGTGGGCGCGCGGACAGTCGTGGGAGGTTTCCACGGGACGGGCGGTCACCCGCAGCGAACTCACCGTCATCCACTCGGGCCCACCGGAATGAGTCTGTATCGACTCGATGTGGAACCGACCGACGTGAATGCCTCGGCACTGGGGTTGGTGCTGGGAGCTCCCTCGCCGCCGACCCTCGCCGAGTTGGTGATCGAAACTTCCGATGCGACGTTGACACTCGGAGTGCTCGGGGCATCTCACGTGGTGACGGCCCGGGCGTCGGGAAAGGAACTGACCGAGCAGGTTTCGTGCGATGCTCTTGCCGCCGGCGGTGAACCCTTGCCGGCAGTGGAGTCCACGGAAAACTACCGGTTCGAGTCTTCGTCGCTGATCCTGGACCGAGTCGAATTCGATTCGGAAGCTGCATCGTTGAGAGAATCCGCCGGCCAGGACGGTTGGATCTGCGGATCCTTTCCCGGCGACGACACAGCGTTGACCGCGTTGTGTGGCGTGCGAGACCGCCAGGGGTGGAGTTGGCAGAGTTGGCATTTGTACCCGGGGGAGGGGACAGGAGTGATCGTGAAGACGCGCAGTAGGTGGCGACCGTGAGGGGGCGGACATGGTTGGCTCCGGTGATGGTGGCAGCCGCAATTATGTTGTCGGCGTGCGGTGGTGGAGCCAAAGACTTCATCGCGGACAACTATTCCAAGACGTCCCAGGATGGCGACGTCGTGTTGTACTCGTCGAAAGATCCAGTGGGCACGACCGTCTCACGGATTGTCGACGCGGACGAACCAGCGGCGCGAAGTGCTGACGGCGGCAACGAATACCTGCGCTACGACGATGACATCGTCACTGTCAGTTCGGCTTCGGGCGGTGGCAGCACCATCAAGGTAGAGGACATCGACGGCACGTATCGCAGCGGCGGATACGCGTACCTGGGACCGGGCTTCAACCCAGGATCCCCGGCGGGTGGAAGTAGTGGCAGCGGCGGCTCGGGTAGTGCCAAATGACGGTAGTGCTCAATGAGAAGGAGAACGGCGTGACGAACATCTTTGCATCCACTTCCGTCGAGATCGGAACGGTGGATCCGGCATTGCTCGTCGGGGGCGTTCTCGGCACCCTCGCCTACTTCGTCGTCGGCGTAGCGGTTCTGGCGACGGGATTCCTGGTCCTCGACCTCATGACACCCGGAAATCTCCGCCACCAGGTTTACGTCGACAAGAACCCGAACGCTGCGATTCTGTTGGCTTCCAACCATCTTGCGCTGGCGATCATCGTGGTGACGGCAATCCTGACCAGTTCGGACGGCTTTGCCCAGGGACTCGCCGACTCCGCGGTGTACGGACTGTTCGCGATCGTGTTGCAAGCGATCGCGCTGCGTTTGATGAACGCATTCCTTCCCGGCAAGTTGGTTGCACTGGTGCAGGATCCGAAGATGTGCGGCGCCGCGTGGGCGGTGGGTGTGAGCTTGCTGTCCATCGGTTTGGTGAACGCCGCAGCGCTCACCTGATGGTTGCCGCTGATCGCGATGTGAAAGTTGCCGAGCGTTCGACGATGCTCGGCTCACGCGCACGCGTGCTTCTCCTTGCGGCTGTTGCCGCGTGCGCGGCGTGCGGCCTGATCTACGAGCTGGCCCTGTTGACGCTCAGCGTGAGTCTGACCGGCGGCGGCATCACCCAGACGTCGTTGATCGTCGCGGGATTTGTTGCGGCGCTGGGTATCGGAGCGCTGGCCGCCAAACCGCTGTTGGGGCATGCGGCCATCTCGTTTGTGACCGTCGAAATCCTGCTCGGGCTGATCGGCGGATTCAGTGCCGTCACGCTGTACGTGACCTTCACGTTCTTCGGTTCCAGCGCAGCAGTTCTGGTGGCTGCGACCGCGCTGATCGGTATCCTCGTGGGTGCCGAAGTGCCTCTGCTGATGACGCTGTTGCAGTCCGGTCGCAGCGACAACGACGCACAGAGCACCGGAAAGGTATTGGCCAACCTCAATGCAGCCGACTATCTCGGCGCGCTGATCGGCGGCCTCCTGTGGCCGTTCGTATTGTTGCCGTGGGCGGGCATGATTCGCGGTGCCGCACTCACCGGCATGATCAATCTCGTGGCTGCGGCAGTTGTCGCGCTGATACTTCTTCGGTGGCAGCTCAGCCTGCGTGCACGATTGATCGCCGTCGTCGCAATGCTGTTGGCGGCGAGCTTGATCGGGTGGCTGCTGATCGCGGCCTCGGACATCGAGACCACATCGAGGCAGCGGCTCTACACCGATCCCGTGGTGGCCGCCGAGCGATCGGTGTACCAGGAAATCGTCGTCACCGAGCGGGGAAACGACGTGCGACTGTTCCTCGACGGAGACCTGCAGTTCTCCAGTGTCGACGAGCATCGGTATACCGAGTCGCTGGTGTATCCGGCCCTGGTCAACGACCCGCGGCGCGTGCTGATTCTGGGCGGAGGTGACGGCCTCGCTGCACGAGAAGTGCTGCGAATGAACAGCGTCGAGCAGATAGTTCAGGTGGAACTCGACCCGGCAGTCATCGAGTTGGCCAACACGCGTCTTCGTGATCTGAACGCGGGAGCACTCGAGGATCCACGGGTGGACGTCGTACTCGACGACGCGTTTCGGTGGTTGCGCGAGCGTCCGGATCCAGGCTTCGATGCGGTCATCGTCGACCTCCCGGATCCTGACACCCCCGCACTTGGCCGCTTGTATTCGATGGAGTTCTACGGACTTGCCGCTGCCGCGATGAATCCGGGCGGGCTGATGGTCGTCCAGTCCGGCAGTCCGTACTCGACACCGGATGCGTACTGGAGAACGGTGTCGACGGTATCGGCTGTCGGACTGAGCGTCTCGCCCTATCACGTTTTCGTGCCGAGCTTCGGTGACTGGGGATACGTGCTCGCGCAAAGAGGTTCCACGCCGCCCGAGCTTCGTCTGCCCGCTGATGTGCCGAACCTGCGGTTCCTCGACGAGCCCACCCTGGCGTCGGCCTCGGTGTTTCCTCGCGATCGCCCGAGGCGGGAGTTGGAGCCGTCAACACTCGACCGGCCGCGCATCGTCGACGATATGCGCAAGGGCTATGAACGCTGAACTCCCGACCGAGTAGCTTGAATCGAGACTCTCGGCCACGACGGAGGTACGGATGACTGTTCGGATCGAGGAGCACGCACCGGGAGTCCGGTTGCTCACGATGGATCGCCAGGAGAGGCGCAACGCGCTCGACCCCAAGACTTACCGCGAACTGACGAACGCGATCCGGGAGTCTGACGACGATGACGCAGTGCGGGTTTCGGTGCTGACGGGCGCCGGTGGTGTCTTCACCAGCGGCAACGACATCGGAAGTTTCCAGGACACTGCCGGGAGAGACGGCGGCGAGGCCAAAGACCTGCTGATCGCACTCGTCACCGCACGCAAACCGATTGTCGCAGCGGTCGAGGGGTTTGCAGTCGGAATCGGCACCACGATGTTGTTGCACTGCGACTTGGCATTCGCGGGGCGAGGTACACGATTCCGATTGCCGTTCGTTCCGCTCGGGCTCTCGCCCGAGGGCGGATCGAGTTACCGGTTGCCGCAGATCGCGGGGCTCAAGCGGGCAACGGAACTACTGATGCTCGGAGAAATGTTCGGGGCGGAGGAAGCTGCCGAAGCCGGCCTGATCAATCGCGTCGTGGAGGCCGAGACCGCGCTCGACGTGGCATTGGAGCGCGCGGTGCGCATTGCAGACTCCCCGGCTGAATCGGTGACGCTGACGAAGATGCTCCTCCGCCGCCCACATCTCGATGCCCTGCTGGAAACCATCGACGTGGAGTCGGATCATTTCGCGAGACGGCGGCGATCCGACGAAGCGCAAGAAGCCTTCGCAGCTTTCATGAAGAAGAGGTGACCGAAATGAATGGTGCACAATCGCTTATCCAGAGCTTGGTCGACTCGGGTGTCGAGGTGTGCTTCGGCAATCCCGGAACGTCCGAGATGCATTTTGTTGCCGCACTCGATTCCGTTCCCCAGATGCGTGCGGTACTCGGCTTGTTCGAGGGCGCCGTCACCGGTGCCGCGGACGGGTACGCGCGTATCGCCGGAAAGCCTGCCGCGACGCTGCTTCATCTCGGCCCCGGAATGGCGAACGGACTGGCGAACCTTCACAACGCGCGCCGCGCCCACACCCCCATCGTGAACATCGTCGGGGACCACGCGACCTACCACCACGGTTTCGACGCTCCACTCGAATCGAATATCGACGCGCTGACCGAGTGGCTGGAGGGATGGAGTCGACGTTCCGACTCCACCGCGACCGTCGGTAGCGATGCGGCCGACGCCGTTGCCGCCTCCATGGATCCGCCCGGACGCATTGCCACACTTGTCCTCCCCGCCGACGTCTCGTGGAGCGAAGGTGGAGTTCTTGCGGGTCCTCGAGACATACCGGGGCGGGCGGAAGTAACTGCAGCACAGATCGACTCGGTGGTAGGCGCGCTCAATGCCGAGGGGCGCGCCACGCTACTGCTGGGCGGCGTAGCGTGTTCCGAAGCCGGACTGCGCGCCGCTTCCCGAATTGCAGTCGCGACCGGTGCACAGATTCTGGTCGAGACCTTTCCGGCCAGGCTTCAACGCGGTGCGGGACTACCGTCATTCGAGCGCTTGGGATACTTCGCCGAGCACGCCACCGAACAACTTCGCGGAACAACTCAGCTGGTCCTGGCCGGCGCGGTTTCGCCGGTCTCGTTCTTTGCGTATCCCGGAAAACCGAGCGATCTGGTCCCGGACGGCGCCGCGGTGACAACGCTGGCGAATGTCAGCGACGATGTTGTCGGCGCATTGGAAGCAGTGGCGGAACTCGTGGCACCCGGAGTGGAACCCGTTCTGCAGGAGGCAAATCGGCCGTCGCTGCCGAGCGGGCCTCTCGACGTGCGAAATTGGGCCGACGTGATCGGGGCCCTGCTGCCGGACGACTCCATCATCTCCGACGAGGCGGCCACTTCCGGTTGGGCGATCCCGATTGCCCTTGCCGGAGCGCCGCGCCACGACGTGCTCACGCTCACCGGAGGTGCCATCGGCCAGGGCATCCCGGTGGCGACGGGCGCCGCTGTGGCAGCGCCGGAGCGGCCGGTGATCAATCTCGAAGCCGACGGAAGCGCGATGTACACCATCACGGCGTTGTGGACGCAGGCGCGAGAACAGTTGAACGTCACGACGATTCTGCTCAACAATCGCGCATACGCCATCCTGCGTGGCGAACTGCAACGAGTCGGCGCAGAAGGTGGCGGCGTCGTCGCACAGTCGATGTTGGATCTGTCGTCTCCGAACATGGACTACGTCAAGATCTCCGAGGGGTTGGGAGTGCCCGCGTCGCGGGCGAACACAGCGGAGGAGTTGGCCGAACAGTTTGCCGCAGCGCTGGCGGAACCCGGCCCGCATCTCATCGAGGTCATGCTGCCTCCGCCGTCGTGATTTCGACCTCGAATCGATCGTCGATTTTGCATTCAACTGGAGGTTTTGGTGCTAGCTGCGATCGGTCTGTCTCTTCCGATTGCCCTCGGCCTGCTTTTCGTCTCGATGCCCATGGCGGTGATCGTGCTCGTCATGATCACCGCTGGAGCACATCGAGGGGCGGCATCTTTTCTACTCGGGTGGGTCCTCGGAATCTCGGCAGTCGTTGCGGTGACGATCGTGATCGCGGACTATTCGTTTGCGGAGTCGGAGTCGTCGCAGACTTCGGTGTGGTCGAGCGTCGTACGAATCGTGTTGGGGCTCGTTCTGTTCGGATTGGCGTACAAGCAGTGGCGAGCGCGTCCGAGGGACGGAAGTGATCCGACAGTTCCGAAGTGGATGAAGAGCATCGACGGCTTGACTCCGCGGAAGGCGTTCGGGTTGGCGTTCTTGTCCGCGGCGGTCAATCCCAAAAATGCAGCGCTGGCGGTATCCGGTGCGGCCACTATCGCGGTCGCCACGAATGTTGTTGCCCAACAGATTGTTGCCGCGGTGATCTTCACGGTCATCGCGAGCGTCGGCATCGCGTCGCCGATCCTGGTCAAGGTGTTCTCCGGCAAGCGAGCCGACGAGATCCTCGCATCAGCGAAGTCATGGATGACCGCGAACAACGCAGTGATGATGACGGTCATCCTGGCAATCCTCGGTGCGACCGTGCTGGGCGAGGGGCTCAGTGGACTGCAATAAGTCGCCTACCATTGGCGGGTGACTGATTTCGACGACGAAACCGCTGGTTCCGACGCTGCTGGTTCCATTGCCTCCGCTGCTTTGGCTGTTCTGCGCGAGCAAGGCCCGCTGAGTCTCGAAGAGTGGGCGACCCATCTCGAGGAGTACGGAGCTGCGACCGAGTTGGCCGACGTGCTCGAGTATCTGTCCGAACCGATGCTCGGGTACCTGCCCAACGGAAAGTACGTCGCCCTCGACACGGTCCTCGAAGGGCTCGTGTTCACTCACCGGCTAAGCGAGCTCGAGATTGCGTCCGACATCCTCGACGCGAGCCCCGATCTGGAACCGATCTTGGCATTCGGCGACGGCGAGGACGGGGCGATCCGGGTGGCCCTGGCGGAAGAAGCGGCCGTGGAACGTGGAGCTGCTCCCTTCCGGAGTCGACGAGTTGTGGTTCTTCCAGCCGGAACCCTCGGCGAGTGCGCCGACGGTGATCTCATCGGCCTGGCAGTCGAAGACGGAAGACTTGCGTTTCGTCTGGTCGAGATCGAGGACGAACCCGATCTTGCTCCGGCGCTCGGCGAACTCTTCGAGGAGGACGGAGTCGAGGCCCTGGATTCGGTGTGCTGGCAACTCCTGCTCGAGGATCCGTCTCTCTTCACGGTTCCTGTTGCGCCGCTGGGTGAGATCTTCGAGGCGGCAGGTTACGAGCACGAGCGTGAACTACTGGCTCGGCGGGGATTCGACTTCGATGCCTACGACCTGCAGATTCGGACAGCTTTGGTCGCCAGTACCTACGACCTGACCCACGACGAGGCCGTCGCTGCTGTTGCATTTGTCGATCTGGCGGACCGCGGATACACGGATGCCGTCATCGCCGACTTCGACATCGTGGACTGGGCTCGCCGTCACGTCTGCGCCGCCCCGGACTTCTTTGTCTCACTGGCAGATCCGGGTGCTGCAGTGGCCGTGTTCGATCTCGGATTTCGGAATCAGGATCCGGTGACCGACGCAATCCTCGAAGCGCTTGCGTCCGAACTGGCCGAGCGAGGGCCACGGTCGGTCAGGGCGGCGGCTCATTGGCTCGCCGGTAAGGCCGTCGATCGGCTGGGGCGCGTCCTCGAAGCGGAGGCGCACTACGAGAAAGCGCTCCTTGCCGAATCCGGTTGGGGTCCGGCCTTGTTCGAGCTGGCTCAGTTCGCGTCGGACCGCGGCGACGCGACCCGGGCGCTGTCACTGCTCGGGCGGATCGACGGCGGAAGTGAAGAGAATCTCTACGCCGTACTGCAGGACTTCGTCCCAGTCGATCACCCGGAACTCGGGCGAAACGACAAGTGTTGGTGCGGTTCCGGCCGCAAGTACAAGGTCTGCCACCTCGGAAAGGCCGATGAATCGGTCAAGGCAGATGGTCGCTGGTTGTACAAGAAGGCGTGCCTGTTTGCGTTTGCCTCCGAATTCGTCGACGTCGTGACCGGGCTCGACGATCTCGAAAACGCGAATCTCTCCGAGGACGAACTGATCGCCGCCACGATCTTCGACGGCTCGGCACTGGACGTGGCTCTGTTCGAGGGTGGGATCTTTGCCGACTTCCTGGCCAGACGCAGCGAACTACTTCCCGAGGCGGAAGTAGTGACAGCCGCACAGTGGCTCGGGGTCCGGAGGTCGGTGTACGAGGTGATCGAAACTTCCGACACCGGCGTCGTGCTGCTCGATCGTGTGTCCGAGGAAACCGTCACCGTTGGTCACCCGGTCGAAGGAAAGCCCGGCGACCTGATCAGTGCCAGGCTCCTGACGGCCCCCACTGGTGCGCTTGCGGTGGGCGTTGTCGTCATGTCCTCGGAATCGCAGGCTGCGAGGGTACTCGAGGTTCTCGCTTCCGAGGAACTCGACGCCGAAGAACTGGTCCGCGAGTCGCGTGGAGGCGCCGATCACTCGACCGATGACCGGTGACGATGTATCGAGTCGACCCCGTTAAAGTTGGATAGGTGAACGAACCGATGGATGCCAATGACTTGATCGCCGAAGCCGCGATGGAGTTGTTGCGTGAGCACGGCCCGCAGACAGCGGCGGACTGGGGCACCCTGTTGGCCGATGCCGGCCACGGTACAGCCGACGACATGGCCGAATTCGTCGAGTACGTCGAGGACCCACTGCTCGGCTACTTGAGTGAGGAGCGGTACGCCGCACTCGACACGTTGTTCGAGCATCGAGTGCTGACCCATCGGCTCACCGAAGCCGAAATAAAGTCCGGCGTTCTCGACGCGAACCCTGATCTGATGATGCTGCGGGTGTTCCTCGATCGTGACGACGACGAGATTCATGGCATCAGCGTCGTGCACCGCGGGATCGACGACGACCTGTTGGCTGATCGTGGGATCGAAGATCCGGAGTTCCCGCACGACGAGGGATTTCTCCTCGACACCGATACTCTCGCCGAATGTTCTGCGGGCGATTTGATCGGACTGTTCGTCGCTGACCGTGAGCTGACGCTCTGCACCATCCCCGAGGTACTGGATCCCGCACCCGGATTCGGCGAGAGTCTGGGGACGGTCCTCGCAGACACCGGTGCTGACACCCTCGATGCCATTGTCTGGCAATTGATGCTCGACGAGCCGTCGCTGTTCCGTCAGCCGACCGCACCGCTGGGCGAAATGCTCGAGGCGGCAGGTTACGTCCGCGACGGTGATTACGTTGCGGTCGACGGATTCGATTTCGAGGCATACCACCTGGCGAACCGGGCCCGCATGCTCGAGGTTCGGGAGAACCTGCACCCGGAAGAAGCCGCCTCGGTGATTGCCTTCGTCGATGTGGTCATGGCTGCGAAAGCCGAAGCCGTCGAGGATGTCTCGGACTGGGCGCGCAAGCAGATCAAGGAGGATCCGCAGACCTTCGCCGGCATCGCCGAGCCGCCCGCGGCTGCGGCAGCGTTGGAGCTGTTGTCCGAACTCGACGATCATGATTCCGTATTGCATTCTGTTGCAACTGCTCTCGCCGAGAAAGGGTCGCGTCGTGTCAAGCCGGCAGCGCATTGGCTGGCAGGCAAGGCTTCGGATCGTCTCGGCAAGATCCTTGTCGCTGAGGCGTCGTACGAAACGGCGCACGATCTCGATCCCGACTGGACTCCCGCGATCTTCGATCTGGCACTACTGGCGGCCGATCGCAGCGACGTGACCCGCGCGCTGGCACTTCTCGGCCGGATCGAGGGTGGCGAGTCCGAGGTTCTGCACGAGGTTCTTCAGCGCTATGCCCCGGCCGAGCACCCCGAACTCGGCCGAAATGACAAGTGCTGGTGCGGTTCCGGTCGCAAGTTCAAGGTCTGCCATCTGGGCAAGTCCGAGGTGACGTTCGACGATCGGGCCAACTGGCTCTACGTCAAGGCTCAGTTGTTCTCGCGCACACCGGAGTACTTCGACGCCGTGTTCGATCTTGCGCTCATCCGTGCCGAGCAGTTCAACAGCGAAGAAGCACTGACGCTCGCCGTCGAAGGCGGATTGGCCGTCGACGCTGCCTTGTTCGATGCCGGTATTTTCGCGGCATTTGTCGAGCGGCGCGGAGAACTGCTTCCTGCCGACGAACGCGAACTGGCCGATCAGTGGTTGTCGATTCCGCGCTCGGTGTACAAGGTCGCCTCGACGGAGCCGGGACAGTTGGTGACCCTCAGCGACGTCCGCAACGGGCATCTGGTGAAGGTCACGGACGAGTGGGGCTCAGTCAATCTCGAGCCGGGCACGCTCGTCTGTGCACGCGTTCTCCCCGCCGGCTCCACGATGCGCACCTTCGGTGGCATCGAACCGCTTGCAGCAGAGGACAAGAAGGAACTGATCCAACTGATCGAGTCGGTGGATACCGAACCCGGTCAGCTGGTGGAGTTCCTCAGCCGCGGCCTTGCCGGTGCGCCTTTCCGGTAGCGTGCACTACCAAAAAGGCGCACGGGGCCGGAGGCCTCAGGGCGTGACCTGAGCCAACATCATCTGCTCGAAACCCTCACCGTACGGCGGGAGCATTCCCCATTCACCGCGCGGGTCATGCTGCGCTGCTTCGAATACCGTTCGGGCGTGACTGAACTCGAGGAAACCCTCGCGGCCGTGGTAGTGCCCGATACCCGAAGCTCCGACGCCGCCGAAGGGTGCGTCGCTCAGGCCCGGGTGTGACATCGCGTCGTTGATGGTGACGCCGCCCGAGACGGTGCGTTCGAGCACGGATTCCTTCTCGTCCAGGTCGGTTCCGAAGTAATACAGCGCCAACGGTTTCGGCCGTGAATTGATGTCGGCGACGACGCTGTCGAGTTGGTCGTACGGCAGGATCACGACGGCCGGTCCGAAGATCTCCTCCTTCATGATCTGCGCGTCGGTCGGAGGGTCGACCACGATTCGCAGTGGGCGGCGGCGAGTGTCTGCGGAGAGTTCTTCGTCGGGAACGGTGATGATTCGTGCCCCACGCTCTTCCGCGTCCGCGATGTACCCCTCGATGCGTGCGAGGTGACGATCGCTGACTATCGAGACCATGTCTTTGTTGTCGGCGATCGTGGGGAACAGTCCGGTGAACTGATCGGTGAACGCGTCGATGAACGCTTCTGTGTTCTCGCGCGGGACGTAGATCAGGTCGGGAGAGACGCAGAGTTGGCCGGCATTGGTCGACTTCGCGATGGCCAAACGTGATGCAGCAGAGCTGATATCGGCACTGCGGCTCAAGACGCTCGGTGACTTGCCGCCGAGCTCGAGGGTGACCGGCACCAGGTTCTTCGCAGCATTGGCCATGACCAGCTTTCCGACGGTTGTGCTGCCGGTGAAGACGAGGTGGTCGAAAGGCAGCGACGTCAGCAGATCAGCGACCTCCGGTCCACCTGTCACCACCGCGACCTCCACGGGGTCGAGCGTTCGACGCGCCGCCTCGGCCAGGACCGCCGCAGTGTTCGGCACGATCTCCGACGGTTTGAGAACGGCGCGATTTCCCGCTCCGAGGGCGCAGGCGAGCGGGCTCAGGAGAGTGAAAAGGGGAGCATTCCAGGTTCCGATGATGCCGATCGAACCCTTCGGCTGGTACGACACGTACGCCGTGGCACCCAGCTGATCCTGCATCGCCCCGGTGGCTCTCGGTGAGCGAATCATCCACTCTTCGAGTGAATCACGAACGTGCTTGAGTGAAACCATGGATCCCAGAACATCATTCATCACCGAGTAGGCCGGGATTCGGCCGCCGAAGTCTTCGTTGATCGCTTCGGTCAGATCCTTGTGGTTTGCCACCAGAAGATCGACGACGCGTTGGATGCGCTCGCGTCGTGTCTGCGCGGACGGAAGACCAGCGGCGCGAGTTGCTTCCTGCTGGGCCCGCAGAATCTCTTCGAGATCGGTGGTGACGGCGGCATCGGTGCTCATGGGCACTCCTCGTAGTGGCGAAGTATTGACCGGACCGTATCGACGCGGCGCGAACAGATGCCCCTTTCGTCTCGTTGACCGGGACGGATTCGATTGGTAGAGAGAACACATGTCGCAGACACAGGTAGAAGACACTGCAGTGAAGATTTCCGTCGAGGAGTCGGTGGGACTCGGATTCCTGACGCTCGATCGGCCGGCGCGGCGCAATCCGCTCTCGGCGGAGACCATGCGCGAGGTGACGGCTGCCCTTCTCGAATTGTCTGCAGACGAGCGCGTGCGGGTCGTGATCGTGCGCGCCGAAGGCCCGGTGTTCTCCGCCGGCCACGATCTGACGGAGATGATCGGGAGAACCCTCGAAGACGAGCGGGCGATCTTCGACGGCTGTACCGAGATGATGGAGACCGTACAGCGGATTCCGCAGCCGGTGATTGCCGCAGTACAGGGCCCGGCTATCGCGGCGGGCTGCCAACTGGCCGCGTCGTGTGATCTGGTTGTTGCTGCGTCGAACGCTGTCTTCGGTACTCCCGGCGTCAAGATCGGACTGTTCTGCTCGACGCCCATGGTGGCCCTGAGCAGGGCAGTAGGGCGCAAGCGCTCGATGCAGATGTTGCTCACCGGGCAGACGATCGACGCCGACACCGCTGCGGACTGGGGTCTGGTGAACTTCGTCGTCGCGCCCGAAGACCTGGACCGAGAGGTGCGCGAACTGGCCGGCAAGATCACGACGGCCAGCCCCCTGACGGTGAAGATCGGTAAACAAGCGTTTTATCACCAGATCGATCTGCCGCAAGCCCAGGCGTACGAGGCGATGGCGGAAACGATGGCAACCAATGCCGTGACCTGCGACGCTCAAGAAGGTATGCAAGCTTTTGTGGACAAGCGAAAGCCTGAATGGCGCAATAAGTAACGATCGCTCTTCCGGTTTAGTTGGACGTCCTATAACCTGAGCGAATGAGCCTGGATCCACGCACCAACACCGTCGACGGAGTGCTTCGGCGCTCGGCAGCCAAGTACCCCGACCGCGTAGCCGTCGTCTTCGAAGATCGCACTCGCACCTACCGCGAACTCGACGACGCGGTGACGCGGGTCGCGGCCCACTTGCTCGGTCTGGGCCTCGAACACGGCGACCGCGTCGCGGCATACGGAACCAACTCCGACGCCTATGCAATCGGATTCCTTGCCTGTGCGCGAGCAGGTTTGGTGCATGTTCCGGTCAATTACGCACTCAAGGGGGAGGAACTCCGGTACCTCGTGGCGCAGTCAGGCGCCCGCGCGGTGTTGGTGGATCCGGCATTGGCGTCGACGCTCGACTCGGTTCGCTCCGACCTCGATCTCGACCACGTGATCGCACTGCGGGACGCGGAACTGTCGGTGGTCACGATCGGCGAGGCCGGCGAGGTGCCTGTTTTCGAACCGCGTGCGACGTCGACGGATCTGGCGCAACTGCTGTACACCTCGGGCACCACCTCGAAGCCCAAGGGCGCCATGATGTCTCACGGCGCGCTGGTTCACGAGTACGTGTCCTCGGTGATCGCGCTCGGGCTCGACAAGAACGACAACCCGCTGATCTGCATGCCGATGTACCACTCCGCGGGCATGCACGTCTTCATGCTGCCGTACCTGTCCGTCGGTGCGACGGTCAGTCTGATGCAGGCGCCGGACATCCCGGAGATTCTGCGCCGCGTCGAAGCAGAAAAGATCGGATCGCTGTTCCTGGCCCCGACCGTGTGGGTACCGTTGGCCAACCATCCGGACCTCGAGACCCGCGATCTGTCTTCGCTCAAGAAGGCGCAGTACGGCGCCTCGATCATGCCGGTCACGGTGCTCAATCGTCTGCGTGAGCGTTACCCGGACATCGGCTTCTACAACTGCTTCGGCCAGTCCGAAATCGGTCCGCTGGCAACAGTTCTCCAGCCCGGCGAGCATGCTGATCGTCCGTCTTCTTGCGGGCGAGCGGTGTTCTTCGTCGAAACCCGTGTCGTCGACGCCGACGGAAACGACGTTGCCGACGGTGAGTCCGGTGAGGTTCTCTACCGCTCACCGCAGCTGTGCAACGGCTACTGGGAAAATCCGGAAGCCACCGCCGACGCCTTCCGCGACGGCTGGTTCCATTCGGGCGATCTTGTCGTGCGGGACGAAGAAGGGTTCATCACGGTCGTCGACCGAATCAAGGACGTCATCAACACCGGCGGCATCCTGGTGGCGTCCCGCGAGGTCGAAGATGCGGTCTACACACACCCGGCTGTGGCAGAAGTTGCCGTGATCGGTACGCCCGACGAGAAGTGGATCGAGGCCGTCACCGCGATCGTCGTGCTCAAGGACGGCAACGACGAGTTGACGCCTGAGGCGTTGATTGCCCACGTCAAGGAGCGAATTGCCCCGTTCAAGGTCCCCAAGCACGTGCGTTTCGTGGCCGAACTCCCGCGAAATTAGAGCGGAAAGCTGCTCAAGCGGGAACTGCGCACCGTCTGACACCTGCTATAGGTTCTGCCTTACCTTCGGTTCGTTTTCAGGTCTTTGACTCCGATTGCCTCACGGTATTGACTTCGGAGGACGGCATGGACTTCGGAAACAGCAAGGTGAGTGGTGGGAATGCAGGTCGATGCAGATGACTTCGCAGATATCTTGGCGACTGCGCGGGAGTTCATCCGTAAGGAAGTAGTTCCGCGTGAGCAGGAGATTGCCGACACCGACGCCATTCCTGAGGACATACGCAAGAAGGCCGCAGCCATCGGGCTGTTCGGCTACGCGATTCCTCAGGAATGGGGTGGGCTCGGACTCGATCTCACCCAAGACGTCGAACTGGCAATGGAATTCGGCTACACGTCCCTGGCGCTGCGTTCGATGTTCGGTACCAACAACGGAATTGCCGGGCAGGTGCTGGTCGGCTTCGGTACCGACGAGCAGAAGGCTCAGTGGCTAGAGCGCATCGCCTCCGGCGACGTCGTGGCTTCCTTTGCTCTCACCGAACCCGGCGCGGGCTCAAACCCGGCCGGCCTTCGGACCAAGGCCGTTCTGGACGGATCCGAATGGGTGATCGACGGCAACAAGCGGTTCATCACCAATGCTCCACTGGCACAGCTGTTCGTGGTGTTCGCGCGCACTCGCCCGGCGGATTCCGATGGTCCGGGAATTGCAGTCTTCCTGGTTCCGGCTGACACGCCAGGAGTCACAGTTGGTCCCAAGGACAAGAAGATGGGTCAGGAAGGTGCCTGGACCTCCGAGGTCACCTTCGACAACGTCCGGGTTCCCGAGTCGGCCCTCGTCGGTGGCGACCAGGACACCGGATACCGCGCAGCGATGACGTCTCTCGCGCGCGGACGAGTCCATATCGCGGCGCTCTCGGTGGGAGCAGCACAGCGAGCGCTCGACGAATCTGTCGCGTTCTCCGTGGTCACGGAACAGGGCGGCACCGCTATCGGTGACTTCCAGCTGGTTCAAGCGATGCTGGCTGACCAGCAGGCCGGTGTCATGGCCGGGCGTGCGATGGTGCGTGAGGTGGCTGCGCGGTACGTCAGCGGTGAGGATCGACGTCTCGGCCCCTCGGCGGCAAAGCTTTTCTGCACCGAGATGGTGGGCAAGGTCGCGGATCTCGCCGTGCAGATCCACGGTGGCAACGGGTACATGCGCGGTGTGCCGGTCGAACGCATCTACCGTGAAGTTCGCCTGTTGCGCCTGTACGAGGGAACCAGCGAGATCCAGCGACTGATTCTCGGCGGTGGGCTCGTGGCGCAAGCGAAAAAGCAAAACCAGCGCTGACACCTTTACCTGACGAGCTTTAACCTCACGAACGGAGTGGACATGGGATTGTTGGACGGCAAGGTTGCGGTAGTGACCGGCGGAGCGCAGGGCATCGGGCTCGAAATTGCGCGCACCTTCATCAAGGAAGGTGCGACCGTCGTTCTCGGCGACATCAACGAAACCGTCGGAACGGCTGCGGTCGCCGAACTCGGTGGAGAGTCGGTCGCCCGTTTCGCTTCCTGCGACGTGCGTGATTCCGGACAGGTCGAGGCCATGCTCGATCTGGCCGAAAGTGCTTTCGGTCCAGTCGATGTCATGGTCAACAACGCCGGCATGACGCGCGACGCCACGATGCGGAAGATGACCGAGCAGGACTTCGACGACGTGATCGCCGTTCACCTCAAGGGCGCCTGGAACGGAACACGCGCTGCCGCAGCCCGCATGCGCGAGCGTGAGACGGGCGCAATCGTGAACATCTCGTCGATCTCCGGCAAGGTGGGCATGCTCGGGCAGACCAACTACTCGGCCGCCAAGGCCGGCATCGTCGGTCTGACGAAGGCCGCGGCAAAGGAGGTCGCGTTCAAGAACGTTCGCGTCAACGCCGTTCAGCCCGGACTTGTCCGCACGGCGATGACCGAGGCAATGCCCGAACGGATCTGGAACGAGAAGCTTGCCGAGATCCCGATGGGGCGTGCGGCCGAGCCCTCGGAGGTTGCTTCGGTTGTACTGTTCCTCGCGAGCGAACTCTCGAGCTACATGACGGGCACGGTTCTCGAGATCACCGGCGGCCGCCACATCTGACCCGTCCTGTTCGAGTGCAAGAATTCAGAGTGTAAAACTTCTGGGTGTAAAACTTCTGGGGTGACTACTGACATGGGACAGCCGAACTCGGATCTTCCGCTCGACGGAATCACCGTGGTTGCACTCGAACAGGCGGTGGCGGCACCGCTCGCCACCAGGCATCTCGCGGACATGGGTGCGCGGGTGATCAAGATAGAACGCGTCGGCGAGGGCGATTTTGCGCGTCACTACGACCGGGCGGTTCATGGTCAGGCGTCACACTTCGTGTGGCTCAACCGTTCCAAGGAATCGATCGCTGTCGACGTGAAGTCGGAATCCGGCCGGCAAATCGTTCTCGATCTTGTCGCGCGAGCCGATGTGTTCCTACAGAATCTGGCACCTGACGCAGCTGCGCGACTGGGGTTCGGCGCGGAGGAACTGCGCGAGAAATTCCCACAGCTCATCGTGATCGACATGTCCGGATACGGCAGTGCCGGCCCACGGCGTGAGCGCAAGGCGTACGACATGCTGGTCCAAGCCGAGACCGGAATGATCTCCGTGACAGGCACACCGGAGACGGCCACCAAGACGGGTATCCCGGTCTCGGACATCGCCGCTGGAATGTACGCGCTGACTTCGATTCTGAGCGCCCTGTTCCGTAGAGAGCGAACGGGTAAGGGAGCGCTCGTCGAGGTCTCGATGTTCGATTCCACCGTCGAGTGGCTCGGGCATCCGATGTACATGAAAATGTATGCAGGAAAGCAGATTCCGCGGGTCGGGCTCGGCCATGCGGCGATCGTTCCCTACGATTCGTATCCCACGGCCGACGGCGAGATCCTGATCGGCGTCCAGAACGATCGTGGATGGCGTGCACTGATGGTGGACGTGTTCGAGCGAGAGGATCTGGTCGACCATCCGCGCTTTTCCACCAACATCGTGCGCGTCGAAAATCGCGGCGAGGTAGACGAATTGGTGGGTTCCCTGACTCGTCTGTATTCGACGGCAGATCTGGATCAACGCCTTGCCGCCGCCGGTGTCCCGGCCGCTGCACTCAACGACATGGCAGGTCTACTGGAACATCCGCAGTTGGAGAAGCGTGCCAGGTGGAGGTCCGTGGGCACCGAAAACGGACCGATCGATGCCGTGCTGCCTCCGATGACGTACTCGGACGTCGAAATGCGCATGGGTGACGTTCCGGCACTCGGCCAGCAGACGGATTCTCTGCTGGCCGAGTTGGGGCGTACGGGAGACCAGATCGCGGACCTTCGCCGCGACGGATCGATCGGTTAACGCTTCTAGCGTCGCAGGTTCTCGAACACCGCTGCAATCCCTTGTCCGCCACCGATACACATGGTCTCGATCCCGTACCGTCCCTGGCGCCGGTCGAGTTCGCGCAGCAGATTGGCGAGGATCCGCCCACCGGTGGCACCGACAGGATGTCCGAGCGAGATCCCGGAGCCGTTGACGTTGAAGCGCTCCTCGATGTCCTGCGCGCTCAATCCCCAAGCCTTGGCGCACGCGAGAACCTGTGCAGCGAATGCCTCGTTGACTTCGATGAGGTCGATGTCGTCGAGCGACAGATCGACACGGGAGAGAGCTTTCGCCACGGCAGGCACCGGTCCGATGCCCATCCGGTTCGGCTCCACACCCGCCACACCCCAGCTGACCAGTTTCGCGAACGGTCGCAGGCCAAGGCGTTCGGCGTTGGCCGCAGTGGTGACGATGGCCGCGGCTCCGGCGTCGTTCTGGCCGCAGGCGTTTCCGGCGGTGACTGTGGCTTCGGGGTCGACTCGACCTCGAATGGGGCGCAGTGCAGCAAGATCGGACAGCTGAATCCCTCGGCGTGGATGCTCGTCGCGAGTGACGACTGTCTGCTCACCACGGCGCCCGCGCACCGAAACGGGAATGGTCTCGTCGTCGAAATACCCACTGTCCTGGGCATGAACGGCCCGTTCGTGCGATCGCACCGCGTATCGGTCCTGCTCGTCGCGGGTGATCGAGTACTCCCGGCGCAAGTTCTCGGCGGTCTCGATCATGCCGCCTTCGACCGGAAAGTTGACCCCGCCGGAGTTCGTGCGCGGTTTGGCCAATCGGTCGTGGAACTCGACCGAAGGGCGCTTTGTGCCCCAACGCATATCGGTGGAGTAGAACTCGGTTCCGCTCATACTCTCGGCGCCGCCGGCTATGACCAGATCACTCATCCCGGTCTGTACCTGCATCGCGGCGTAGATGATCGCCTGCAATCCCGAACCGCAACGGCGATCGAGTTGTATTCCGGGAACGGACACGTCCAGACCGGCGTCGAGTGCCGCGATTCGCCCGATGGCCGCGGCCTCTCCGTTGGCGTAACCCTGACCGAAGATGACGTCGTCGACATCGGTGGACGCAATGCCGGTTCGTTCGACGAGGCCACGCACAACAGTGCTGGCGAGAGTGGTGACGGGAACGTCCTTGAAGACTCCGCCGAATCCGCCCACCGGGGTGCGAACGGGTTCACAGATGACTGCGTCGTGCATGGAATGCGCCTGTCTCGAGGAGAGGTGGGGAATGCGTCGCGTGAACGGGCCGATCGAAGGGCCCCATCGCGACCTGGCCACTCGAATATCCAGCACGCGTGGCGCGGTTGTCAACAGCAGGAACGACCTGTTCGGACATAGTTTCCGCCATACGGTTCGTATGCGAAATCGACTTTGACACATATACCGTTCGGGGATTGAATGGATGCAGCGTCTCTGCCGCACACATGTCGCGGTGGGGTGAAAGTTCCTGGAGTCGAATCAGTTTCGTCGACAGGAGAGCACGAAGTACCGACAGACAGGTGGAACAGTGACTCGTTTGGCGCAGACGGCGGGATTGACCGAGACCCAGAGCGACATCGTCGGGGCGGTACGCGAGTTCGTCGATCGTGTGGTCATCCCCGCGGCGCAGGAGCTCGAACACTCCGATACGTACCCGACCGACATCGTCAAGCAGATGAAGGACATGGGTCTGTTCGGACTGACCATCGACCCCGAGTACGGGGGTATCGGCGAATCATTGCTCACCTACGCGCTGTGCGTCGAAGAGCTGGCCCGTGGATGGATGAGCGTGTCCGGCGTCATCAACACGCATTTCATCGTGGCTCACATGATCTCCGCGCACGGGACGCCGGAACAGCAGGCGAAGTACCTGCCACGTCTGGCGTCCGGGGAACTCACCGGCGCATTTTCCATGTCGGAACCGGCCCTGGGTTCCGATGTTGCTGCCATATCGACCAAGGCGAAGCGTACGGAGTCCGGCGATTACGTGATCACCGGCCAGAAGATGTGGCTGACCAACGGTGGTTCGTCGACGTTGGTGGCAGTCCTCGTCAAGTCGGACGAGGGCGCGGAGAAGCCGCACAACAATCTGACGACGATATTGATCGAGAAGCCCGCAGGTTTCGGCGAGGTACTCCCGGGCCTGACCATTCCGGGCAAGCTCGAGAAGATGGGCTACAAGGGAATCGACACCACGGAGATGATTTTCGACGGCTTCGAGATCGGAGCCGAAGAGGTCCTCGGTGGCATTCCCGGCTTGGGATTTCGGCACATGATGGACGGCGTCGAGGTCGGCCGGGTCAACGTCGCCGCGCGTGCGTGCGGAATCGCCCAGCGCGCTTTCGAACTGGCTGTCACCTACGCCAAGCAGCGCGAGACGTTCGGCAAGCCGATCGCCGAGCATCAGGCCATCGCGTTCCGGATCGCCGAAATGGGCACCAAAGTCGAAGCGGCACATCTGATGATGGTCAACGCTGCCAGGCTCAAGGACTCGGGTGAGCGCAACGACGTCGCCGCGGGTATGGCGAAGTATCTGGCGAGTGAATTCTGCTCGGAGGTCACGCAGGACAGCTTCCGTATCCATGGTGGATACGGCTACTCCAAGGAATACGAGATCGAGCGGTTGATGCGTGAGGCGCCGTTCCTTCTGATCGGTGAAGGCACCAGCGACATCCAGAAGCAGATCATCAGCAAGGGCTTGTTGCGCACCTACAACTGAGCCGACAAGCGGCACCGCGAACATGCGCGGTGCCGCTTCGTCGTGTCGGATCAGCGGGTGGACGTCAGTGGGTAAATATCAGCGGGTGAAGGCCAAGGTCGTCACCGGTGACCGATTGCCGTATGCGTCAACGGCTTCGACGCGGGCATCGTATGCGGTACCCGCTGCTGCATCGGGAATCGGAATGTCGAGGCTGTTCGGCCGCGGCATGAAGTAGAAGTCCGAGAGCACCTTCGACGAGACCACCTTCGCTCCGGTGGCTGTGTCCGTGACCTCGACGGCGTAGTGGTGCACCATCTGATCGTCCTTGGCCTGCGCGATCCTCAGTGCGGTCGCACCGTTTTCGCCGGTCGTCACCGAGAGCGGAGTGCTCGAGGTGAACTCCGGCGCGTGCGTGTTCCGTGCGCCCGAGGTGTAGCGGAAGTTGTCCTTGATCTGCTGGTTGGTCGACCCGTCGAGCTCGACCGTCCACCCCGAACCGCTCAGCGTCCCCGCGCTCGAGTACGGCGGCTGCCAGTTGGCTGACCACGCGCCTCCGGTGTAGATGTCGTGCTTGTCTGCCGCCATGTTGATGCGGTTGATTTCCGTGCGGTCCTGGTAGACCTCCACGAAGAGCGCTTGGGCAGTGGGTGATTCGAAACGGTTCGCGAGACCGGACTCGGTCACCATCTGGTAGCCGTGATCGATTTCGATGTACGACATCGAGCCGTCGTTGACCGCCGTGAAGTCGCGTTGATGGATCGACCGGTCGTCGTTGTTGTTCAGGTGCGAGTGCCCGGAGAAGAAGATTGCCTGAGGGAAGGCGCTCAAGTCTTCGGTCAGTCGAGGGTTCGACGCCTGCTGGCCGTCCATGGCTGTGTTGCTTGCCGGTCGGTGTCCCTGGACCAGGATCGGCTTGGTCAGGTTCCCGGACTCCGCGGTGATTTCGGTCAGGCGGGACTTCAGCCAATTACGTTGCGCTGAATCATTGTTGTATGTCTCGGTGTTGACCGTGAAGAGATGGACACCGCTGACATCGGATTCGTAGTATCCGCCACCGGAATCCGGGAACCACTCCGCCGGATATCCGGCTCTGATTGCCGCGAGACTTGCATCGTGATTGCCGTTGGAGATCAGGAGTTGTGTGTCGTTCATGCCCTTCCTGGCGAGGTTTGCCTGGAAGATTTCTGCGACGATCTTGTGGTCAGGCCCCTTGCCGTCTCCGTTGTCGTTGATCATGTCGCCGTTGGAGAGGATCGCGTCGGGTTTCGGGAAGATGGAACCGATTGTGTCGAAAAAGCTTTCGTACTTCTTGTCGTTGTTCGCGTGGTCGCCGACGTGGACGTCGGACATCACGACGACCTGAGCCAGCGGCTTCTCCGAGGTCTTGATCAGGTAGCCGAACGAGACGGCCGCGCTCGCGTGATCGCCGCGGAAAGCGGCGACAGTGACGTTGGTGTCCTGTGCGATCTGCAGCGGACGTCCCGGTGTGGCAGCTTGGCTGTCGGTGGTGGGTGTCGTTCCGTCCAAGGTGTAGCGGACGGTGGCGCCGCGCGCGGCGGTGAAGGTCAGATCGACAGGGTGCTCGTACCGTCCGCCGGGGACGCTGACGCCGGGCGCTGCGGGCGGCGTGTTGTTCTCGCCCGAAGAGCTACCCCATTCGAAGGACGAACTGCCCCAGCTGGGTTCGGCTTGGGATTCGGCGGGGGCGATGCCGGGAACGGCGAGAGCCGCGGTCACGGCTGCTATCGCGATGGTCGTACGTCTCACGAGGATTCCTTGTCTTCGACGCGGTGGTTCAGACCCATCCGTAATTGGTCTGGACCAATTACGCTAGGTGGCGCCGGGTAGAAAAAGGTGTGTCCTGTATGTCCGACTAGTGAAGCGTGTATGAACACCGTCTGCGCTTGCCGGCGGTACTGTCGGCTGCGCTTATGGCAAAGTCGATGGCGTGGACCTACGTCAGATCGAGTACTTCCTTGCCGTTGCCGGTGGGGAGTCCTTGTCGACGGCTGCGCAGAATCTGTCGGTCACCAAGCCGTCGTTGTCGCAGGGTATTCGTGGTCTCGAGCGTGAACTCGGAGTCGAACTGTTTCACCGTGTCGGTCGCGGTTTGGTTCTGACGGCGGCAGGTCGGGCGTTGGTAGGGCCGGCGAGGCAGATGATGCGCAGCAGTGCGGCCGCATTCAATGTCGCGACCGGGACGGCCGACGAGCCTCGTGGGCGGCTCGACATCTGCTCCGCGGCACATGGTCTCGAAGGTCCGATCGCACGCATCGTGGCGGACTTTCGTGAGCGGTGGCCTGCTGTGACCGTTCGGGTCGGTGAACTGCCGCAGGGCGCAACGTCTGAGCAGGTGTTGGCAGACGGCGCATGCGAGGTGGTCTTCAGCTATTGGCCACCCGACATGTCGGCGCTGTCCACGAAAGTGATCGGGGTGAACGAATACTGGCTGGCAGTGCCGTCGGGGGTTCATCCTGACGTCTGGCCGAATAGTGTGAAACCCGCTGCGGGAGAGCCGGTGTCATTGACTGCATTGCCCGATCTCCCCGTGGTGGGTGTGCTCAAACACTCGCGGGCTCGGCTTGCCATCGAGTCGTCTCTGCAGGCCGCCGGGGCCCGGACTCGGATGTCGACGGAGTTGGCGCAGCGGGAGACCGTCGGCGCGTTCGTCTTTGCGGGTTTGGGTATGGCATTCATGGAGCGTTCGTTGGCCGAGAGATCGGTCGCGTCCGGCGCGGAGATATTTCCGGTGGAGCCCGCAATCTCACTGAATTACGGCATCGAGTTCGATCCGGAGACGCTCTCGCCGTTGGGCAGGCTGTTCGTGGTCGGCTTGTGACGTGTGGAGACGTTCTCGATGTACGCAGACCCGGCCGGCGAGAGCGGGCCGTCGCGGTAGACCAAGATCGTCTGCCGCGTGATCGGCGGGAAAAGCGAGCGAACCTCAGATGCTGGGGAGTCTTGTTCGGCGATCGATCTGGGCAGCAGCGCGGCGCCTACACCTTGCCCGACCATTTCCCGGACGGCAAGGCGATCAGGTACTTCCACGACGACGTTGGTGAGCTCCAGATCGTCGTCGATCGAATGCCCGCGCCGAAATGTCGATGCCTCGACCACCATCGGCAGGCGCGCAACCACGGCGCGCGGAACCGGATCGGGTAGGTCTGTGGCCAGGCGAACGGGGATCGACAAGACCGTTTCCTGGGTACTCACGGCAATTTCTCGAAGCCCGTCGGAGACATCGGTACCCGGGTGGGTCTCGAGAAACCCGAGTTCACACGTGCCCGCTCTGACCAGCGCGCGCACGTCCTGTGCGTTCGGGACGGCGTTCGTGGAGAACCGAATTCCGGGCGCCGTCAGATGGAGGCGTCCGGCGACCTCTGCGACAGGGTCGATGGCAAGATCGGACTGAACAGCTATGGCGAGTTCGCCGGTGCGCAAAGCGGTTACTGCGGCCACCGCGGCTTCGGCCCGAGCAACGTCGGCGAGCAGCGCACGTGCAGAATCGGTAATTGCCAGTCCGACTGTGGTGGGAGCCAGACCGCGAGTGGTGCGCTCGAAGAGTGTGGATCCGAGTGCTCGTTCGAGGTTGCGTACGGCCTGCGAGAGTGACGGTTGCGAGATACGCAGGACGTCCGCGGCGGCGGTGACGCTGCCGTGATCGACGACGGCGACGAGATACTGCGCGCTGCGTATGTCCATCCCGGGTGCCTGCATCTGGCAAATTCTCCCAGATGACCGGACCTTGGCGGCGGTGACTTGCTGCGACCTGCAGACATAGGTCTCAGCTATGGCTCTGTGCGCCTTCTCGTCTTTGTGGCGCAGGCCATAGCGATGGTCGACTGTTCCAGTACCACCGACCGCGGTTCGTGCTCGGTGAGTACCTGGAACACAGGAGCGTGATGTGAGCGAGCTTCACCTACCCAACCGGATACGCCACTCGGCGTCGACACGGCCGTCCGAACCGGCGATCACGTGCGGCGACCGAACTTTGACATGGGCTGAGCTGGATGGCGAGACCAGTACCTTGGCGAGCGCGCTGGCAGAAGTGACCGCAGCCGGTGCTCGCGTCGGTGCGCTACTGCGGATGGGGCTCGAAGGTGCGGAAACCTTCATCGCGTGTGCGAAGGCAGGCGCTGTGTTCATCCCGTTGAACTGGCGGCTCAACCCACTCGAACTCGTCGACATCGCCGAGGACGCGGAGCTCGACGTCTTGATCGTCGATGACGAGTTCGCCGCGGGGGCGGCGGCGATGTCCGCAGCGTTGCCGGAGATCGAGGTCATAACCGTGGGAGCTGCAGGGGGCCTGCCGGATTCGCGAACCTGGGCGGAGTTCGTGGCCTCCGGGAACGGCGTCGACCCCGGACAGGGGCACGATCCGGACGCAGCAGTTCTGCAGCTGTACACGTCCGGGACAACCGGCCGGCCCAAGGGCGTCGTGGCCACGCACCGGAATCTGTACAACGAGCCAGAGGGGTTCGATGTCTACGAATTCGGTTCGAATGCAGTCGCACTCGACGCACTTCCCCTCTTTCACATCGCCGGCGCCGGCTGGATGAGTACGTGCTTGTCGGCCGGCGTGCCTTTGGTGCTGCTCGGAGACATGGCGCCGGCTCGGGTCGCTGATGCCATCGCGACTCACCATGTCACCCACGCATTTCTGGTGCCTGCCGTCATTCAGACGCTGGTAGATCTGCCCACTCTCGACAGTTTCGATCTGACCAGCCTGGAGGTGGTCGCCTATGGGGCGTCGCCGATCACTCCGGCACTCCTCGCTCATGCGATGACTGTCTTGAACTGCAAATTCGTCCAGCGATACGGGATGACCGAGACAACTGGTTCGGTATCCGTCCTTCGTGCCTTCGACCATCATGTGAGCGGTCCGCGTTCGGAGTTGCTCCGCTCTGCGGGAAAACCCATGATCGGCGTCGAGATCTCCATTCGAGACGTCACAACTGGTGAGGTATTGCCGCCCAACAAATCCGGTGAGATCGTTGCGCGCAGCAGAAACAACACTCGCGGGTACTGGCGACGTGACCGAGAGACCGCGGAATTGTTCACTCAGGACGGCTTTCTCCGAACAGGCGACGCCGGCCATTTGGACGACGAGGGGTATCTGTTCGTCACCGATCGCCTCAAGGACATGATCATCACCGGCGGTGAGAACGTCTATCCGATCGAGGTGGAATCCATTCTGGCCGAACACCCCTCGGTTGCCGAGGTCGCGGTGGTCGGGGTTCCGGACAAGCGCTGGGGTGAATCCGTCACCGCGGTGGTCAAACTGGTCGACGGTGCCGACGTGCCGAGCGTCGACGAGTTGATCGCGTTCAGCACAGCGAAGTTGGCGTCGTACAAGAAACCTCGCCAGATCCATTTCGTGGACTCCTTGCCTCGCAACGCGAGCGGGAAACTGCTCAAGTCGAGCCTGCGGACCATGCTGAACGCGAGCGGAGAAGCATCATGATCGTGACCGAAGACGTCGGTGTCGCACAACGTGAGGCGTGGGCGAACAAAGTCCTTCCACCGGTGGAACAGGTGCGGGACGGACTGTGGTCGATCCCTGTTCCCATGCCGGACAACCCTTTGCGTTACGTGCTCGTCTACGCACTCGCGCTCGACGACGGACTTGCCCTCATCGACGTCGGTTGGGATCACGAACAGTCGTGGCAGGCTCTCGTCGACGGCATAGCATCGATCGGATACCACGTTTCCGAAGTGCGCTATGCGGCAATCACGCACCTGCATCCCGATCACTTCGGTCTGGCGCCGCGTCTTCGGCAGGTCAGCGGCGCAACGCTTGCGATGCACGTGGCCGACGCGACGCTCCTCGGATACCACGGTCCCGAGCAGACCCGCGACGACATCAGTGGCTGGAACCTGCAATTGTCCGAACTCGGCGCACCGGCCGAAGTGCTCGACGCGTCTCGGGTCGACCTGGTGCGGTTCGCTGAGCACGAAACCATCGACATTGTTCTGGGAGATGGTGATTCACTCGATCTTCCCGGGTGGAATCTCCGGGCTCAGTGGACACCGGGGCACACTCCCGGACATCTCTGCTTCGTGGAAGAGGACAGAGGCTTGTTGTTCAGCGGCGATCACATGCTGCCGAGGATCAGCCCGAACATCTCCACGATTCCCGGTGAACTCGAGAACCCGCTTCATCGTTATCTTCTCTCGCTCGAGGCGACGACAACACTGGGCGAGTGCGAAGTGCTTCCGGCACATGAATATCGATTCCGTGGGATCGCCGATCGTGCACGTCAATTGATGGGGCACCACGAGGAGCGATTGGCGGAGATCGTGGCTGCGGTTCAGGATGAGCCCGAATCCACGGCCTGGGAACTCTCACGCACGATCTCCTGGTCTCGCCCGTTCGAACAGATGTCGCCGCGACTACTTCGCTTGGCAGTCCGCGAAACCCATGCTCATCTCGTTGTTTTGGCCAAGCGGGAGATCGTGACACCGTCCGGCGGCACACCCGTGCGCTGGAGCATTCGCGCGCAGTGACCTTTCAAGAATCTCATCACGGAAGTAGGAACCGAACATGAGCGTCGTGCTCACCGACTTCGCCGAGGGCGTTGCCGTCATCACCCTCAATCGTCCCGAGGCCAAGAACGCGGTCAATCTCGAACTTGCCGAAGCCTTGGCTGCGGCCATCGACGAGTTCGAGGAACGGGCCGATCTCACCATCGGCATTCTGACCGGAGCTGGTGGAACCTTCTGCGCCGGTATGGATCTCAAGGGATTTGCGCGGGGGGAACGGCCATCGCTGCCCGGTCGTGGGTTCGCCGGCCTGACTGAAGCTCCGCCGTCGAAGCCGCTGATCGCAGCCGTCGAGGGGTGGGCCCTCGCCGGCGGGTGCGAACTTGCGTTGGCGGCCGATCTGATCGTGGCATCCACCGACGCGAAATTCGGCTTGCCCGAAGTGAAGCGGGGACTTGCCGCGGCCGCCGGTGGCCTTTTGCGTCTGCCCAAGATCCTCCCGTACCAGTTGGCCATGGAAATCGCGATCACCGGGGATCCGCTCAGTGCCACCGTGGCGCATCATCACGGCTTGGTCAATCGGCTCGCCGAACCTGGACAGGCACTGACCGTCGCACGCGAGCTTGCGGCCCGAGTAGCGGCAAACGGTCCACTGGCTGTTCGCGCGACCAAGCAGGTACTGGCGATGTCCGCCAAGTACACCGATCCGGATGCCTTTGTCGCGCAACGCGAATTCATCGATCCGGTCTTCACCTCACGTGACGCCAAGGAAGGTGCAACGGCATTTGCTGAGAAGCGCTCTCCCGTGTGGAGTGGTTCATGAGTGCCGAGACGATCGAGCGCGCGGCCGTAAGCATCGAACGTGACGGTGCTGTCGCGACGATTGTTCTGTGTCGGCCGCACCGCCGCAACGCTCTCGATCTCGACGCCTGGATCGCTCTACGTGAAGCAGTCCTCGAACTTCAAGAGGATTCGCAGATTCGCTCTGTGATCCTGACCGGCGCGGACGGGACCTTCTGTGCGGGCTCCGATCTGGACAAACGCGGCTCGTCGCACCCGCTCGATCGCATGCGTGTCATCAACGCAACGGCGATCGCACTGGGTGAGTTTCCCAAGCCTCTGGTGGCGAAGGTCGACGGGTTTGCCGTCGGAGCCGGATGGAACATGGCGTTGCTCTGCGACTTCGTCGTGGCAGCCAAGGGCGCGAAGTTCAGCCAGATCTTTGCCAAACGGGGGTTGTCTGTCGACTTCGGGGGTTCGTGGATCCTGCCGAGACTGGTCGGCCTCCAGCAAGCGAAGCGACTGGTGATGCTCGCCGAGACGATCGACGCACAGGAAGCCTACGAGCTCGGGTTGGTGACCTATCTGGTCGAGCCGGGTGAAATGGACGAACACACGTCGAAGCTTGCGCAGCGGCTCGCTGACGGTCCGCCAGCCGCACTGAGTCAGTCTGCCGCCATGCTCGAACATCACACCTCACTCTCGTTGCGGGAAGCCTTGGACAACGAGGCGAGGGCGCAAGCGGTCAATTTTGCGACGGATGCTACCGACGCGGTTCGTGCCTTCGTGGAAAAGCGGGAGCCGGTCTTCACCGGAGAGTGGGCCGTACCAGGGCTAACTCGAGTGGAGTGAGCGTCAGATCGCTGGTCGTATGATGGATGAGTGGATCTGCATTTCGTTACCTACTTCGTCGCTGTCGTCGACCACGGTGGGATAACGAAGGCCGCTCAGGCTCTCTACATTTCGCAGCCCTCGCTGTCTCAGGCAATTCGCACGCTCGAGCGTCGACTCGGCGCCACGCTGTTCGATCGGACCGGTAGGCGGTTGGTTCTTACCGACGCGGGCCGCACGTTCGATCTCGCGGCCAGGAGAATCCTTGCCGACGTCGAGCGCGCGAAGGCTAAAGTGACCGCCGTTCGCGAACTCGAGTTCGGCCGGGTGGACGTCGTCTCGTACTCGGCGTTCTCCATCGATCCGATGGTCGAGTTGGTCCGGCGATTCCGGGCCAACTTTCCGAAGATCGTGGTGCGCGTCCTCGACACGTACGGCCCGGCCGGGGTCGACAATGCGTTGCGGCGAGGGTCGGCCGAGGTCGGCGTCACCGATCTGAGTATCGGGTACGAAGGTTTGGTCACGGCTCCGATTGCCGCCCAGGAGTTGGTACTCGCCACCCATGCGTCGTTGTCCGGCAGGCTTGCAACGCCGTTGGCGGATCCGGTTCCGCGAACGCTCTTGCACAGTTTGCCGCTGGTGGTCGATCTCGGTGATCAATCGAATCAGTTCCGGGGTCTACTCAGCGAAGGCGCCGAGAACGTAGTAGTGGACTGTGTCCACCCTGTGACCACGTGGGAACTCGTGCGTCGAGGGATCGGCGCCACCGTCGTGCCGAGAAGGGTTGCACAGCAGCAGATGACAGACGTCTGCGCCTTCTCCTTCGATCCGCCGCTGACACGCGACGTCGGCATCGTCTATCGCTCGGGCGAGCAGTCCCCGGCCGCCGCCGCATTCATCGCGACGGCTGCGGAAATGGCCACCTCCGCCGTTCCGTCCAAGGAAGAGGAGTGAACTGTGGAGTTCCGGCAGATGGAGTACTTCCTCGCGGTCGTCGAAAACAAGGGGATCAACGGCGCCGCAGCTGCATTGGGAGTTGCTCAGCCGACCGTGTCACAAGCGTTGCGCGGGCTCGAACGTGAACTGGGAGTGCGGCTTTTCCATCGCATCGGGCGCGGGATGGTCCTCAGTGCGGCCGGTCGCAGCCTGGTCGGCCCGAGTCGACAGGTTTTGCGAGACGTCGCTGCGGCGGCTGAACAGTTGACGGCATCCGATGGCGCCATCGTCGGTCGCCTCGACATCATGGCTTTCCCTGCACTGACCTCGGGGACGATCGTCGATCTGATTGCGGAGTTCTGTCGACGGTATCCGCAAGCACGAGTCAGATTTTCGGAACTCGAGCGTGAGGACAATCTGGAAAGTCTCATCCGGGACGGCCACTGTGAATTCGCGGTGGCTCATCTGCCTCTCGAAGCGGGCGAAGGGCTCGAGATCGTCGAATTGGGGGAGCAGGAGTACCGCCTGGTCTACCCGGCGGGAACCGAACTACCCGAGGGGCCGGTACGCCTTTCGGAAATGCCGGACATTCCCATGGTATTCGTTCCTCGCGGGGCAGCGATGGGCGACGCGATCGAAGATTCGATCCGAAAGGCCGGTACCAGAACGGAACTCGCGGTGGTGACCGAGCAACGGGAGTCACGGCTCCCGATGGTCATCGCCGGCCTCGGCGGTTCGTTGGTCGAGCGCTCGGTGGCGAAATCGATGCCTGGTCAGGTCGTGGAACGGGCCTGCGAGCCGAGATTCCTGCGTGCGTACGGTCTCGCCTTCGACCCCTCGACGTTGTCGCCGGTGGGACAGGTATTCGTGAACCTGATCCACGAGTACCTGTCCGACGAACACCGGTCACAGCACTAGAGTCGGCAGATGCGTTCTCGAGCGGCAGCGTACTCGGCGGCGAGACGCTCTACTACTGCATGCGTCGGAAGTACGGCGTCGATCGCTCCGATGCCCTGTCCGGCGCCCCAGATGTCACGCCACGCCTTGGTATCGGTGTCGGTGGTCGCGAAACTCATTGCGGAAGGATCGGATTCGGCTAGGTTGTCGGGGTCCAAGCCGGCAGCAACGATGCTGCCCCGCAGGTAGTTTCCGTGTACTCCGGTGAACAGGTTGGAATAGACGATGTCGGAGGCCCCTGAACCCACGATCATCTCCTTGTACGCAGGATCCGCGTTAGCCTCTTCGGTTGCGATGAAAGCTGATCCGACGTATGCCAAATCGGCTCCGGCCGCGAGCGCAGCGAGAATCGAATCACCATGAGCGATGGCACCTGACAACAGCAGTGGACCGGCGAACCACTCACGAATCTCCCGAATCAGGGCAAACGGCGACTGCCTACCGGCATGACCACCGGCCCCGGCAGCTACCGCGATCAGTCCGTCGGCGCCCTTCTCGATCGCCTTGCGTGCAAAGCGATTGTCGATGACGTCGTGAAGAACGATTCCACCGTATGCGTGGACGGCGTCGTTGATGTCGGTGCGAGCGCCGAGGGACGTGATGACGATCGGAACCTCGAACTCGGCGATGGTCGCCAGGTCCTCTTCCAGGCGGTTGTTGGACCGGTGGACGATGAGGTTGACGGCAAATGGCGCCGACGGATTCTCCGGGTGCTCACGATCATGTTCCTCACGAGCCACGGTGATCAGTTTGAGCCAATCCCGAAGTGCCGACTGCGGACGAGCATTCAGTGCCGGGAAGGACCCGATGATCCCAGCGGTGCACTGCGCGATGACGAGGTCAGGAGTCGAGATGATGAACATCGGTGAAGCGAGAACCGGGACACGCAATTGCGACGTCAGGTCTGCGAAGGTCGTCACCTGGAACCGCCTTTCTGATCGACGGATTCGAGAAGTCTCGAGCGGAGATCGGTCTTGAGGACCTTACCGGCAGCCGATGTCGGAAGGAGTTCTACCTCGACGACCTCGCGAATCTTCTTGTACGGCAGCACCTGCTCGGCGACAAACGCCTTGATCTGCTCGGCGTCGAACTCGGCGCCCGGAATCATCACCACGAAGGCTACGGGCTCCTGGCCGTTGCTCCCCACTTCGCGGCCGACAACCGCGGCAGTCGAGATCGCCGGGTGCGAAACCAGAATCTCTTCGAGTTCCCGCGGATAGACGTTGTACCCCTTGTAGATGAGCATGTCCTTCGCCCGGTCGCAGATGAAGAGGTATCCGTCCGAGTCCAGGTACGCGATGTCACCCGTGTCCAACCAGCCGTCGACGAACTGTTCTGCGGTGGTTTCCGGGTGTCCGAGATAGCCGTCGGTGACCTGAGGCCCACGCACCCACAGTTCGCCGCGTTCGTTCTCGCCCAGAACGGTCTTCCGGTCCAGCTGATCGCGAATCTGGATCTCGGTGTCGAAAATCGGGAGGCCGACGCTGCTCTGCCGGTATTCCGAGCCGTTGATCAGCGGAGCTGCCGTGACCACACAGGTGGCCTCGGTCAGCCCGTACCCCTCGACGACGAGCGCTTTGGGAAATGCCCGGCGGAGTGCGGCGAGCGTGACGCTGTCGATCGGGGCAGCGCCCGAAGATACGACGCACACGCTGTCGGTGTTGCGCACAGTAGCGTCGGGATGAACCGACAGTGCGTGCCACATAGCGGGAGACCCGGTGAGGTAGGTGGCCTCGTGCTTTTCGATCAGCTCGAGCATCCGGCCGGGTTCGAACCGACCGGCAAATACCTGGGTGAGACCGGAGATCAACAGGAACGACGTGTTGAGCAACGAATGTGCGTGGAAGAGAGGTGAGACCACGATGGTCGCCCCTGTTCCCGGCGTCGGACCGAGCACGTCGAGGCCGTCGATGCGTCGAGGCGTGACGAGACCGTCCGGACCTGCCTCCAACTCGTGCCCGGTTCTCCACCCACACATCTGCGTGATGTTGCCGACGACGTTGCGGTGAAGAACACGAACACCTTTGGATACTCCGGTGGTTCCGCCGGTGAACGCGATGTGTGCGATGTCGTCGCTTCGGACGGAGGCAGGGGTGAATTCGGTGGGTAGATCGGCGATGAAGGCGTCGAACGCGACGACCGACTCCGGTGTGTCGAGCGCACCCTCGGTGTCCTGGACCATCACGATCGTACGTACGGAGGTTCCGGAAGAGGCCGCGAGCAGTGTGTGCAGCTGCGAACTCTGAGTGACCGCAGCAACGGCGGACGTCTCCTCGATCTGCTTGCGCAGTCCAAGTTCTGGCTGCAGCGGATTGACCAATGTAACGGTCGTCCCGGCCTGCAGGCAGCCGTAGTAGGCCTGGAGGAACTCGACGCAGTTCCCGAGATGTAGCAACACGACGTCGCCGACGCCGACCCCGGCCTGCCGCAGTGCGCCGGCGAATTGTGCACTGCGCTGACCGAGTTCGCGGAACGTGCACGTGCGCTCGCCGTCCACGACGGCGAGGCGATCACCGTAGAGCGCCGCCATGCTGGGTGCCCAGTAGGCCATGGTGGTGTCCGGGTAGTGCATGTTGTGGCGCAGTTGTGGATTGGCGATCACGCTGATGCCCGTCACCGGGGAGCCATTCGGATCGCGCCGTCGAGTCTGATGGTTTCGCCGTTGAGATAGCCGTTCTCGAGCATCGAGACGGCCAGCTGGCCGAACTCGTCCGGGCGACCAAGCCGGGAGGGGTTGGGAACCGAGGCTTCGAGGGCCGTGCGCACATCTTCGCGCAGGCGCGCCAGCAGGGGAGTGTCCATGATGCCGGGAGCAATGGTGTTGACGCGGATTCCGCGGCTGGCGAGATCGCGCGCAGCGGTGACCGTCATACCGACGATGCCGGCTTTGGACGCCGTGTAGTTGATCTGACCGATCTGACCTTCGAATGCTGCGACCGACGCCGTCATGATGATGGCTCCTCGCTCACCGTCCACGGCATCGAGTTCTGCCATCCGCTCGGCGCCGAGACGGAGTGCGTTGAACGAACCGACAAGATTCAGTTTGACGACGAACTCGAAATCTTCGACCGATCCGGCTTTTCCGTCCTTGTCGAGAATGCGCATGCGACGCCCGGCACCCGCGCAGTGGACGACGCCGCGAAGGCCGCCGCGCTCGTGCGCCGCGTCGAGTGCTTCGGCGAATTGTTCGCTGTCGGTGACGTCGGCCGGGGCGAATTGCGCGGCAGCTCCGAGATCGGCCGCCACCTGCTTACCGTCGGACGAAGGCAGATCGATCAACGTGACCTGCGCTCCGGCGTCGAGCAGCCGTCGAGCG